>JAJVIF010000001.1:326112-652225 GCA_022072165.1 bacterium | reverse complement strand
GCCAGCGTGTTCGTCGGACTTTTGCTTACAGCCGATGACTGTTACGGCTAGCAGCAGGCAGAGCATCAGCCCTAGCCTGGTAATTGGACTCATGGTAGGCCTCTCTTCGGACTGGAAACTGGGTAATGAAAAGTTCCTTCCAGATGTTGCCTTGCAGCGCTAAGGACAGGGGCGGCCAGTTAACGCTGCACAGTCGTACTGGGCGTACACCTCCTGACACGCCGGTTCGGGGCACAGTACATCGAACTCGTCGTAGCAAGCTGTGATTTCCTCTGGACTGGGGCAGTCCATTGGAGTCACATCGCTGGAGCAAGCATGTGTTTTAAGGTTGGCATAGCAGCCGGGCAGAAAGCCATGAGAATTGCAGGTCGATCCTGGTGTGTAGTACCAGCTCCAGGTCTGATCGTAGGATTCAGAAGTCCGAAGGATGACGTACTCGGGCACTCCTTCACACTCGATGAAACACGTATCGGACCAGTAGTTGCTGATTGATGGAGTCACCGGAAAACAGCAGACACCGGCCTCGGCCGGTGATCCCAGATCCATCCAGCCAAGTTTGGTCCATCCAAAGGCGGTAACAAAGGTGAGGATGAATATCGCCAGCAAACTGGGGGTTGTGCGAAGCACCCGCGTTTTCATGAGAACCACCTAACAGAAGCGATCAGCAGGAACTGCAGGAATACTAGCAACTCTTTGCTACGTAGTCAAGTTACCTGGGCTTGTTACTCTATTTCCATTCCCAAGATTTGTTGAACACAGGCGCAAAAGAAGCTGAATCTCGCTCAACCTGGGGATTCGCACTTTTTCCAGGCTTTGGCTTCCTCCCAAGTTACGACAAGGGGGACCCCATGCAGACCATTCAGGTCTCTCATGGATGCCCCCCTGCGCGATTCCGTCAGGTGCAGTGCCTCTAACTCGCCCCGTTACGGGGTCGCGGGGACCAGCCATGCCGGGCGCGTACTGGGTGTGAGATCCAGCGCTACCAGGACCGGCCACTCTTCTGCGGCTTCCGGCACGTCGGCCGCCGCTACCGGCTTGATCTTCACGGTGCCTGTGGTCTGATCCAGCAGATACTCGATGATGCGCGAATCGACGATACCGTCGGGTCGTCGGACCTCCAGGTGGAGCGTTGGCGGACTCGCCTGCACCCGCGCGATAACACCCGACATGGATGACGCAGGTAATGTCATGGACGGCTCCACGTCCGTCGGTACCACCCCATGAAGCGTCAGGACTTCGTCAAAGTGCTGCGGGACACGCCCGAGTGACTTGACGGTCTGGAGCAACAGAACTTCCATCTGGAAGGCCAGCAATCCAGCGCGACGCACCTCCCAGATGCCACCAGATCCTTTGGGCTCTTCCAGACCCTGCAGTGGCATCGCTATGCGGGATGTCGTCACTGCCGGATCAGCAATACGAAGCGCAGTGTTCCAGGTGCCGCCCGACAGTGACACGCCGAGCGCATCTGTTGGCTCCGACGCAGCGTGTGTCATCGTCTGCACGGGATAAGGAGTGCCATCTGGTCGCGCCACTGCGAAATGCAGTGTGCCAGCGTTCACGAGGTCCGCGGCTGAGGGATAGTCACCCTGGATGTGCTGCCAGCCGCGATACGTCATGCGGAGTGTCGTATCGAGCATCAGATACCCCAGGGTAGCGCGATCCCCAGCATCCCCCCGGGCCGCCCCTTGTTCCATTGGCACACTGGAGCGCCAGGGCGTAACGGGTGTAGATGTCTGACCGCCCGATACGGGTACTGCTGTAGCATGGCCTCCATGCACTCCCGTCCCGTGTTGTTCGAGCCACGCGACATCCGTCTCAGGCGAAGAGTCGTTGGCATTCCCGGACGCTGCTTCTGCCGCATCCTGCAGACCAACCCCTGCCCACCCAGTCGCGAGGCAGCACACGAGCAAAAATGCCAACTGTTGTCGGTGAGAAGAATGCGCTTTCATAGTCTCCACCTTACGAACCGAGAACTGCAGGAACTGCAGGAACTACACAGATTTTAAGTCAACATTGCCGAGTGTCAAGCGAATCCGAAGAAAGCGTTGTGCCCCGCTATGATCAGACGCTCCAGTTTTGATAGCCGTGCTTCAACAGCGCACTGATGGCACTGATCGCCCGTCCGCTGCCTCCAGACTCCAAGCCGCTGGTACACTTGCTTTCCATGCGACCCCACCTCGCGGCCTTCGCCCTTTGTTACGCCCTGCTGCAATCAAACGCGGTGGCAACACCGTTGCTGCCGGACCCCCTCTCACGCGATGAAATGGGACTCCGGGGCAAAGTCAAAACGGTCGAAACCAGGGCGGAAGTCCTGGGAGTCGCTGGCAACAGCAACAACCGCGTCGACATCCTGACTTTCAATGCGCGAGGCATCACCATCCTGGCGGAGACCCGGGAGCGCGATCTGCTGACGGAATTCCGCCACTACGAGCGGGATGCCGGAAGCAATGCACTGGTCGTGCGGGTCGAGGAGAACGTCACCATCGACCGCCGGGTCATCGACCTGAAGGAGCGCGAACGCCTCGTCGTGCAGCTCGACAATGCCGGCCGCGCAGTCCATGTCGAGCGGATCGACTGGATGGGGGATGACTCCGGCCACTGGGAGCGGGAGTACGACGGTGCCGGCCGAGTCCGGGTGGAGCGCCAGCGTGATGCCAGCGGAGCCGTACGCTCCCTGAAGCTCTCGAACTTCGACAGCCCCACGTCGGCCACAGAATCCTTCTTTGATGCCGCAGTAGGCGAAGCGATTGATCTTGACCAGGCCCAGGAAGAGCGGGAAATCACCTACGACACAACCCATCGACCTCTCAGCGCGGTGATTCACCGCCCGGGGCAGTCGATTCCCACTGAAGTGCAGTATGGCTATGACGCCGCCGGGCGGAGGGTCAGTGAAGTCCATCGACGCAGCGGACAGGTGGTCGAAGAGTGGACCTGGACTTACAACGAACAGGGCGACCTGGAGCAGCTCCACTGGAATGCCCCCAAGAACACCAGCCTGCATGAAACCTGGCGCTACCAGTACGACGCCCACGGCAACTGGACTTTCCGTCGACACGAAGCACAAACTATCGCGCTGGGAGAAGCTCTCCCCCGCCGCGTGGAGGTCACCCGACGGGTGCTGACCTACTACCCCTGATCCTGCGCGATTTTCAGTCAGATTTCCCGATTCTCGCGGTACACTCCTCCGCTGGTACTCGCACCCTGATCCGACAGGAGCCCACCGTGGCTGATTCGTCCAACTCGCAGATGGAGCCCTATGTTCCTGATCCCGCCGAGATCAAAAAGGCGTACTGGATCCTGGCCTTCATCCTCTTCTGGGTCGTTCTCTTCATGTACGCCCTCATCGAGACCGTGATGCGCCACGGTAACCCCTTCGACATCCTCCTCGGTGGTGGTGGCAGCAGCGGGGGCGGACATTAGTCTCCCTGACCTGCCTGACAACCACCCGACTGCAACCCCCGAAGGCCACCCAGGCCTTCGTTCCGTGTGGACTCAACCGGAGGTCCGCTGATGCAGATTGCCTTCCTGGGACTGCCACGCTCCGGCAAGTCCACCCTGTTCGAAGCCATCGTGGACAGTTACTCGGATGCCCTGGTCGGCAAGGGTTCCAGTCTCCGGGTTCGCACAGGTCAGGCGCGGGTGGTCGACCCCCGGGTGACACGCCTCGGCGAAGACTTCCAGACCCGTTCGCTGGTCTACGCCACCCTGCGCTTCGTTGATCTCCAGATTCCGGATGGAGTGCTGGAGCCGGGGAAGCCTTTCCCGGCTCAACTCCTGAACGAGTACCGGGGGAGCGATGCACTGGTGTTGGTGGTCCGGGCATTCGACGACCCCAATGTCTTTGCCCCCGATGGGGTTGACCCGTTGCGCGACGCCAAAAAATCGCAGGACGAACTGATCTTCAATGACTTCGCGGTCCTCACCAATCGGCTGGAGAAAATCGCGGAGGAACTGCGTCGCGGACGCAAAGAGGGCGAAAAGGAGCAGCCGCTCCTCGCCCGACTCGCCGCGGTCACGGAGGCCGGACGCCCCTTGCGGTTGGAGTCCCTGGAGCCCGACGAACTGGCGCTGCTGGGCTCGTATGGTCTCCTCTCACGCAAACCCGGCTTACTGGTGGTGAACGCTGGCGAGGATGGCAATGTCTCGAACGCCGCCGAACTCGAAGCCTGGGCGTCTGCTAACGGGCTGGGGATGCTCATTCTTCGCGGCAAAGTGGAGCAGGAAATCGCGCAACTCCCCGCTGAAGAGCGCGCCGAGTTTCTGGAAGCGATGGGGCTCCCGGAAGCCGCAGCGCAGGCCTTCGTACGGGCGGCGTACAACACCATCGGCATCATGCAATTCTTCACAGCAGGTGAGCAGGAGGTCCGGGCCTGGACCATTCTGCGTGGCGAAACCGCCTGGGACGCCGCTGGCGCGATTCATACGGACATCCAGAAGCACTTCATTCGCGCTGAAGTCTGTGCCTACACCGACTATGACACATATGACGGCATGGCTGGTGCAAAGGCCGCCGGCAAGTACCGCCTCGAGAAGAAAGAGTATGTAGTCCAGGAAGGCGACATCCTCTATTTCCGTCATTCCGGCTAGTCACCAGCGCTCCGTGCTACGCTGATTCCCGCAGTACCCAACTCTCGCCTGATTCCCGGAGTCCTCATCATGCCGACCACTCTGCAGGGACATGCCCTTTGCCGTCGTTTGGGGATGTACACCGATGGACCCGTCCGCCTGCTCGTCCGTACGACCGCCAATGAGGACATCTTTGGCTATCTGTCGGAATGTGGTGATGACTTCATCACCCTCCACCGGGACCCGGATCGCAAAGTCCTCGAATGCTTCATCGCTGTTTCGCAAATCGTGACTGTCCGGCTCCTGCACGAAGAGAGCTAGCCCTCGCGGCTGCCCGCCTGCTGACACGATTCCAGCGCCACCATCAGCACCCACATGTCACTGGGACGCAGTCCTGGAATCGCCTGGGCATGTCCCAGCGTCAGCGGACGCGCCGCGGTCAGTTTCTCCCGGGACTCCCAGCTCAGGGTGGTGAGCTGATGAAACTCGAAATCCTGCGGAATCCGCAACTTCGCCGACCGGGTCAGCCGGTCCGCCTGCTTCTCCGAGCGCGCGATGTACCCGGCGTACTTCAGTTCCACCTGGACATGCTCCAGGACGTCGCGATCCACCCGCCACTCGCCAAAGTGCTTGGCTACCAGCTGATGCAGATCAATGTCAGGGCGACGTGCGGCGTCCACCGCCCGCAATGTCACAGGGGAGCCGCTCTCTGTTGGAATCGTGACCGGATGCCGGGCCAGGCTGGCATGGATCGCCGCGACCTGCTCCCGTCGGCGCTCAAAGCGTTCCCAGCGGTCATCACTGACCAGCCCGATCTCACGACCCAGGGGTGTCAGACGCACATCCGCGTTGTCATGGCGCAGCAGCAACCGATGTTCCGCCCGCGAGGTGAACATCCGGTAAGGCTCTGTCGTTCCTTTGGTCACGAGGTCATCGATCAGAACTCCGATGTAGGCCTGGTCCCTCCGCAAAATGACCGGATCCTGCTCATTCAGACGACGCGCCGCGTTGATGCCGGCAAGCAGCCCCTGCGCTGCCGCTTCTTCATAGCCTGATGTCCCGTTGATCTGCCCCGCGAAGTAGAGCCCCGCTACTCGTCGCGACTCCAGTGTCGGGTGCAGGTCGCGGGCATCGAGCGCGTCATACTCGACCGCGTAGCCCGGCCGGATAATCTCCGCCTGCTCCAGTCCGGGAAAGGACCGCACATAAGCCACCTGGACTTCAAATGGAAGGCTGGTGCTGACCCCCTGCAGGTAGACCTCGGTGGTTTCCAGCCCCTCCCGCTCCAAAAACACCGGATGCTGAGCGCGATCAGGAAACCGCCTGTACTTATCCTCGATGCTGGGACAGTACCGCGGTCCCACGCCGGTGATGTCTCCTGAGTACAGAGCAGCCCGATGCAGATTGGCGGCGACGATCTGCCGGGTCTCGGGCGTCGTGTGGGTGATCCAGCAGGGAATCTGGGGCAGTGACGGTGGACCATCGGTGAGAAACGAGAAGCCCCAGTGCTCCTCAGGTTCCTGACGCTCAAGCTGACTCACATCGATGGTGGTCCAGTCCACCCGCGGGACCGTGCCCGTCTTGAATCGACTCAGTGGAAAGCCCAGGCTCCGAAGCTGGTGTGAGAGACCCACCGACGCAAAATCGCCGCGTCGTCCCGCCTGGTACCGCACCTCCCCGATGTAGACCTTCCCTTCCAGGAAGGTCCCGGCGGTGATGACCGCTGCCCGCCCGTGGTATGTCTGCCCATCCTGCGTCGTCACGCCCTGGAATTCATCCAGGTTCAGGAGCAGTTGCTCCACCAAGTCTTCTTTGACCAGAATCCGGGGATGGTCGAGCAGCACCTGCCGGGCTGCGGCAGCGTAGCGATACTTGTCACATTGCGCCCGGAGGGCCTGGACCGCCGGCCCCTTGCCAGTATTGAGCATCCGCAGGTGGATGAAGGTCTGGTCCGTGAGGCGTCCCTGCAGCCCGCCGAGAGCATCGATTTCCCGGGTCATATGACCCTTGGCAGGTCCGCCAATACTGGGATTGCAGGGCATCCAGCCCGCGCGATCGAGATTCGAGGTCACCACCAGCACATCACAACCCAGCTCCGCTGCCGCCCATGCCGCTTCCAGGCCGGCGTGACCGGCCCCGATAACGATCAGGTCAAAGCGTGCGGCAGCAGAGTCGCGCATCGATCAGATTGTACGGTGCGACAGGCGAAACCAAGACCTAGTGGTCTGTTTTGCCGGTGAAACGGAAATTGCGGAAATGCACCGAGGGCATGAGGTAACTGCCAGTGGCGCCCCACCACGCCGGACAGGCAACCCGCTCTGCACTCAGCGCGACCACGCTGTTCAGCGCTTCGAGGAAGGACTGTGTGAAGCGCATGTTGCGGATCCCCTTTGTCAGTTTCCCGTTCTCGATGAGAAACGCCCCATCCCGGGTCAGGCCGGTCATCAGTAACTGACGCGGCTCCAGCAATCCATTGACATAGTGTGTCCGGGTGATGTAGATGCCCCGCTCAATCCGCTCCAGCATCGCAGACGCCGACTCGGTCCCCGGCTTCAGATGGATGTGTTTGGCCGCCGAGCCTTCACCGGTGGAAGTCGGACCCGCCATGTGGCCCGTGGAGGGATTCCCGGTTTTATGGCCGCTGATGCGGTCGTGCACCGAGGCCCGGGCGACTCCGCGATCCAGGAAGATCACTTCCTGCTTCGGGACTCCTTCCTGATCAAAGGCCCAGTTGTAGCCCCCTTCGAGGGCGTTGTCATACAGGGTGATGTTGTCCCCCGCAAGCTTTTCACCGAAACGACCAGCCAGGAAGCTGGTCTGCTCCTCGATGCTCCTGGAACCGAGACCCACATAGCCGGTCCACTCAATCAGTTCCGCGACAGCCGCGGGCTCCATGAAGACATCGTAGTTCCCCAGATCCAGTTCGATGGGGTCCCGCCCTAACAGCGCCTTTTGGATGGCAGTCTCACCGATTTCCTGAACAGTCATCTCGCCAATGCGACGGCTGATGCCCTGGGCTGCCCCTGAAAAGGAGGGTGTCAGGGCAATCACGTTCAGAAACACATGCGTGTTGGGCTGATACGCCCGCAAGCCCGTGCTGCTGGCGATAGCAAGTTCTTCTTCGCCGCTGAAAAACGCCCCCGCCAGTGTCACTTCCTGGCGATCCGCCGTCCCAAACAGTTGCTGCAGGGCCGTGGCCCGATCCATCGGACCATACGCGGCTGTAGCAGGATCGTGGGACTCAATGGAGGCGTACTCCTGAGGTGGCGCGAATCCCGGAAAATGTGGATTGGGGCGCGACAACCGCGCGATGGTTTCCGCCGTCCTCAGAGTCCGGACCATCCCCTCGGCCGAGCAGTCATTGCCGCTCGCGACCCCCACCTGCTGCCCATACGCGACACGAATCGTGCAGGTCCGGTCCTGCTCCGCCATGTTCTGATGGATGTAGGAGTTCGCGAACCGGGTCAGCCCCTTGTCGTGGGTCCAGAAGGAGACCTCGATGCCATCGGCATCAGTTTGTCCGAACAAAGTGGCGGCGTCTTCGAAGAGGCGGTCGGGTCCAAGCATGGGAGTAGGGTAGCACTCCCACCATACAGGTGACTCCCTAAATCGCCAGCAACAGCTTGCCCATGCTCTCGCGATCCTCCAGGCGTCGATGCGCTTCCGCCGCCTCCGCGAGGGGCAGCAGCGCATCGACCCGCAGCTGCAGCGCCCCTGACAGCAGCCGGGCAATCAGTTCCCTGGCCGACCGGTGGAACAACTCCTGGTGCGGGGCTACGTTGTAGAGGCTGAAAGCATGGATTCCCAGGGACTTGGGGAAAAGGTCGCGCTGGACGGAGACCTCGGGCATTCCCGACGCCAGCCCATAGGCGACCACCCGTCCGAAATGCCGGAGCACCCGGAAATTCGTTGGCATTGTCTCCTGCCCGACCGAGTCCAGCACCAGGTCGACCCCCCGCCCCTCGGTGATCCGGCGGACCGCTCGCATGAAGTCCTCGGCCCGATAGTTGACACCATGCTGGGCCCCCAGGGACTTCGCATATTCCAGCTTTTCATCCGACGACGCCAGGGCGATGACCTGGCAGCCATGCTGGCTCGCGAGCTGCACCGCCAGCCCCCCAACTCCGCCTGCCGCCGCGTGAATCACTACCCAGTCCCCCGGCTGGGCATGGCCGACCGTGTACAGCACATGCCAGGCAGTCAGCCCCTGAATGGGAAATCCCGCAGCCAGTGCATCGGGGAGTTCATCGGGAACCGGAATCGTGGTGGCTTCTTTCGCGATCGCGAACTCGCTGTAGCTGCTGGACCCGATGAACGCAACCCGCTGCCCCGGTTCCAGCGTCACGACCCCATGACCCACCGCATCGATGATTCCCACCCCTTCGGAGCCCGGAATCCAGGGGTACTGGATCGGCACCGGGTAGTCCCCCCGACGCCCCAGCACGTCCATGAAATTACACGCGGCCAGGGTGACCCGGATCCGGACCTCCCCCGCGCCGGGCGCAGGCACGGAGACATCGTCCCGTGCCTGCAGCACCGAGCGGTCGCCGGGACTGATGGCGAGGATCGCCCGCATCGCTAAAACTCGCCGCGGCCCATCGCACGGATGGCATCCACCAGTTCCAGAGCATGGCCCTCGACACTGACAGTCTCCCAGACTTTCCGGATGTAACCATCGCCGTCCACCAGGAACGTCACCCGGGAGGCGTAGCCATTGGCCCCCAGGACATCGTAGTCCTGGGTGATCTGCTTGGCCGGATCCGGTACCAGCGGAAAAGTGAGGCCGTACTTGTCGCAGAACGCAGTGTGAGAGTCGGCATCATCCGTCGAGATGCCGATCACTTCGGCTCCCGTACGGGAGATCTCGAAGTACTGCTCCTGAAACCCCTTCGCTTCGATGGTGCAGCCGGGGGTGTCGTCCTTGGGATAGAAATAGACGACTGCCGGTTTCCCCAGGTCTGAGAGTCTGAGCCCCGGTTTGATCTCAAAGTCCGGAGCGCGTTCGCCAGCTTCTAAGGCCATGTGTGTCTCCTGATGTGGCGGAAGATATGACGTAAGCGAGCGGGACCGATTATGCCACTGTCGGGCATTACCCCTGCAGCTCCCGCAGCACCTGCAGGACCTCCAGCGCGTGCGCCTCGTTGCCCGTCGCTTTGGGCCAGTGGTGACGCACCTTGCCGTCCGGACCAATGAGGAAGGTTTCGCGATTAATGCCCCAGTACTGACGCCCGTACATGCTCTTCTCGATCCAGACGCCGTACTTTTCAGCCACCGCATGATCCTCATCCGCCAGGAGGGGGAAGTTCAGTCCGTGCTTGGCCGCAAACTTCGCTTTCGACTTCACATCGAGTATCGAGGCCCCCAGAACTACTGCGCCAATCGCAGCGAACGGTGCCGCCTGGTCGCGGAAGCCGCAAGCCTGTTTTGTGCAGCCGGGGGTGGAATCCTTGGGGTACCAGTAGAGCACCACCCATTTGCCGGCGTAGTCGGCCAGCTTGTGACGGTTGCCGTCCTGATCAGTCAGAGTGAACGCGGGGGCTTTCTTGCCGACGAGAGACACCATGTGCGCGTCCTTTCGTGGGAAGTCTGAAGTAGCTGACGCAGGATAGCGAACTCAGACGGCGGTTTGTCACGACCAGACTCCAGGAGCCGGATGCGTGACGTACAGCCGTGAAGAGTTGCGTCTCATTGAAAAGTAAAGCGGCGCAGGGGGCTGCGCCGCTGGCGTGGCTCTTGGATGCCGTTGAAGGGCTACTTCCCGAACGGGGCCTCCCAGATGTAGTAGTTGCTCAGCCGCGCCATCAGTGCCTTTGGCGACATCTTGCCCGTCGCCAGCCACCCCAGCGCTTTGAAGCCCTTCTTCACCTGGATAACACGGTTCTGCTGCCAGTGCAGATACCGGGTGATCTGTGGGAAGCGGATCAGCCACTCCTGCTTCGACAGCCACCGGATAAAGTCCGCACTGTAGACCCCCCGGGCCGCCATGTAGTACAGGGCGATCCAGAACATCTGCTTCGGTGTTCGACCATCCCAGTCCAGGGTCGCGACAAACTGCTCGAAGGTCTTCTTCGACCGGTCTTCGACATCGTCCCGCGTGATGATCCCTTCCTGCAGTGCCCGGACCGTCAGGTCGACCTTCGGGAACCAAATCAGGGAGTAAAACAGGACCTCGTACGGTTTAGGCAGACTCAGGAAGAACTCCAGGCTCTCCCGCCGGTCTTCATCGGTTTCCCATGGAATGTCGGTGATGACATCCAGGGCCACCGACACTTCGTTGCGCTGCAGCATGGCCATAGCGTTCCGGACAAAGTCGTCCTTCTCCGGACGATGGTAATACTCGCGGCGGATCCGCTCTGACCCCGTCTGGATGCCGATGTCGATGTGTGTCAGACCCATCCGCTTCAGCTGCTGAATGATGGGCTCCTGGATCAGATTCGGGTGGAAGTAACACCAGAAACGATTGGTGAACTCCGCCGTGTAGAGGTCGGCGAACTCGGTGATCCAGTCCACCTGCACCGAGAAGACGTCATCGTAGAACGCGATGACCTTCTGATCGAAGTTCGGCATCAGGTCCCGGGCCTTACGCAGTTCGTCGATGACGTTCTGCGGAGAGCGCTGACGCAGCGAGCCCATGCCCTCCTCCCGGTAGTCGTTGTGATACCGGTTGTTGATGCAGTAGGTGCACTTAAACGGGCACCCACGCATAGTCATGGTGATGATGTACGGGTCGTTTTTCCCGATCTCTTCCTGGCGGTACTGCCCGCGCATGACGATGTGCTTGTCACGGTCATCCCAGGTGGGGAAGGGGAGCTCGTCGAGATTCCGCACGACTTCCCGCATCGGATTCGTCTGGATTGTGCCGTTCGGCTTACGGATCCAGAGGCTCTGGATGCGATCCGGCTCTTCCCCGCGGGACAGGCACCGGGCGAGCTCCAGAGTGGTCATTTCCCCTTCGCCCAGGCAGACATAGTCCGCGTGTTTGATGCAGTCCTCGGGACAGAGGGTGACATGCACGCCGCCCCAGAGGACCTTCGACTGCGGCATCTGCTCCCGGATCCGGCGGGTGATCTCCACCGCCATGTCGTAGTACGACGAGCAGGAAACCGAGATCGCGATCAGCCGGCAGTCATCCTTCTTCAGGATGCGGAACATGTTTTCGAAATCGACTTCCGTCGGCTCCGTGACATCGTTCGCCGAGATCTTGCCGAAGAAGATCAACGGCGACGAATAGCCCCTGGCCTGGGTCAGCGCGTGGATGTACCGGATCCCCAGGTTGTACGCGTTAAAGAGGCTGACATAGCCGATGCCGATCCGGTGCTCGGGCTCCGGATCGTTGGGATCGAAGTGGGGCGCCAGCTTGGGCGCTGCGGGCTTCGTCCAGCCCTCAGCGTTCGGCGTCTCATGCACGCCTGCCGGCGGCGTGGCGATCTGTGACTGAAGCTCGGTTGCGATGTCGACCATGGGTGCGAAGGTTCCTTCCGGAGAGCAGCTGCGTCATGAACAGGCCAGCAGAACGTTCTGGCGCACAGTAAGGCGCGAGGGAGGCGGGTTACTCGTAAGGAATCCCCGCCCGGGCGTACTTGTGGAAGGCATAGGTGATCTGCGACCACCGGATGTTGCCGCTCATCAGGCGGTTCCAGAAGATCCGGGCCCGTTGCTCCAGGAAGGCGAACTGGCTGGCGCCTTTGGCCAGGCCCACGATCGGCTCCGGATGCTGCTTGAACCACTCGATGCGCGAAAGCCACCGCAGGAAACCACGCGGCACGAATGGCTTGCCGCTCATGTGGTACAGCGCGGTCCAGAACTTTTCGGACGGCTTCCGGCCAGACCAGTCAAAGGAGAAGTTCATCTGATAGAAGGTCTTCTTCGCCTTCATCTCGATGTGGTCCTCGGTGATGAAGCCCGCCTTCAGCGCGAGCTCGGTGAATCGCACCGAGGGGAAGTAGATCATCGAGAGGTAGTTGAGCTTGAACGGCCGGGGGAGCGACAGGTAGAAGTCCAGGGCCATCTTCTTGTCGTCTTCCGTGTCAAACGGGTTGTCGACAATGATGTCCATCATGCAGCCGATGCCGTGCTTCTGGATGATCTCGACAGCCCGCTTCACGATCTTGTTCGTGTCGGTCCGGTCGAAGAGGTCCTTGCGGACCCGCTCAGAGCCGTTCTGCACCCCCATGTTGATGTAGCGCATCCCTACACCCTTGAATTCTTCCACGATTTCCTCGCGGACCGTGTTCGGGTGGAAGTAGCACCAGAAGGGATTGCCGAAGCGGTTCGAGTATTCCTTGACGAACGTATTGACCCAGACCTTGTCCAGGACAAAGACGTCATCCGCAAAGTTGATGGTCAGATGCTCGAAGAGGGGAGTGCAGGACTGCACATACTCCAACTCCTGCATCACGTCCTCAACTGTCCGCTGGCGGACCGTGTTCCCTTTGACCTTCCCTGTAACCTGTTCCTTCAGGAAGATCGGAGCCGCGCAGAACGTGCAGTGGAAGGGGCATCCGCGGCTGGTGAGCACGAACAGGGACATCGCCTCTTCCTGGAAGGGGTCGTTGACCTTGAGCTGACCTTTGTAGATGAAATACTTGTTCGCGTTGTCGTAATCGGGGAAGGTCAGGCTGTCCAGGTCATCGATGACGTACTTCGCCGGGTTCTGGTACACCTGCCCATCGACCCGCGCCCAGATGCCGTCGATCTGTGTGGTGTCCGTGCCGTTCTCAATCGCTTCGGCGAGCTGGAGCAGGGGACCTTCACCTTCACCGACACAAACGTAGTCAGCGGTGTCAATGCAGCTTTCGGGCAGCAGAATCGCGTGGATCCCGCCCCAGAGGACTTTGACATCCGGCATCGCCTGCCGCACCACCTCGGTGGTCTTGCGGGAGACATCCAGCAGCGAGGAGCAACTCACCGAGATCCCCACGACATCCGGCTTGATCTCCTTGATCAGCAAATCGAACATCAACTGCAGGTCTTTGTCCGACGGGGGGATGATGTCGTTCTGGATGATGTCCGACAGGAAGATCAGATGCGTCTCAAATCCGTGGTGCTTGAGCCACGAACTGAGAATCCGACAGCCGATGTTGTGGGAGTTCGAGATGGAAATCAGACAGAACTTCGTCCGCTTGGTTACCGCAGTATTGTGTCGTGCCACGGTCGGCGAGTCCTTTCGGGAACGGCCCACTCCCCCCGGAGTCTGCCGTCAGTTACTGGAAGCATGAGCAGTAATGCGGGTTCTCGGGTGCCAGTCGCCTGGCGACACCCCTCCCCAGGGGCGGGGCAGATGCCAGGTCAGAGTTCCCGGTATCTGTCTCCCGATCAGGCAGCTGCCAAGCCGCCTTTTCCGCATTGAAGGCAAGCTAACACACTACCGGAAGTAGAAAAAATCCCCTCCGGCGCTTTTTCTTGCTCTGGGTTTCCCAGTGCTGGTGCTGCGGCACCACCACTTAGAGGCCGTTTCTGCCGGATTCGTGGTCCGACAGCCCTCTCGGATACCTCGCATTGCAGTATACCCGCATCCGTTGCCCCTTGGCAGGAGTATCATGCTCCTCATGCCCGGAAGTGCGACTTCGTCGCCGACATCAGCACCAAAGCCCCTCACCGGCCCGCTCACAGTCGGCATTCTGACCTACAACAGACCGGAAGCCCTGCTCGAATGCATCCGGCATCTTGAGCAGCAGACTCGAAAGCCTGATGCCCTGGTGATCTGGAACAACGGAATTGCGGGGAGAGTCCAGGAAGCCATTTCCTGCCTGGCTGTCTCGTTTCCGGTCAGAATTGTCGATTCCCCCGCCAATCTCGGACCAACCGGGGGCTACCACGAACTGGTAAAAACCATCCTTGACAATCCAGAGGTGACACACTTCTACCTCATTGATGACGACTGCTTCATGGCTCCCGACAATCTCAGGCTCATCGAAGAGGCTTTGCTTGCCGACTCTGGGGGACGGATCGCTGCCATCCGGGGTTTACATCCTAAAGAAATTCAGGAACGGGGCAAACAGCACACTCCGTTCACGACAAACTCGGCGGGCTGGTGCGGCTGTCTGTACCGGGCTGAAGCGGTCCGGGTGGTGGGTGGTCCGATTCGGGATCTCTTTTTTTCCTACGGTGAATGGGAATGGTCGACCCGACTCCGCTGGCACGGATGGGTCCTGAAAGCGCATCCGCAGGCACACTTCGAGTTCCTGACAGATGAGGATGAGCGGGGTCGCAATCTCCGCGGAGCATCCATGAGGAACAGCCATCACCGCATCAGCTACTTCAAGATGCGCAACGCCACCTACATGGGGCTCTATCTCCCTCACATGCGGATTCCCTGCTCCTGGTTCCGACGGGCGGAAATCTTCATCGGGCAACTCTGGCTTTCACCTGATCGTCCCCGAACCTTTCGGGCGCTCTCTCTCGCCATGAAGCATGGCCGGATGAAAAAACTCGGCTGGGTCGATGTCGAAGCCCTCACTGCGCAGGCAGTAACCGCCAGCTAAGAACCGCTAGGGCAGTTGATAAAGCTGGCTCTGAAGCCAGTAGGCGATCGCCCACCGGTCTTCCTCGCTGATCGTGTCAAAACCCGCCCCGCCGTGCGCTGCCTGGGCCGTGATGCTTTCCTTCATCGACTGAGGGCTCGTTGTCAGCAGGTACTCGCGATCGAACGTACGCGCCGCACCATCGGCGACATGGCAGCTGCTGCAGTGCGTCCCGAATTGCGATTCACCCTGCGCCAGACGCGCCTTCCAGGGCCCCCACTGGTCGCCATCACGTCCCTGCAGGAAGAAGTTTTGCACGAAAAGGAGGGTGGCATAGAGCTCAGCGCCGTTGAGCGTCTGAAAAGTCTTGTGATTTCGGACTTTCCCGTGAATGTTGACGCCTGAGTGAATCTGCACCGCGATGTCATCGGGAGCGAACATGCTCACCCGATGCGCGGTCTCCATCGCGAGGGGAATCTTCTTCTGGCCATCGACTCCGTGGCAAAAAGAGCATTTACGCTTGTACTGCTTTTCACCATCAGCGATGAGAATCGGCTCCCCATCCTTGGGGCGGACCTGATCACGCAATTCGGTGAAATGGCTCTGGATCTCTAGGCGCTTGCCCTCTCCACCTGCTGTGACACCGGCTTCGGTCTCCTGACTGGGCTGTGGTGTACCGCCACAACTCAGGATTCCAAAGCATGTGAGGAGCAGGGCCATGATGAGACTGAGACGGGTGATCATGCTGTGAGGGGCACTCCTTTAGCGACTCAGCGCTCCCCTGAGTGTACTGAACTCAGTCGACTCGCCGATACTGTAGCCAGTGGCGATCCAGATCACCTATCAGCAAACCGGACGAACCAGGGCCATCGAGCCCGGCTGCAGCCTGCTCACGGCCTTCAAGTGCCATAACGTCCCGGTAGCCTACTCTTGCGAGGCCGCGACCTGCGGCACCTGTGTCGTGCGCATCGATCAGGGGGCGGAGCTACTGACCCCCATGGATGACATCGAGCACAGCACCCTGCTGGCACACGGCTATGACGGCCAGTCTGATCCGCGCTACCGCTTGGCCTGCCAGGCGATGCTGGCTAAACACGGAGACCTGAGGGTCCACAACAAGCCGGGGTAATCCCCGTTTTGTGCAGGAAATCACTAAGTGCAGATTTTACGGTTCTAAGCGACGTCGCATCCGCACACCCTCTGCTATCCTCACTCAAAGCACCTCACCCAGCCGCCACAGGCAAGGTCCCATGAGCACCCAACTCGCGACTCCCTCTCTCCTGGAGACCCTTCGTGCCCGGATTACCGGGGAAGTCCATACCGATGGGGTCATCGTGCAGGAAGTCTCCTCCGACTTCGGCCGGATGATCCATCGCACGCCATCGATCGTGATTCGCCCCCGCACGGCCGCTGATGTTCAGACTGCGGTCCGGCTGGCCAAAGAACACGGGCTGACAGTCTCGACCCGTTCCGCCGGGCATACCCAATCCGGACAGGCGCTGAGCGATGGCGGGATTCTGCTCGATATGCGGTCCCTGAACGCCATCGGGGCATACAACGCGGATCACACCGCCATCCAGGCGCAGTCGGGCGTTGTCTGGAAAGACCTGGTGAATCACACCCTGAAGTCACAGCGGATCCCCCGGGTGCTGACCAACAATCTCAATGTCACCGTCGGCGGCACCCTGAGTGTCGCAGGCCTCGGCATCGCTTCCTGGAAGTACGGCGCCCAGGTGGACAACGTGCTGGAGCTTGAAGTCGTTACTGGCCAGGGCGACCTGGTGACATGCTCCCCTGAGGAAAATAGTGAACTCTTCGATGCGGTCCGCTCCGGCTTCGGACAGTGCGGCATCATCGTAGGAGCGACCATCCGGCTCCGCCAGAGCAAGGCGTACACCCGGACTTTCTTCCTCGTGTACGACGACCTCAGCCGCTTCATGCAGGACACCGAGGTCATGTTTAACGAGGAGCGGTGCGATTACCTGGAATCCTGGTGCGTGCCCGCAGCCATGGGTTTCAAGGGGTCCGGTGCCAGCCGTGAAGCCTTCGCTGCCTGGTTCTTCCCGATGCATGTCACCGTCGAATTCGATGACCTCAGCGAAGCTCCGAACCTGACAGACATCAGTCAGGGGCTGGGCTACTACAAAGACATGGGGTTCCAGGACCTGGAAATCGTCGAGTTCTCCAACCGGCTGGAGCGACTCTTCACCATCTGGCGCAACATGGGCTACTGGGACAATCCCCACCCCTGGATGGAAACGATTCTCCCCTGGGACGTTTCAGCGGAGTTCATCACGACCGTCCTCTCCCAGACTCCCCCGCAATCGATGGGGGGTGGCCACATCCTTTTGTGGCCCTGCACCAACAAAGGCGGCAACGCGCCGCTGTTCCGACGCCCCCCGGACAGCCCATTCGTCATGGGCTGGGGACTCCTCCCCGGCGTCCCGGCGAAGTTCCTGGACATCGCTCTCCCCCGCCTTGATATGGCCAGCGCCATGTCCCAGGCAGTCGGCGGCCAGCGCTACCTTTCGGGGTACATCACATTCAAGACGGTCGAAGAATGGGCCAATCACTTCGGTCTCCAATGGGACTGGTTCCGGAGCATGAAAGCGAAGTATGACCCGGATCGCATCCTCAATCCCGGCTTCATTGTCTGGGAATAACCAGTCGTCATTGAGCTGACAGCAAAACGAAGAGCGACCCAACCGGGTCGCTCTTGTTGTTTCCCTCGCGTACGACCAGGAGCGCTACTCCTGATCCTGCCCTGGCAAAGGCGGTAACGGAATGCGGACCGCCCCACTGGACGCCCGCGCCTGACCCAGTCCTGGTAGCGGCTGACGGGTGGTCGGGTCGACTCCCGCTTCGGATACATCCTCTGCCGCTGCCAGCAGTTCCGCCTCCCGCTTGTAGGCCCACGGACGCTGACTGACCCAGATGAACCCGTGGAAGAGCAGGAACCCTGCCAGAAGAATCCAGCTGTTGACGCCCAGCCCAGCCCCAGCGTACTTGTGCATGCTGTTACCGGGCATGAAGTTCAGCCCCACGAAACAGAAGACCATGCTGGCGAAACCTGCGATGGACAGGAGCGCGCTCGGCACACCGCTCCACCCCAGGATCATGCGGGTGTGGAGATACGCGGTCAGCACCAGCCAGATCACCAGCGATGCGGTTTCCTTGGGGTCCCAGGACCAGTACGTGCCCCAGGCTTCCTCCGCCCACATGCCCCCCATGATGATGCCCGCCGTCAGTAACGGATAGGCGAAGAGGGTCGATTTGTAGGCCATGTGATCGGCCAGCCGAGTCGGACGAAACAAATAGGCCATGCTGGCGAAATAGGCCGCCGTGATGCCACCGTAGCTGAGCACGATGGCGGTCACATGGATGTTCCGCCAGTAGGACTGCAGGGCCGGCTGGATGATGCCAGCATCCTTCATGTCGGTCGAGAAGTTGGAGATGTAGAGCAGCACCAGGCCGACAAGCATCGCGCAGTAAGCAAGCGGTCTGGCGTCGCGGTACTTGATCCCCGCCCAGAGACACCAGGCAAAGGCGAACCACCCGAACATCTGCAGCACTTCATACAGATGAATGTTCGGCAGCCGGCCGGTGTCTGCGATCCGGAAGCCCAGGGAGTAGGTGAAGGCCAGGAATGTCGCGATAAACGTCCATAACCCGACCTTCCCCAGGATGGGCCTGGCGTCCATCAGGAAGTAGGCGAAGAAGATGAGTGAAGTCAGCAGGCAGCCCCAGATCGTCAGCCGGTACCCCAGCGACTCCTGCGTCTGGAGGGGATTCATCGCGACATTCATCACTGAATGACTCGCCAGCTGGCCGGTTTCGGAGCGGACAGCGACGGAAACTCGGTTGGTTCCTACTTCAGTGGCCGAAATTACGACAGTCGGCTCCCGGCTGTCGATGATGCCGTCTTCGTTGATGTCCCACTCGTAGCTGAACGGTCCCTCAGCGTGCTTGACGATTACCTTGAGTTCCATCTCAAAGGGAGGGGCAGCGCTGATGCCGGGCGGATCAATGGTGACTTCCATCGGCCTGTTGGCCGGGGCCGCAAGACTCCAGGCAATCGACAGGAGCCAAAAGCAGGCCACCAGAAGCGTGAGTCGGGGAAGCGGGGCTGGACGCATGTGCGGAGGCACTCCTTCGTGACGCCGGTCTGACATCACCAGTGAGTATACGGCTCGACAAGCCCCCCGACCCACAAACGTGCCAAAGCTCTCGGAGGCAGTTCACACCTGCCATGTAGCGTTTTGTCATCCCGTGTAGCTTGCAGGAAGCCGGCTTCTCCTTCTATACTCCCCGCCAACGTCCGGCTGCCATGACTTTCTGGCGGCGGGTACGGCATTCTTCGACGGAGGCAGCAGCGTGCGTCATCCCTGGTCCCTTGTGCTCCTGAGCCTGTCAGCCCTGTTCCTGAGTGCAGGATGCGGCGGTACGAAAGATGGCCCGGCGAATCCTGGCGATCCCGGACCCGGTACGCCCCCCAGCGTCCCGGATTTCGGTCCGCCGGCAGCGGGTCAGAATGATCCCCTCCGGGTGACCGCCGTCGCCATCGAGAATGACAAGAAGGCTCCCTTCACGGTCGGACTCATGGCCGAGATCACCGGCGGCACGCCCCCGTACGATGTCACCTGGGACTTCGATGGGGACAGCGAGACTGACGGGTTTGGAGAGTCCACTGCGACCACGTTCGCCTCAGCCGGAGACTTCCCGTTGACTGTCAACGTGAAAGATGCCTCCAACACGATCGCGACCGACGTGCTGGAGATTCATGTCCTCCCTCCTGGTCCGGACCTGCGGATCACCGGTAACGGGCAGTCCGGTATCGTCAGTGGCCGTGCGCCGCTAGCCGTGAGTTTCAACACCTCACAGACCCTCGGCACGATCGTCCGGTGGGAGTGGGATTTCGATGGCAATGGCACCATCGACTACACCTCCACGGTCACCGGCAACGTCAACATCCCCCAGGGTGCCATCCGACCGTTCGACACACCCGGCACCTACACGCCGATCCTCCGGGCGACCAACGAAGAGGGCTTCACTGAAGAAGCCAGCATCCTCGTGATCGCGACCTTCTAGTTCGACCGGATCACAAGACTTGCGTGCGTCGTGACCGGCAGCTTCGGCTGCCGGTCACACCTTTTTGGTGAACTGTGGTTGGTGAACTCTCATCGACTCCTGGATTTGTAAGGCGCGACGCAAATCCTGCTCCGCCGCTTCGATGGCTTCCAAAGAGATTTCACGCCCACCATAGACCACTCCTTCAGCCGTCCGAAAAAACTGACGGGCCACATCGGAGAGGGGTGTCTGTTGTCGCTGCAGATCGCGGAGGACCTCACGATTGGTCCGCGACCAGTCCAGTGGTACCAGCTTTTGCTGTGCCAGACCGAAAATGAATCCCTGTGTCAGCCAGTGCATGGCCTCCAGCTGTCGGCCAGCCCGGGCGGCCTCCATGGCCCGTCGGAACTGTTCATCCGGGCTCAGGTGACGTCCGCTCGCCACACTCTCGGGAATCCCGGCGAGGGCGTACTGCTTTGCCCGGTTCCCCCAACGACTCCCAGCAAGGAGCAGCGACAGCAGCCAGCCGAATAGCAGCGCCGCAATTACCAGAATCAGAATCTGCATCGTGCGTGAAAGCGTGCCCCCGATGGGACTCCCGCCAAACAGACGCCGCAGCCATTGCTCCAGCCAGCCAAGACTCGCCGTGGAGCTAGCTGCTGGGATCTGCAGCGGCTCCGTAAATCGGCCCGGACGTACAGCATCCCCAATCGCATTCACATCTGCCGCGGTGAGTGCAGGTTGCCGGCTGGACAGACTCGTGGTAAGTCGCAGACGCAACTCCCGGACATGGGCGGCATACGTTGCGAGGGAGTCGACCAGCATCAGGTAAAACTCGGTGTTCTGTTGCCCGGTCGGTAAAAGCGCAGTCGTGCCAGCTCGCTTCAGTTGTTCATCACGCAGCGTGATCCACGGACGCAGCATGGGCTCAAGCGTCAGACTTGCTCCCTGCCCTACGTCCTGCAAATCCTCCAGCATTTGATCCAGTTCCAACAGCACTGCTTGCTGCTCTGCCCGTTCACTTACTCGCCAGCGTTGCTGCAGGTCCTGCCGAAAGGCTTCGGGATCCCGGAAAATTTCGTCGAATGTCCGCGAGGTGTCAGGCGCGATCGGAAACTTAAGCAACTGAAACTGGGTGACCAACGCCTCTTGCGCCGCTAGCGCGGTCTCAAACTCCTGGTTCACTCCGGTGTCAGCTGAAGACCCAAGCAGCCCGGCCAGTGCCAGATCGATCCCCTGCTGCAATCGCCAGGCGGCCTGGGGAGTCGGAAGCGCGACTCCAGCGTTCCAGCGATCCACCGTTGTCTGAATCGTCGCGAGCGAGATCACCGCCCCCAAGTCATCGCATTCCGTCGGGATCTCAGTCAACTGCACTTTTGATGGCACGTTGCCGGCAGCGACCAGCTGCGCCAGGTCCTGCCGCAGACTCCAAAGTGCAGGGAGGGAGTCCTGACAGGGAGCCGGGGCAGCGCTCCCAGACACGGCCAGGCTGGCCCAGCAAACCAGCATCGCGATGGGACGCCGCCAGCAGAGAGGCATGACTCGATTGTAGAGTCTCCGGCATGGCCGCTACGATCCTCGACGCCAAACCCATCGCCACCAGACTCGGCCGTCAGATTCGGGAGGATCTGGTGGCGATTCGTCGCGAGCTGAAGGGCGAGGAGCCGGCTATCGGAGTACTGCTGGTCACCGGTGACCAGGTCAGTATGGCGTTCATCGATAAGCTCGCCAGGGATGCTGCGGGCTTCGGCATCGCGATGTCCATTGAGCGCATCGCGGAGCGGAAAGCGGAAACCGACCTCGTACCCCGCCTCACAGAGCTGGTGAGCCGCCCAGACATCCATGGCATCCTCGTCAGTCAGTCCCAGCTGGATCGTCCCGATTTCGATCAGCTTGTCGCCATTATCCCCGGCAAGGCTGATCTCTCCGGCCTCCACTACGCCAACATCGGGCACCTGGGACTGGGAAAAACCGCCATGCTGCCGCCCCGTGTCCGTGCCGCGTGGGAACTGGTACTCGAATATGTCGATGACTACCGGCATCGTGGCGTGGTCATTGTCTCGAGTCGCAATGATGGTGTCCGGGGTTTCCTCGGCAGATCGTTGGCATTGCACTGTGCGAATCTGGGGATTCCGGCGACTGTTCGATTGCCGCTGACACACCAGGGAGCCCAACAGGGACCCCAGGTGCAGTTCTACAACCCCGGTGACGAAATCCTCATCTCCTTTGCGAACACGATGGGAGCGCTGACAAAACAGAACGTGAAGCATGGCAGCATCGTCATCGATGCGGGCTACAACTTTCACCTCAAGCGGGTCAGCGGCGATGCGAACTTCCTGGAGTTACAGTCACAGGTCGCCATGATTTCACCGGTCCCGGGCGGTGTGGAGAGCCTGGCGCCCCTTTGTGTACTGAAAAACTTCATCGAGCTGCTGAATCGTCAGTTCCGCTTCGAACCTGAAGAATCAGCCATCGGGCTGAAGGCCCGACGTCGGCTTTAGCTCTCATCAAGCCCGATTGCATCAGCCCTGAGACCACCCGGCGAGATTAGATGGGATTGCCCCAACTTCACGCGACCTGGTCGCAGGAGGCGCTCTATGCGCGAGCTGTGGTGGTGCTTTTTAAGTGGCTGGATTCTGATGCTCGGGCTCAGTGGATTCGGCCAGCAGCCAGCCGAAGCCGCAGATCACCAGCGACCCTCCCGGCCGTTGCGACTCATTGAAGTCGGGCAGTTGCCACCGCTGGAAGGCCGGGTCACGCTGATGCCCGGCGGGCACTGGACTTCCCCGGTCCTGAGTACCAGTCAGCAGCAACAGGTGACGCTTGTGTTAACGATGGAAGAGGGGACCGCTTCTGTCTCATCCGCAGCCGTCGGCTTGTCGCCGCGTGCTACCGATGGGGTGCTGGTCTGGCAGCGGACGGGCATCACTGATTTAGTGCAGATGGAAGTCCAGGCGGACCCCCTGGCGATCAGTCCGGTCAGCTTTCGCTGGCAGTTGTGGGCAAAGTAGCAAACAAGTTTGGCAGGACGGGAGCCAGGACTTCGGACTCCGCCGGTCGATGCATCGTGATGTGTCGCACCTGCGCCACATCACGCGCGATCTGCGCCCGAAGCAATTCCAGCGAAGCAAAGTGCTGCTCACTTCGCAGCTGCTGAACAAAGTGCAGCCGGATCGGATGGCCATACAAGTCGCCAGTAAAGTCGAGCAGATGGGCTTCCACAACGAGTTGCGGTGATTCACTCTCGACAGTAGGACGTCTCCCCACATTGGTCGCTGCCCAATAGCGCCCCCCCCTGGTCTCAGCGATCGTGCAATAGACCCCTGGCGCGGGGAGAAGCTTCTCCTTTGGCAGCCCCAGATTCGCTGTCGGGAACCCGATTTCCCGTCCCACCTGGCGGCCAGTGACAACCTGTCCACGCATGAAGTACGGCCGGGTCAGCCAGGCGTTGGCGCGTGCGATGTCACCTCCCTGAATCCAGGACCGAATCGTCGTGCTCTTGATCGGCTCGCTGCCATCCATGACCGGATTCAGCACGGTGAGTTCACATCGGCCCGCCAGCTGCTGTAACTGTTCCTGCAGCAGTGTGACATTCCCTACTCGGGCATGGCCATAGTGAAAGTCCCAGCCCACTACGAGATGTCGCGCTTGTAGCGGCCCCAGCAGGACTTCCTGCACAAACGCCTCATGCGACATCTGCGTCACATCGCTGGTCAGCCGGAGGGTGCCCGCCCCATCCAGCGCTGTCCCGCTAAAGAGGCAATCCCGTTCCAACTGAGTGGTGATGACCTGCTGTCCAGCGAAGAGGGGATTGGCAGGGTCCCGGTACAACACCAAAATCCAGGCTGGCAGGCCGGTCGCCTCCCGGAGTCGCAGTACCTCATCGATCAGATGCAGATGCCCCCGGTGGACGCCATCAAACGTTCCAAGTCCGTAGATGACGCCGGAGGGCGGCATCACGGTCTGCAGGATGTCGGGCGCTAGGAGTGGCGGCATGGCGGCGTGAGGATACGGCAGAAGCGGTGCTAATCGATGGGTGTGACCAGCACGACCCGGGGCTGGAACTGATACGGCGAGGTGGCAGTCCGCAGTTCCGCGATCCCGAGGAACTGGCCGGTGGCGTCATACACCCGCAGCGCCTGACCTGCCTGCACGCCTTCAGGAGCGCCATTCTCAAAACCGTCCGCTGAAAAGTGGTTGCCGTGGGCGAAGGCGCTCGCATCGGAGCACCCGACAGAAATCCAGGCGGTCTCTTCCAGAGGCCAGTCTGCCGGTTGCAGGCGGACCTGTAGCTCTTCGAGGGAGACCTCTTTCGGGCTGCTGAGATGCCAGGCAGCATCAGCAGACAGAGACCCCAACGCGGTCCGCGCCAGGGCCCGGCAATGACCGACTGTTCCCAGGGCTTTCGCCAGATCGCGACACAGGCTCCGCACATAGGTCCCGGAGCCGCACTCCATCTCGAAAGCGATCGTCTCCCCATCCACTGATGTCAGCTGGATGTGATCGATGTGGACCAGCCGGGGCTGCACCTCGACCGTTTCACCCCGTCGCGCCTTGCGATAGAGGGCTTCGCCTCCCTGCTTCAGCGCCGAAAACACAGGGGGTGTCTGCCAGATGCTTCCCAGGAACGGCGGCAGCGCTGCTTCCACGAGCGACTGCGTGAGCGCCGGCACCGGAGCTTCGGCAACCGTGGTCCCTTCCGGGTCCAGCGTGGTCGTCTCGCGCCCCAGCTCACAGACCACCTGATAGCGCTTGTTCCAGTCCTCCAATAGGGGGATCAGCCGGGTTGCACCGCCGAGAGCGACCAGGAGGAGTCCCTCAGCAAACGGATCCAGCGTGCCGGTATGCCCAATCTTGGGACGAGGTCGCAGTCCGGTCAGGCCCCGGCGCAGCCAGCGAATGACATCAAACGACGTGATGCCCTGAGGTTTCCAGACCAGCAGCCAGCCGGTGAGGTCGAGCTTCTCCGCAGACTGGACCGTCACCCGATCTGCCTCGGCAATTTCCATGGCCGGCAACATCGCTTCGACAATATCGCCGTCAGCGTTGACCGCGCTGAAGTCAGCGAAGTCCCCCGCATCATCAGTCGGCTGACGCAGTGGCATGGCTAGCCAGCAATGCCCCGCTGACGATCGACTTCGGCGCGAATCACCGGCACGACCTCTGCCAGCACCGACTCGATGGTATTCCCGGGTAACGAGGACCCCGCCGCCCGGGCGTGGCCCCCCCCACCAAATTGCTGTGAAATCGGCACGGCATCCATGAAGCTCTTGGTCCGGATGGAGAGCTTGAAGTCGCCGGGATTGGCTTCTTTGATGAAGCAGACCGTATCGATGTCCGCGACAGCATTCACGACATCGATGATCCCCTCGCTTTCTTCCAGCAGCGCCTCTGACTCGTCCAGCATTTGCTGTGTCAGATGCAGGATGGCAAGCCGACGCTCCTTGTCAACTTCCATTGTGTTCATCGCCAGGTTCTGCAGGGTCAGCCCTGATAGGCGTTTCGTCTGATACACCGGCTGAAAGACGCTGTAGGTCGAACATCCTGCTTCCACCAGTCGCGTGGCATACGCCATCGTGCGGAGCGTCGTGTTCTCAAAGCTGAAGCGCCCGGTGTCGGTCATGATGCTGGTCATCAGACAGGTCGCGATGTCAGCAGTAATCGGGACTTCCAGCGCATCGAGCAGCTCTACAATCTGCTCTCCAACGGCGGCGTAGGTGGCATCCACCCACACCAGATCGCCGAACAACGTGTTCGACTTGTGGTGATCGATGTTGATCAGCGGCAGATGCCCTGTCGCCATCCAGTCAGTGAAGGGCTGCCCCATGCGGAAGATGTCCCCTGAATCAACAATGATGCAGGCGTCATACGCATCCGGCGACTCGTCGGGCACGGTGCCATGCACCAGGTCCAGCACATCCGGCAGGAAACGGTAGAACTCCGGGATCCTGGTCCCGACATAGGCCCGGACTTCTTTCCCCAGATACTGGAGGGCCAGCATGAGGGCGGTCATGCTCCCCAGATTGTCGCCATCGGGGTAGACATGCGTCGAGAAAAAGTACCGCTGTCCTTGCTTGAGCCGTTCGGCGATGTCATAGCAGACTGCGGGACCCCTGGTAGGGATGATGAGGTTAGTCATCGGTCTCCTCGGTGTGAGCGGCAGAGAGCGCCTTTTCTTCTTCGTCTGTTTCTTCAGGAAGGACGCTCGCGAGAATGGCATCGATGCGGGCACCCTGGGCGAGGGAAGGGTCGTGAACGAACTGGAGCCGGGGGATCCGGCGGAGGTCCAGCTCATCGCCGAGCCGATGGGAAAGCATACCGGCGGCACGCTGCAGTCCCTCCAGAGCCGTTGGGAGAGTGTTTGCGTCCAGCGTCGACACAAAGACCGTCGCACTCCGCAGGTCTTTGGAGATTTTCACGTCGGTGAGCGTCGCAGACACCACCCGGGGGTCCTTGACCTCACGCAGGAGGTCGACCAGGACACGATGGACTTCGCGCTCGACTCGCTTGATCCTGTTCGGAAACATCGACTCTCCCCCTTTCTCCGTTATCCAGCGATCCGAAGAGCCGTTTTAGAGTCGTTCTTCGGTCCAGTCTTTGAGTACGAGACCCTCGGCGGACTCCAGTTCAAGCAGGATCAGGGACCGGGTTTTGTTCAGAATCGACTCCGAAGAGGCGATGGTGACCGCAGCGACGGTCGCCCGGTTCCAGGTGTCCTGTTCTTCCGCCTCAATGATGGCGGCATTCAGCTTCTTCCGGATCCGCTCCAAGGGACCCCGCAGAAATCCCCGTTTCTCCTTCAGCGAGAAGGCGGTCGGGATCTCCAGGAAGATCTGGTAGTACGCGATGAGTGGCGTACTCATGCAGCAGCCCGTCCTTACTGACACCCGGCCATCCGGGGACCAGCCTTTAACTATATCAGCACGCCACTAAACAGATGGCGAGTACCAGCGACAAAGCCCGGACTCGAGGCCCGGGCTTTGTCCAGTTTCGCGACATCGCCCTAGTCCAGCGTGCGGGCGATTTCCTCGATCTCGAACTGTTCGATGATGTCGCCTTCCGCCAGGGTCGTGATGCCGTCGATCTCGATACCGCACTCATAGCCGGCATCGACCTTACGCGCATCTTCCTTGAAGCGCTTGAGGCCGTTGAGGACACCCTCGAAGATGACCTCGCCGCCACGCTTCACGCGAATCTTCTTGTTCCGGATCAGCTCGCCAGAGTCGATGTAGCAGCCACCGATCGTGGTGCCCTTGGCGACTTTGAAGATCGCCCGGACAGTCGCCAGACCCGTGATTTTCTCGCTGATGGTCGGCTTGAGCAGACCCGCCAGCGCCTTCTTCACGTCGTCGACCGCATCGTAGATGATGTCGTAGAGCCGGACATCGATCCCTTCGTGCTGCGCCTGCTTCATGATCTCGGGGCTCGCCTGGACCTTAAAGCCCAGGACGATCGACTTGGAGGCCAGGGCCAGCATCAGATCGCTGTCCTTGACGTTGCCGACCTGCTTGGAGACCACGTTGACCTTGACTTCCTCGGTGTTGAGCTGTGTCAGGGCGTGGACCAGCGCTTCGATGGATCCCTGGACATCAGCCTTGAGGATGATGTTGAGTTCTTTCACTTCGCCTTCGGTCAGGCGCTTGTGGAAGTCTTCCAGGGAGATCTTGTTGACCGCTTTGAGGCGAGCCTGGCGGAACGCGCTGATGCGCTCTTCGTAGATCGCCCGGGCAGTCTTTTCGTCTTCGACCTCGATGAGCTTATCGCCCGCCTGAGGCACGTCGGAGAGCCCGGAAATCTCCACCGGGCAGGACGGGCCGGCCGATTCCAGCGGCTGCCCGTTCTCGTCCTGCATCGCCCGGATGCGGCCGAAGCTGGCGCCAATCACCACGAAGTCGCCCTGGTGCAGGGTTCCCTTCTCGATGAGAGCCGTGGCGACGGGGCCGCGACCTTTATCCAGCCGTGCTTCGATGATGGTCCCGACTGCCCGACGATTCGGATTCGCCTTGAGGTCCATCACTTCCGACTGGAGCAGGATCATCTCCAGCAATTCGGCGATGCCTTCCTGCTTCAGTGCAGAGACCGGCACCACCGTGGTCGAGCCACCCCACTCCGATGGCTGGAGGCCTTCGTTGGCCAGTTCGGTCTTGACCCGATCAGGATTCGCATCCTGCTTGTCCATCTTGTTGAGCGCGACGATGATCTCCACCCCCGCCGCTTTCGCGTGGTCGATGGCTTCTTTCGTCTGCGGCATGACTCCGTCATCCGCCGCTACCACAAGCACCGCAATGTCGGTCACTTTCGCGCCACGAGCCCGCATGGCGGTAAACGCTTGGTGCCCCGGCGTATCGAGGAAGGTGAGGGGACGCCCATTCAGGAAGGCGCGATACGCCCCAATGTGCTGGGTAATGCCACCCGACTCGCCGGCCACCACATTGGTCGAGCGAATCGCGTCGAGCAGCTTCGTCTTTCCGTGGTCGACATGGCCCATGACCGTCACCACAGGCGGGCGGGTCTCCAGGCTCTCTTCGGTGTCCTCTTCGAGGATCCAGGCCTCGACCGTGCTCTCCGCGTCCTCTTCCTTGGCGAGTGTGTACTCGATCCCGAGGTGCTCACAGATGAGTGCCGCGGTTTCCTGATCAACCGGATGGTTGATCGTGGCCATGATGCTGAGTTCCCGGAAGAGGTACTTGATGATCTCGGAACTCTTCACACCAGTCTGGGCGGAGAGGTCCTTGATTGTGATGTACTCCGGAATCGACACGTTGCGGCGGACCTCAACGCGGGACTCCTCCACCTGTCGTCCACCGCGCCGACGTCGGTCTTTCACATGGCGAAACTCGGTGGAGCTATGCAGCGTCGGAGGCGGCCCGCCGGTGCGTCGCCCTGCGGTCTTACCACCGGGTCCACCACCGCGCGCCTTGGGGGGACGTCGGGATTCCCCACTGATGAGCTTTTTGCCCTGATTCGGACCCCTTCCACCACCACCCGGAACAACGCCCGGAGGAGGGGGACCGGAAGGAGTCATGGGCTGACCGCCTCCCCGCGCCAATGGCGGCGGAGCACCGGTGCTGCGGGGGGGACCGCCAGGTCCACCCGGACCGCCGCCCGGGCGTGGACCACCCGGTCCGCGATCACCTCGCGGACCGCCGCCCCCTTCGCGACGCTGATTGGCGAGATCCGTTCTGAATCCCTGCCCCAGGGCCGCCATGTTGAGGTCACCGCCACGGGGACCCTGGCCACCTGGACCGCCCCCGGGTCCGGGACGCGGACCGCTGCCAGGCCCCTGACGGGTATCCCGGCGAGGACCACGATCTCCAGACGGACCAGGGCCACGGCGACCATCGTCAGGTCGTCCTCCAGGACGATCCTGGCGCATCGGAGGTCCCTGCGATGGTGCTACAGAGGTTGATTCAGTGGCGGGAGTTGCTGTTTCTGCCGACGGTGTCGTCATCGCGCTCGCAGGAGCGGCTGTGACTTCCGTTTCTGCTGTGGTCACGGGAGCATCGGTCGCTATCGGAGGAGCGATGTCTGGCCCGGCCCCGTTGGGACCGCCCTGCTCGGCGGTCGGCGGAGCAACATATCCGCGAGGCGTGGGACCCGGAATCATGAAGCGCGGACCACCAGGCTCGCCGGGTGTGCCGGGTCGCGGAGGCCGCTGGCGGGAAGCGGGTGGTGTAGAGGGACGGGGAGCGCCTGGTCCTGAAGGCCGTCCGCTGGGAGCAGGCGGACGCGGACGACTGAGCGTGGGACCGCTGGGGGGAGCCGTCGGTGCTGCCGCCGGACGCTCAGCGGGAGCAGATTTCTGGAGATTCAGGATCCGTCGTTGCTTTTCTTCGGCAATCTGCGCGCTGGTGGGTCCAGTTCCCGGCGAAACTGGCTTCGCTGAAGGTCCGGTCCCCATGGGAGGACGCTGAAGCGTTGGCGCGGGAGTCGCGGGCTTGGGAGTGGGAGCTGCTGGTTTGGCAGTCGGTGCTGCACCGGGGGCCGAGGCGGGTCGCAGGACAACCGCAGGCTTTTGCCCAGGGGTGCTAGCCGGCTTCAGCACCACCGCTGGTTTCGTTGCTGCTGGAGCGGCAGCGCCCGGAGGGGCCGGTGGGGGAGCCGTCGACGGGGCAGACGGGCTCGCGGAGGGAGCTGCAGCGGAATCACCGGGTTTGCCGGGTGCGACCTGACGTCTGAGCGCAGCAGTTTGCTCATCCGTGAGACTGTTGGAGTGATGGGTCAGCCCCATCCCCAGATTCTGGGCAGCTGCCAGGACCTGGCCCGAAGGCACTCCCAGCTCTTTTGCCAGCTCGTTTACGCGCAAGAAGAGTAGCTCCTCACTTCAGGCCGGCAGGCCGCTTTGGTTGTTCCGTCCGCTTAGAGCCTCATGTAGTCTCCTCACGACAGACCGGGTACGCGACCTGGCCGGGTAGGACTGGGATATCCGTCAGCTTGCCTGCCGACTGTCCCCACAGGGCCAGCGCAGGTGCCAGCGTCTCCCAGATCGCTCCCGGGACCGGACACCGCAAAGCGCGTGCCAGCAACCCTTTTTGCCGCGCACGCGCATGGCACGCCGGATTGGCGCATAAATACGCCCCCCGGCCCGGCCGGCGCCGTCCCGTAAGCTCAGGCAGTATACCGCGACTTGGGTGATATGTCAGTCGGAGCAGGGCCGCCTGCGGCAGCCGTCGACGGCAGCTTAAACAACTCCGCACGGGCCCCCGGTAGTCCGGCGGCACTTCCGGCGCCGGACGCTTCCCCACCGTTACTCGGCTTCTCCGGAGTCTGCGGCTTCGACCGCCGCACTCTCGTCCGCCACCGCCGTGTCAGTCTCTTCCTCATCGCCCGTGTCATACAGCACACCCAGGCTCAGCAGGTACGCCTTGAAGGCTTCCAGATCATGGGGGCCGAAACCCGGCACCTCCAGCAGGGTGGCGGTCGGGACCCCCACCATGTCTGCGATGCTGCCGAAGCCACCATCGATGAGGGCAGTCCGGGAATTGATGGAAAGGGGCAGGTCCGATACCTGGAGCGCCAGGATGGCATCCAGCTCGAGTGGGACCGCTTCCTCAGCCGTCGGAGCGACCGCAGCCGCTTCCCCGAGGGTGACCCCGTTGCGAGACAGGAACAGACGCAGCTCTTCGAGGGCGGTCTCACCAAAGCCGGAGAGAGCCAGCAGCGCCTCTGGAGCTTGCTGAGCGACATCGGCGATGGTGGTGAAGCCTGCAGCCACCAGGGCATCCAGGGCCGGTTTGCGGATCTGGATCGTGTCGAGTCCCTGCGCGAGGAAGGCGCTGATCGCCGCATCCGTTTCCGGCGTCGCGCTCAGGGCATCCGCCGCCAGTTTGTCGGACTGCTTCTTGATGTCGATGTGCCACCCGGTGAGCTTGGCCGCCAGCCGGACATTCTGCCCACCACGACCAATCGCCAGCGACACCTGATCATCCGGAACCACGACCTCGGCAGAGAGCGATTCCTCGAAGATTTCGACGGAGTAAACCTCGGCCGGCGACAGCGCCCGGGCGATGTAGTAGAACGGATCTTCTTCCCAGTCGATGATGTCGATGTTCTCTTTGAGCTCGTTCACGACAGCCTGGACCCGGACCCCCTTGGAGCCGACACAGGCTCCGACCGCATCCACATCTGGACGATGGGAGTAGACCGAGATTTTGGTCCGGTTGCCCGCTTCCCGCGCCACATTGACGATCTCTACGGTCCCTTCAGAGACTTCGGGGACTTCGAGTTCGAAGAGGCGCCGGACAAAGTCCGGATGCGCCCGGGAAAGGATGATAGCCGGACCCCGGGTGGTCTTGCGCAGGTCGGAAATGACTGCCCGGACCGTAGCCTTCGGCTTGTAAATGTCCTTGGGCGACTGTTCGCGCGGAGGAATCACCCCTTCGGTGCCTTCCAGTTCCACGTACACATGTCCGCCTTCGACCCGCCGGACTTTGCCCGAGATCAGTTCGCCGATACGCCCCTCATACTTGCTGTAGATCATTTCCCGTTCTGCTTCCTTGATCCGCTGCATCACGACCTGCTTGGCGGACTGAGAAGCGATCCGGCTGAAAGTGTTCGGATCAAAGTTGATCTGGTCATTGGGAATCGGGATCGGCACCTCATCCCCCACCTGCGCTTCCGGCAGGATGTCCCGGGCTTCCACGAGGTCGATTTCGGACTCCGGGTCCATGACCTCTTCCACCGCGACCCGCAGATAATCCCCGGTGATCTTCCGGGAATCGGGGTGAATGTGGAAGCGGACGTTGACATCACGGCCGTGATCTTTCTTCCACGCCGAAGCGAGTGCCGCTTCCAGCGCTTCATAAATGATCTCCCTGGGCACGCCCTTCTCGGAAGTGATGTCACCTACAGCGTTCAGAAGGCTTTCGATCATGGGTCCTGTGACGGGAAGGTGGGGTCCCGCGGCCCAAAGTTTGCAGAAGTACTACAGCACACCAGACCTTGGGGTCAGGTACCTGTCTGGCGGGATCCCTTGCCCGCCGAGAAGTCGATCTGCGGCACCAGCCGCACCAGCCGGGTTTCGGCCTGCGCGAACTGCAGATTCTCGCCGGAGTCCAGTTGCAGCAGGATGGTGCCATCCTCACTGTAGTGCTCCAGCGTCCCTTCCGCAGTACGTCCCTTGCGGGCCCCTTCGCTCGGCGGAAACCAGACTTTGATGCGCCGTCCCTGAAAGCGGAGAAAATCGGCCGGTTTCTTGACCACCCGGTCGAGCCCGGGGGACGACACAATCAGCCGAAAATCCATCCCCGCCAGCCGGTCAGTCTCCAGTACCAGCCGGAGTTTGTCGTTCACGACCTGACAGTCTTTGATGGACACCGTACCGCTGGGCAGGTCGATGTAGCACGACAAAAGGAGGTGACGTCCCATGGGCTCCATGGAAAAATCCACCAACTCATATCCCAGGTCGAACAGATACTGGTCGATGTACTGCTCGAGCTGTTCGTGATCGACCGGCCGCATGACGGGCCCTTTCCGGACGCTTTCGGCTGACCAGCGCCCATGTCAGACCAGCGCGCCCCAACTGTTCTTCAGTACCGGGTCGAGAATTACCGACACCGAGCACAAAAAAACAGCGGGCCGCGACCCACTGACTACCTCCCGGAGCATATCACGCCCCCGGCCTCCCCTCAAGAGGTCCGCGCAGTATCTCCCGGAGGGGTGATACGCTCACCGCCGCACGACATCACGCGCTCGCAGGAGGCTCTCCATGACCACCACTGCCACCGAAAAGTCCTATCAGAACATCTCGCTCGTCCAGGACGGGGATCTGGCGATTCTGACGGTGAATCGTCCCGACAAGCTGAATGCGCTCAACAACGAAACCATGGCGGAACTCGAGTGCGCGTTCAGTGGCATCGCGGCGGATTCTGCGGTGCACGGGCTGATCATCACCGGCAGCGGCGAGAAAGCCTTCATTGCAGGGGCGGACATCAACGAACTCGCGGTCCTCTCGCCGATCGGGGGCTCCAAACATGCCCAGCACGGCCAGAAAATTGTCCGAATGTTGGAGGAAATGCCGAAGCTGACCGTCGCTGCGATTAATGGCTTCTGCCTCGGCGGCGGCCTGGAACTCGCCCTTGCCTGTCATTGCCGGGTAGCTTCGCCCGCTGCGAAGCTCGGACTGCCGGAAACCACCCTCGGTATCATTCCCGGATATGGCGGCACCCAGCGCCTGGCCCGGATCGTGGGCAAAGGGCGAGCACTCGAGTTGATCTGCACCGGCAAGATGATTGATGCCGCCGAAGCCCTGCGGATCGGGCTGGTCAATCAGATCGCCCCGGAGGGCCAGAGCGCTGTCGATTGTGCGAAGGAACTGATCCATCCGCCCAAGGCGAAGGCGGTCAGTCCCGTGGCGGTCGCCATGGCGATTCAGGCGGTCAACCGGGGGCTCGACATGACCCTCGCCGATGGCTTGAACTACGAGACCCAGCTCTTCGGCCTCCTCGCGACTACCCATGACATGAAAGAGGGCATGACCGCCTTCATCGAAAAGCGGAACGCGGCATTCACCGGCGAATAGGGGACTCAACGCCAGGATGATCGATCTGGCTGCCCAGGACTGCATTGTCGCCCCCGTCACGCCCCCCGGCGCCGGGGGCGTCGCGATTCTCCGGCTCTCCGGACCCGGCGGGCGGGACATCGTGACAAAACTGTTACTGCCAATCCAGGTGAGTCGTTGGGCACGGCTCCCTGCTCACAGGCTCCGACGCTTTGTCCTTCACGACCCCGCTTCGGGGGCACCCCTTGATGAAGTCCTGCTGGTCTGGTTTCCAGAGGGGCGGAGTTTTACTGGAGAAGCGACCGTCGAAATCCAGTGCCATGGAGCATCGGCTGTGGTGGAGAGCCTGCTACAGGCTTGTCAGCTCGGTGGAGCGCGACTGGCGGAGCCTGGGGAGTTTTCCTTCCGGGCATTTCGCAATGGCCGACTCGACCTCACCGCAGCTGAGGGCCTCCTGGCACTCACCCAGGCGGTCTCCCGCTCCGCCCAGACTGCCGCCCTTAGGACCCTGGAAGGGAGTCTAAAAGCCCGAATCAATGCCATGCGAGAAGCGCTGTTGACCGTTATGAGCGCGCTGGAAGTAACGTTCGACTACCCCGAGGATGTGCCTGCCGGTTACGACCACGATTCTCTGGCGCAGGCGATTCAGGAAGTAATGACGGGGTGCGATGCCCTGCTGCAGGATTACAGCCGTCAGCAGGTCTGGGCAGAAGGCCTGAAGGTGGTGCTCATCGGCGCGCCTAATGCCGGAAAAAGCTCGGTCTTCAACGCGCTTCTGGGGCACGACCGGGCGATCGTCCATGAGTCCGCCGGCACCACCCGGGATGTCATCGAGGCACAGCTCACTGTGGGGGGACAGCGGATCCGGCTGTTTGACACCGCCGGTCAGCGGGATACCGTCGGGGCGGTCGAAGCGCTGGGAGTCGCCCGGGCTCAGCACCTGATGGACGAGGCACACCTCCTGCTGCATGTTGTTGATCGGTCGGTGCCCCCCACGGCTGTCGATCTCGAGCTGCTGGCTGGTTCTCCGCGGCAAATCGTTCTATGCAACAAGTCCGACCTGCCCCAGCATCCGGACTGGGAGCAGGCGGTCTCCCTGGGCGTTGACTCCATGACGCTTTCAGCGTCCACACGAGATGGCATCGGGCAGTTGCTCCAAAAACTCAGCCAGCAGGCCGCTGAACGGGGAGCTTCGTCAGACCAGTCAGTCTTCCTCACCCGACGTCACTACAGCCACCTCTCGGTAGTCGCGACCGAACTGGAGGACGCCCATGTCCTCGCATTGCAGGCTGCCCCGGAAGATTTAGTCGCCTTCCACCTGCGGGAAGCCCTCTCGCAACTGTTGATGATGACTGGCGAGGTGTATGACGAAGCGGTCCTGCAGTCGATATTCAGCCAATTCTGTGTCGGGAAGTGACACCGGTCCGATCCTTGCTGACGAATCCTGGAGTGGTCAGATCGCCTGCTGAAGTGTGGTACGCTTCGCACTTGGCCCGGCTTTCTGGCCCGTGTGTTCCGCTCTGACTCATGCTGAGGCGGAAAGCGCGTGAGACGTTCGCAACCGGAGTCCTCTCATGCCTCGCACCCGTCCGGGGGTCGGCGCTCTCCTGCTCATGGCTGGCAAAGGGACTCGCTTTCGCAGCGAGTTGCCGAAAGTGTTGCACCCGATCCTTGGGCAGCCAATGGGAGCCTATGCCCTGCAGGTCACCATCGCCGCCGGCATCGGGACCCGGGTGCTGGTAGTCGGGCATCAGGCCGAGGCGGTCAAAGCCGCCTTTCCTGCCGAACAGACGGCCCTCCAGGCAGAGCAGCGCGGTACCGGACATGCTGTCAAAATTGGCCTCAAAGCCCTCCCCAAGGACTGCTCGACAGTTGCCGTCATCAATGGCGACTCCCCCCTGCTACAGGTCGCCACGCTCGATGCCCTGTTGAAGCAGCACAAGCGGACCAAAGCTGCCTGTACAGTCGTGGTGACGATCCCCGAGGACCCCTCGGGCCTCGGAAGGGTCCTGCTGGATGCGCGGGACCACGTTCTGGGCATCGTGGAAGACAAAGACTGCACGCCGGAACAACGCCTTGTGATGACCGTAAACACCGGGTGCTATGCCTTCGATCGGGTGCTGCTTGAAAAAATGCTGAAAAAGCTCTCTACCGGCAATGCCCAGGGAGAGGAGTACCTGACCGATGTCCCAAGGCTCCTCATGGAGGCCGGGCACCGGGTCCTGGCCTGTCACGACCAGGACTCCTTCGGCATCATGCCGAACAATCGGGCGGAACTGGCCATCGCTGCTGCTGAGCTCCAGTACCGGATTCTGGATCATCACTTTGCGGCTGGAGTCAGCTTCCCGCAGCCCGATCTGGTCTACATCGAGCCCTCAGTAACCATCGATCCCGATGCCACCATCTGGGGCGGCAGCTACCTGCGCGGATCGACACACATCGGTGCCGGTGCGGTCATTGGCCCTGGCGCTGACCTCACTGATGCCCGTGTAGGGGCAGGATGCCGGATCCGGCAGAGTGTCATTGAGGATGCCACGATTGGTCCAGGAACGACCATCGGGCCTTTCGCCCATCTCCGTGGAGGAGCCAGCATCGGCGCAAAGGTCCGGATCGGCAATTTTGTCGAGATTAAAAAGTCACAGCTTGGAGACGGCGCGAAAGCGCCACACCTGAGCTACCTCGGCGATGCCACGGTGGGGGAGCGCTCCAACATCGGAGCCGGGACCATCACCTGTAACTACGACGGGATCGCCAAGCATCCGACCACCATCGGGCAGGATGTCTTCATCGGCAGCGATTCAATTCTGGTGGCTCCTGTGGTCATCGGCGATGGAAGTCAGACTGCTGCCGGCAGTGTCATTACGCAGGATGTCCCGCCTGGGCATATCGCCTTCGGACGGGCTCGTCAGGAAAACAAACCCCCGAAAGTCCTGGACGCCATCCGGCACCGGCAGCGGGGACCCAAGAAAGGATCTCACTCATGACCGACTACACCCTTCCCGCCGTGATCCGGCCGGAGATCACGAAGCGACAGAACAACGCTCTGCGCCGCGATGGGTACCTCATCGCCAACCTGCATGGCCGGGGCGGCTCCGTGTCGCTGGCGCTGCATGAGGAAACCTGGACGAAATACCTGCGGGAAATGCACAAAGGCGAAGTCCTCGAGATCGACATCCAGGGTGCCGCCGGTGAGCCCGTGACAAATGAACTGGTCCGCGTTCAGGACATCATGCGGACTCCGCTGCAGAACCGGATTCTGCACATCGACTTCCTCCGCCTCGAGCGAGCTACGGAAGAAGAGTTCGATGTGCCCCTCCGCCTGCAGGGTGTCGCCCGCGGCATCAAGGATGGCGGCGTCGTGGAGCAGGTGGCCCAAAGCATCCGGGTCAAGTGCTATCCCTCGATCCGGCCCCCTTATCTGGTCCACAACATCGCGGACCTGAAGATGAACGAGACTCACACCGCCTCGCGCCTCAAGCTCCCGAGTCGGGTCGTGCTGGCCATCCCCGCCGATTCCCCGGTCGTCTCCTGCCCCAAGGGCGCTTCCGAAGACTAGAGGCGCGCCCCTGGAGGTGCCCCGCATGAGCCGCTTTGGGCATCTGCTGGGGAAAAAGGCATCCGGCCCCCTGCCGGACATCGCGGTCTGCCTCTTTGCCCTCGGGAATCCGGGCCGTGAGTACGCCTGGACCCGGCACAACATCGGCTGGCTGGCGCTCGATCGCTGGATCGAGCGCCAGCCCTTCCGTGTCCGTTGGGAAGAAAAGGGACCGGTTCACCTCGCTGCGGTCCAGCGAGGCGCAGACATGTTCCTGCTGGTGAAGCCCACGACTTTTATGAATCGCTCGGGTGCCGCGTACACCTGGATCCAGCGGCACTATCGACCAGGACGAACGTTGATCCTCCACGATGAAATGGACTGCCCTTATGGACGATTCAAGTTCGCGGCCTCTGGCGGAGCCGGCGGGCATAATGGGCTCCGGAGTCTGATTGCGGAGTCCGGCAACGGCAACTTTCATCGCTTCAAGATCGGTATTGGGCACCGCGGAGAAGAAGTCGGCGCAGACTATGTCCTTAGCCCCTTCCTCGGTGAGGAACGGGAGAAACTCGATGGGGTCCTGGATGACGCTGCCGGCTGGATCGAGCTCTATCTGGAGCGGGGCCTGCATGTGGCGACCCAGGAACTCCAGCGCAAGCAACGGGGTCGGGAGAAGCCTCCGACGCAAAAACCAGATCTCACCACCGATCCATCCGCTGGCGCTGGCGATACCCCGGACCCAGGGTCCGGGTAGCGAGCGCTCCCTGTTGCCGCCTGAGAATTTCGGGTAGGCTTGTCAGCCGAACAGACAGCACTTCCGGTCGCTCCCCGAGCGACCCGCTTGTGTTGTGTGCCATCCTCGACTCTGGAGGCTCCGTGCCCCTCCCTAAAGCGCTCTCCCAGTGGTTCGATCTGCTGGTCCGGGCTGATGCAGTCGGTGAAATTCTCGGACACCTGGAGCGTGACCGGGCGGTCTGTGTTGCAGGCTGGCAGGGGGCCTGGCCGATGGCGCTGGTGGCCGCCTGGGTCTCCCACACGCCCCGGCCCCTGTTAATCATCGCTGATGACCGCAAAGGCGCGAACCTCTGGGTCAAGAATCTCCATGCACTGCTCGGGGGGCAGGCCGCAGGAGTCCCGGTCGAGCAGGGGATTTTTCTCTTCGATGAACAGGAGCCTTTTGTCCCTGATTTTTTCTCGACCCAGGAACTCGAAGGCCTCATCAGCCGGTATCAGACCCTCGAAAAGCTGCTCTACACTCCCGCGGCCATCGTAGTGACGACACCAGCAGCCCTGCGTCTTCCCCTGGTCTCCGCCCAGCGCTTCCGCCAGTACTCCCTCCACCTGCAGCCGGGCATGACCATCGCGCCACGTCTGTTGCGGGACCAGCTGGAAAAGATGGGCTATCGCCATACGAGCATCGTTCATGAGCCCGGCGAATGCAGCGTCCGGGGGGGCATCCTCGACATCTTTCCAGTGGGGGCTGAAGAACCGGTCCGCCTTGATTTTTTTGGGGATGATCTGGAATCGCTCCGGGTCTTTGACCCCATCGGGCAACTCTCCCGGGAAGAACTCCCCAGCATCATCATCAGTCCGCTGTTTGAAGCCCGGGTCCGGTCTTCCGAAGAGCTCTTTGATGCCAGCGACCTGCACCCCGGCGACCTGCAGGACCTGGACCCGGACGCCACCGACTCCTCCAGCGCGGCGGTCGATCAGCTCACCAGCACCTACTTTGCCCAACTGGACCGCGCCTCGCTGGCAGATTATCTGCCCCCCACGACTCTGGTCATCAGCGAGGTCGCCGATCTGGCAGATGCCATCGAAGCGCTGCGCCAGGAGGTCCACCCCCCGACCGCCAGCCTGGTGGAATCGGACCTGATGCCGCAGGCCCTCAGCGAAGGGAGTACCACGCCTGGGTGGGAACTCCCCTTTCTCCCGCCGGAGCAGATCGTGCAGGAGCTCGAAGCCTTCCGGACCTGCTGCTTTCTCAGCCCTGTCGATGCGCCACCAGCCAGGATGCCCCTGATCACCCTCCGGCAACAGGTGGTTGAGCGCCCGTCCGGCTCAATGCACGACCGCTTGCAGCAGTTGATGAAGCAGGTTGAGCCCTACCGGACCATCGCGCTCTCTCAGGCTGCACATCGTCTGGATGCCGAGTTTGGCTTCGATGCCGCCCAGATCCTGCATCACCAGACTGATGCGCTGGGGGGCTTCCTCGATCCTGACAGCCAGCTGGCATTGCTGACCGATGAGGAGTTTTTCCCGCAAAAGCTCCATCCATTGACTCGACGGCGACGCAAGCGGCTGACGCAGAAGGACCTGGAGCAGATTCATCCCGGCGATTACATCGTGCATGTGAACTACGGCATCGGGGTCTTTCGCGGAATCGAGCAGACCGCCAGGGAAGGGGTGGTCCGCGACTTCATCAAGCTCGAGTATGCCGATGGCGATGTCATCCGTGTCCCCATCGATCACCTGGAACTGGTCTACAAGTACTCCGGAGGCGAGGGGAACGCCCCTTCAGTACACCGTCTGGGTTCACAGGAATGGGCACAATCCAAGGCCCGTATCAAAAAATCGCTCCGCAAGATCGCCGAAGACCTGCTGCGGCTCTACCGGATCCGGGCGACTCGCCCTGGTTACCAATACCCGCCGGATACCCCCTGGCAAGCTGAAGTGGAAGATGACTTCGAGTTCCAGGAAACTGATGGTCAGATCCGGGCGCTGACAGAAATCAAGAAGGACATGGAGTCCCCCAAGCCGATGGACCGCCTCATCTGCGGGGAGGTCGGCTACGGGAAAACCGAAGTCGCGGTCCGGGCAGCCCTCAAGGCGCTTCTCGATGGGAAGCAGGTGGCGGTTCTGACGCCCACCACGGTGCTGGCGCAACAGCACTATCTGACTTTCAGTCGGCGTTTCAAAAAAATGCCGATCCGCATCGAGATGCTGTCCCGCTTTCGGAGCACGAAAGAGATCAAAAAAGCGCTGGAAGGCCTGAAAGAAGGGACTGTCGACCTCGTTATCGGCACCCATCGACTCCTGAGCAAGGATGTCGCCTTTTCCAATCTGGGACTTCTCATCATCGATGAGGAGCAGAAATTCGGAGTCTCGCACAAAGAGCGGATCAAGACCCTGAAGGAAACTGTCGATGTCCTGGCCCTCAGCGCGACTCCCATTCCCCGTACGCTGTACATGTCGCTCATTGGGCTCAGGGACATCAGCGTCATCGATACGCCACCACCAGGTCGCCTGCCGATCCGGACCATCATCAAGAAGTACGAAGACCATGTGGTAGCCGAGTCCATCCAGCGGGAACTCGACCGTGGCGGCCAGGTTTACTACCTCTACAATCGTGTGGAATCGATCTTCCAGGTGGCAGAGCGTCTGCGAAAACTGGTCCCTGCGGCCCGGATCGGGGTCGGACATGGCCAGATGGATGGGACCCAGCTGGAGGAGGTGATGCTCGACTTCCTGTCGGGCAGCACCAATGTCCTGCTCTGTACCACCATCATCGAAAACGGTCTCGACATTCCCTCTGCGAACACGCTGATTGTGGAAAATGCCCAGAACTTTGGGCTAGCCCAGCTGCATCAGTTGCGCGGACGTGTCGGGCGATCATCCGAGCAGGCATTCGCATACTTTCTCTATCCCCCGGCCGGTCGGCTGACGCCACTGGGGCGACAGCGACTGGAAGCCCTGGCGACATTTGCGCATCTGGGAGCCGGGTACGAGATCGCCCGCAGGGACCTGGAATTGCGCGGAGCTGGCAACATTCTGGGCGCAGAGCAGCATGGCTTTGTCTCGCAGGTCGGGCTGGAGGTTTACTGCCGTCTGGTGAACGAGACCATCGCGGAGCTGGAGGGCGAGATCGAGATTTCGGACTCACCCCGCGTGGTGGATACTTCCGGTCCTGTGATGGAACTCCCCTTTTCCAGCCGGATTTCGGAGCAGTACATCCCCGCCAGTCAGCACCGGGTCGACTTCTACCAGCGCATCCTACCGGGAATCGATCACGCCACCGCCAACTTGCTGCGACGGGAGCTCACCGACCGCTTCGGCGAGCCACCGGTCGAAGTCGAGCATCTGCTGCGTCTGGCCCTCCTGAAACCCCTTTACCGCAGTCTGGACCTGGCAGCCATTCGCTTCGACTCTGGCCGACGTCGCCTGGAGTTCCGCTGGGATGACCATCGCCTGATCCGACCCTTTACAGTCCGGATGAATCTGCAGGTTCGGGGCCGTCCTTTGACATCTGAGCCCTGGGGCTGGTCGCTGCCATCCAGCAGCGATCCGGGGCAAATCCTGGAAGTACTGGAAGCTGCGCTGACCGTGCTGGGGCAGGGGAGCCGGGTTGCTTCTGCCGATGCGGATGCAGCGTATGCCGTCACGATTCCTGACCTGGAATAGCGCCTCAAACCCGCGACAACCTCGCATGACTGCACTAGAATGCTGCCAGACAGCCGGCCAACAGGCGGGCTGCCAGTAAGTATGTCCGGGCATTCGGGGAGACTCATGCCGCGTCCTGTCGCTGCTTCACGCTGTTACCACTCGCGCCCTCACCTGGCGATCCTCGGGTTGGTGTTGCTGGTCTTTTTGACCGCTTGCACCAGGGATGCTCGCCTGGTACCACCGACGCCGCAAGAGGGGATGCTGCTCTACAAAGGGCAGGTCATCCCATGGACCGCCATCCTGGACTTTCCAGACTTCCGACGGGACATGCTGAACATCCGGGAAAACCAGATCCGCTGGTACCTGGTAGACATCAAGTACGAGGAAGCGCAGATTCCGATCCCGCAGGACTATATCGAGTTCCAGTTTGAGCGGATCTACCGCCAGTTCAAGAGCCCTGAAGAACCTATCAGCGAGGGCGAAAAGCGCTTCCGCGAGCAATACAAAATCGGCACAGAGATCCCGGAAGAGCGATTCCGGCAGGAAATTGTCCGGATGCCGAAAGTGGAAGCGCTGCTGATGCAGCAGCATCCAGTCCCGGATGAGTTGTTGCGTCAGCGCTACGACCGGAGCTCGCCCGAAGAATGGCTCGGGATGTTCGGGCAGGTCTACGGTTGGACCGAGCCGGAACAGATCACTTTCGACAAGCTAAAAAACGAACTCAGGATGATGGTGCGCCAGGAGCAGCTGAGCAGCTATCTGGGCCCCTTTATGAACGACCTGGTCAGTGAAGCCGAGGAGAGCGGGAATCTCACAATTGTCCGGCTGGAGGGAGAGCCTGCGCCTCTCCAACAAAAGTCAGATGAAACGGACGAGGGGTTACCGCGGGATCTTGCCCAGGCGGCGTCGCGCCTCAAGGATGATCGCGAGGGACGTACGACCGGCAAGAAGTCATCCGATATGCACCGCGACGACGTGGCGTTTGTGCTGTACGGCCGCGTCTTCACATGGAAAGAACTGCTGGATGACCCCCTCATCCGGATGCAGGTTCAGCGCCATGTCCCCGCAGTCCAGCTCCTGATCGCCACCGATTACGCCTTCCACAAAGAAGGCATGCAGCTCGACATGCAGCTCCTCAAGGCTGAGCGGGAGCGGCAGTTGTCTGGGATAGGTGGGGAATCGCAGCTTGAAGTCATGCTCCAGAATCAGGGCATCTCTGAAGCGCAATGGATGGAGATGCTGACCCGTGAGATCAAGGTGCGGCAACTGTTGCTGGCCGCCTTTCCTGTCTCCGAAGAGAGCCTGCAGGAGCGGTACAAATCGCAATCCAGGGAGTCCTGGTTTCGGGCGTACCAGCCGGTCTTAGGACTGCAATCAGAGTCCGAGATGACCTTCGCCCGCATTCGGGACCAGCTGTACATGGACGCGGTCAGCAACCTGGTGGCGGAGCAACGCCAGCCCTACTTCGACACCCTGGTCAATCTGCTCAAGGATGAGCGGGTCCTCATGGCGTCCAGCAGCGGAGAGGCAGGCGGGATCAGCATGGCTGGTGCCCAGTTGCGACCGGATTCCCGCATCATCCGTGGCTTGCCGAAATTGCCCTACGCTGGTACTTCGGTGGCGGATGCCCTGCATCTGCCAACCAAAGGCAAGAAGGTGATCAAACACGCGGCTCCGGCGGATGCTGGTAATGCGGCCCAGGAGGAGGATCCCCATCATGGACACGACCACTAGTCCTGCCTCCCGAGTTGTCGAGCCCCGCCCGCCCAGGGGGCAGGAAGCGCTGCTCATCAGTCCCCGCAAGCTCCTGCGCGACCTGGTCATCCTGGTACCGTTGTTGATTGGCATCGGGTATGGCATCCGGGAACTCGGATGGCTGGAACCGGCCCCTCCCCCCGGGATGGGCCAGTCGGCAGGTACGGGTCAGGGTGCTGCTCAGGCGCCGGAGGGGACGGATTCCGAAGTCCTGGCGGTACTCGCACATCTGGATCGCAATAGCGAAACCCTGATCGCCACGATCGGCGACATGGAAATCACCCAGGGCGATCTGGACCGCCGGGCTTCCACTCTGATCACCCGCATGAACCAGCCCCTTGCCAAGAATCTGAAGCCCGAGATTCAGGCGGAGTTTCTGCGGGTGCAGGTCTTTTACGACGTTTCCCGGGAGTTTGCTGAAGACCAGGCAGCCATTCGCTATGGCATGACCCCCGACGAAGCGGATGTGGAGGCCCATGTCGCCCGCATCGAAAGTGGCTTTGAGTCAAAGGAAGCCTTCGCCGAGCAACTCGCTGCGATGCAGACCGACCGCGACGGCATGTTGTCACTGGCCCGCAAACAGCTCGCTTCTGCCATGCTGCGGGACAAAGTCCTTACTGATCTGGGAGTCGACCCTGATGGACCGGACGCGGATCGTCGCTTCGAAGAGTGGCTGGGTCAGCAGGTAACCGTCATGGACGTCAAAGTCGTCGATGCCAACTTCCGGGACTCCATGCAAAAACTGGTGGAGCTCTTCCAGCAGGCTCCGGATCACGGGCAGGGGCATGGCAGCAGCGGCGGCGGTGGTCATGGAGCGCACCCACCAGGCGAACACGTGCACTAGCTCGATTCTCCTTCGCCGCTATCTAAGTCCGCTTCGAGGTACCGACCGTGAGCAGCCAGATCGCCACTCCCGCTGACACCCGCCTGGTCTACCGGCTCGATGAAGGCCACAAGGACCTCAAGCCACTCCTGGGGAGTAAAGGCGCGAATCTCTGTGAAATGGCTCGACTGGGACTCCCGGTCCCCCCGGCATTTATCATTACAACGGCAGCCTGTCGGTCCTGGATGCACGATGGCCCTGCGCTTCTGCAGGAATTAATCACACCACTCGCAGAGGGCCTCCAGTGGCTGGAAGCCGAAACCGGTCGCCAGTTGGGGGATGCGGCTGATCCGCTCCTGGTGTCGGTCCGGTCTGGCGCCGCAGTCTCCATGCCCGGGATGATGGAAACGATCCTGAATCTTGGACTCAACGACTCCACGGTCGTGGGCCTGGCTGCAAAAACCAACAACGAGCGTTTTGCTTTCGACTGCTATCGGCGCTTCCTGCAAATGTTCGGCGAGGTCGTGCTGGAGATCGATGGCAAGCGCTTCGATCTTGCGCTTCTCAGTGCGAAACGCGCCCAGGGGGTACTGTCCGATCAGGACCTCTCCGCCGCGACTCTCCAGGAAGTCTGCATAGCGTTTAAGACAATCATTGCTGAGGCTACTGGCGCTCCATTCCCCGAAAATCCCCAGGAGCAGCTTCAGCAAGCCATTATCGCGGTGTTTCGCTCCTGGAATGGTGCCCGTGCAAAGAGCTACCGTGCTCACGAAGGGATTCCTGACGATCTTGGCACCGCCGTCAACATCCAGGCGATGGTTTTCGGCAATCGAGGCGATCGGAGCGGCTCCGGTGTCGCATTCAGTCGCAATCCTTCGACCGGCGAACGGGAACTCTATGGGGAGTTCCTGATCAATGCACAGGGCGAGGATGTCGTGGCGGGTATCCGGACTCCCCAGCCCGTGAGCCGGATGGCCGCCGTACTGCCAGAGGCCCATGCCTCCCTCCTCTCCGCCGCAACCACCCTGGAACAGCACTACCACGATGTCCAGGACATCGAGTTCACCATCGAAGAAAGCCGCTTTTATCTGCTTCAGACACGGACCGGCAAGCGGACTGCACAGGCCGCATTGCGAATAGTTACGGACTTCGTGACAGAAGGACTCCTCGACATCCCCGCAGCACTCCTGCGCCTCGATCCGGCCTCCCTGGATGCGCTGCTGCATCCGGCACTCGATGAGACTGTCCCTTATGAAGCGATGGCGACCGGCCTCCCCGCGTCTCCCGGCGCTGCGGTCGGTGCGATTGTGTTTTCGTCTGAAGAGGCGGCAGCTCAGGTCGCCCGGGACCCCTCCGCCAGACTCATCCTGGTCCGGGAAGAGACCAAGCCGGACGACATCGACGGCATGATCGCCGCCCAGGGGATTCTGACCAGTCAGGGGGGCATGACCTCTCATGCGGCCGTGGTTGCTCGCGGGATGGGCAAGCCCTGTGTCGCCGGTTGCGATGAAATCCACATCGATGAAACTCAAGGACGGATGACTGTCGGTGATCTGGAGTTTCGTGCCGGAGATGTCATCACCATCAATGGGTCCACCGGCGAAGTCATTGCCGGGGCGATCCCGACCCGTCCGGTCACTCTGAGTCCCGAACTGCAGCAAGTGCTGACCTGGGCCGATGCCCACCGAACGCTCCAGGTCCGGACCAATGCCGACAACGCCACCGATGCCAGACGGGCTGTGGAGTTTGGCTGTGAAGGGATCGGCCTCTGCAGGACCGAACACATGTTCCTCGGCGATCGTGCGGAATGGGTCGCCGACCTCATCCTGCTCCTGACACATCCCCATCCGCTTGATGAATCGCAGCGCGCCTGGAAAGGAGAACTCCTCGCCCGACTCAAAGCTGCCCAGCGGAGCGACTTCATCGATTTGTTCCGGGTGCTGGATGGCCGCCCGTGCAATATCCGGCTCATCGATCCGCCTCTGCACGAGTTCCTGCCAGAAGAGGAAAAAATCGAGAAGCGCCTCAATGCCCTTGGTCCGCTCTCGCCGGAGACCGCCGAAGAACGTCGCCGACTGACCCTCCTGCTCGAACGACGACGGGAGTTCTCCGAAGAAAACCCCATGCTCGGTTTTCGGGGTGTCCGCCTCGGCATCATCTATCCGGAGATCACCCGGATGCAGGCGGAAGCCATCTTTGAGGCCGCGTTGACCGTTCAGGCCGATGGCATTGCTGTGGTCCCCGAGATCATGGTGCCACTGGTCAGCCATGTGGAAGAACTGCGGCGCATCCGGGCGATTGTGCTGGAAGTCGCCGAGACGCTCTTTACCGCAGCAGGACGGCGGGTGCCCTTCCAGGTCGGGACCATGATCGAAGTCCCCCGAGCCGCCCTCACCGCGGGCGACATCGCCCAGGAAGCCGAGTTTTTCTCCTTCGGAACCAACGACCTGACCCAGACCACCTACGGCATCAGCCGGGATGACGCCGAAACCAAGTTCCTGCGCTTCTATGTCCGTGATCGCCTGCTCCCTTCCAATCCCTTCGAGCGGATCGACGAGGAGGGTGTCGGGCAACTCATGCGGATGGCCCTCACCGCCGGGCGCCAGACCCGTCCTGGCCTGAAGGTCGGCATCTGCGGCGAGCAGGGAGGCGAATCGCACTCCGTGTCGTTCTGTCACAACCTGGGGCTGAACTACGTCTCCTGTAGCCCTTACCGGGTCCCGATCGCCCGTCTCGCAGCTGCACAGGCCGCAATCAGGGCGGCACTTACGTCTGACACTTCTCCTACTTAGGCAGGCATCAAGACTCCGCTATGACCACTACCCCCACTACTATTACCGACATCCAGGCCCTGGAGGTCCTCGATTCCCGGGGGAATCCGACGCTGCAGGTTCTGGTCGAGCTCGATAACGGATCCAGCATCGGCCAGGCCCTGGTACCGAGTGGGGCATCTACAGGGACCTATGAAGCCCATGAGCTGCGCGATGGTGAGGATCAGCGCTATCTAGGAAGGGGTGTTCTGACAGCGCTGACACATGTCGAGGGGGAGATTCGGAGTGCAGTCCTCGGCTGGGATGCCACGGAGCAGCAGGGCATCGATGCGGAGTTGCAGACCCTCGATGGCACGGACCAAAAATCGCGACTCGGGGCCAACGCCATCCTCGGCGTCAGTATGGCGGTCGCCAGGGCCGCTGCGCAGGCGACAGGTCAGCCCCTCTATCGCTACCTCGGCGGCGTCCAGGCCTGCGAGCTGCCTGTGCCGATGCTGAATGTCCTGAACGGCGGCGCCCATGCCACCAATGGCATCGACATCCAGGAATTTATGCTGGTGCCAGTCGGCTTCGACACGTTTGGCGAAGGGCTGCGCGCCGGAGTCGAGACCTATCACCATCTCAGGAAATTGTTGCAGCAGCGGGACCTGGCCACTGGCCTGGGCGATGAGGGAGGCTTTGCTCCAGCCCTCGATTCCCATGAGGCCGCTTTGGATCTCTTGCTGGAGGCTATCGGCAAGGCCGGATATGAGCCCGGGACGCAGATCGCGCTGGCTCTCGATTGCGCCGCTTCGGAATTTGCCACTGACGGGGGATATCGCTGGCATACCGGGCAGCGGGTCTTCACACCGGCTTCACTGGCGGATCAATATGCCAGCTGGCTGGAGCGTTACCCGCTGGTGAGCATCGAGGACCCCTTCGCCGAAGATGACTGGAGTGCCTGGCAGGCAATGACCGCGCAGCAGGGGCACGGGGTTCAGGTTGTCGGGGATGACCTGCTGGTCACCAACCCGCAACGGCTGCAACAAGCGCTGTCCACGCGGGCAGCGAACGCGATTCTCATCAAGCTCAACCAGATCGGCACGCTGACCGAGACCCTCCAGGTCATTGCGATGGCCCGACGTGCCGGGTGGGGTGTCGTGATTAGCCATCGTTCTGGCGAAACCAGCGACACCTTTATCGCCGACCTCGCAGTCGCCACCAACGCCGGGCAGATCAAAACCGGCGCTCCAGCCCGGGGCGAACGGGTCAGCAAGTACAACCGACTCCTGGAGATCGCCGCGGAGCTCGGCGACGCTGGCCATTATGCAGGGAATGCCCCGTATGCGTCGTTCCGCTGATCTACCAGTACCGTCTAACCTACTATTTCAGAGCCACCGGACATCGCGCGCTGCTGGCAGGGAGGCCCCTTCATGACATCCCGAACGCTTTCACGGATACTGACCCTGCTGGTCCTCCTGCTCAGTGCAGTCCCGGCGAGCGCGCAAGGGGAGTTGCTGGATGGGTCCCTGCGCCCCTTTACGGCCCTCCCCAATGAGGACGCCCGCTCGAAGTTTGACCTGACCGCCATCGATTACGGCAAGGACATCCCGGCGAACTATCGCCTTGGTCCCGGCGATGTCATCGTCATCGATCTCGGCAATGTCGCGGGGGACATGGATCAGCAGGTGCTGTCACCTCAGGGCGATGTCTTCGTTCCCGCCGTGGGGAAGGTCAATCTGCGGGGCTTCACGGTCAGCGAAGCCACGGAACTCCTCACTCAGCGGATGGAGCCGTACTACCGAAACTTCGACCTCCAGCTCACGGTCGGACGTGTCCGGAAGATCGAAATCGCTTTCTCGGGCATGGTGAACACCCCCGGCACCTACATCGCCTATGGCGGAACGACCCTCAGCCACTTCATGCAGATCGTCAGCCAGCGCTTTACAGAAGAGCCGCTCAACACGGCGGTGCCGCCAGCGGAGTTCACGTCGCGGACCAATACCCGTTTCCGGGCGCTGTTGCCTGAAGGGAGCTGGCGACGTATCCAGGTCTGGCGAGAGGGTTCACTTTTCCGTACGGTGGATCTGGGCAAACTTATGGTCTTCGGCCGCTACGATCTGGACCTCGAACTCCGCCAGGGGGACCGGGTCCATGTTCCGGCATTGACGGATTACGTCATCTTCGATGACTCCGTCCCGTTCTCTGGAAAGGTGGAACTCCTCCAGGGCGATGACCTCCACGAGTTGGTGAAACTGGTCGGCGGTCCCGAAAATTACATGGTGGACGACACCGTAGAGGTCCAGACAGGACGTGGATCATCCGCCAAATACTTCACGGTCCAGGTTCGGGACAGCAGGCTGGTCGAGCCGGTCAAAGCGCAGGTGGTGGAAAATCACAAGCCGTCGGCCTCCGGTCAGCAGAGCATTGCGGCCTGGAATGCCAGCCGTGAGGACCGGATCGCTGACCTTCCACCAGGTGAGCGTCCTGGCGACCAGTACACCCTGAAAGCCGGTGACTTGATCCGGATGCCCCGGGCCAACGATTCGATCTATCTGGTCGGTGCCTGGCTCCGTCCCGGCAGTTACGGCTACCGCTCCGACTGGACCGTGTTTGACTACATCGGACAGGCGGGTGGTTTCTACCCTGGCGCGCAGGAGGGGGAAGCCCGCTGGATTCGTCAGAGCGATGGCAACGGTGCCCCGACTGTCACCTACATTTCCCTCAAAGGTGTGATGCTCGGGAAATCGGAGATGCCGCAGCTTCGTCCCGGCGACATGCTCTACATCCCGCTGAAGAACGACCAGTGGCCCGGTCCGACACTCTTCTCCACTTTGCTGAACTTCGGGACTCAGCTCAAGATCTTTACGGACTAACCAGGTGCTCGTCACCCAAGAGCCCAGCGCGCCCCCGCCCCAGGTTCCGGCCTGGGAGGTGTGGCTCACCCGCGCGTTGCTGTTGCTCTGCCTGATCAATCTGGGGGTCTGGCTGGTTCTCATAGTTCCACAAGTACTCAGATACCCCTACGGCATCGATTTTGGCGAGGGGCTCCTCTGGAACCAGGTGCGACGCCTTCTCGGGGGTGAAAACATCTACGGCCCAATAACCAGCCCGCCGTACATCGTCTCGAACTATCCCCCAGGCATCTATCTGCTCAACGCACTGCTGCAGTGGCTGGCACCACAAGCCGATCCGCTGCTGCTGGGGAGATCCGTCTCGGTCGCTGGCACACTGGCCATTGTCGGAGCCCTTTTTGCGCTGGTTAGACGATATGCTTTAGCTCCCCACTGGGCATGGTTGCTTCCCCTCGCGTGGCTCCTCGCTGCCCCGGCCTGGCGCTGGGGGGTCGTGATGCGGGTCGACACCATCGGGATCGCGCTGACCCTCTGGGGTCTGGTCATTGCCACCAGCGGACGCCCCTGGGTCGGGGCACCTCTCTGGATGCTCGCAGCCTTAACGAAACATTCACTGGTCGCGGCGCCAGTTGCCTGGGCCCTCTCAGGTTCACGTTTCGCCGATGCTCGCCGCTGGCTACCGCTGCTCCTTATTCCAGCGGTTTATCTGGTAGGACAGCTGATGACAGGTGGGGGACTGATGCAGCACATCGTTGGCTTTACGGCCAACGAATTCCGTGCGGCCAGACTCCTGGCAGGAGCGGGGGAGTACCTGGCGATTTCACTGCCTCTATGGGGTCTTTGGTGGCTCGTGGGGTTCCCTGCCGCCTGGCAGCCGGCAAATCGTCCCTGGACCTGCTATCTGGCGTTGTCGACTGCTACTCTGGTGACCTTTGCTGCGACGGGCTCTGACAGCAACTACTACCTGGAGCCATTGGCGGCACTACTGGCGGCGATCATTGTCGCTGCCGGTTCCGCGCATCAGTCACCTGCAGAGGCCGATGCGCCTCTGCCTGTCGCTGCGCCCGCATTTGCTGGGGCGCTGCCGGTGCTCCTGTTCGCTGCTTTCGCTGCCACCAATCGATGGGGAGCATCTGCGGAGTTTCCACTGATCCATCAGGCGACGCGGTCACGCGCTGCAGGCGATCAGCTGGTGCAATGGCTCCAAGCGGCTGCAGGTCCGATCCTGAGTGAGGAGTACACCTTTCTGCTGCGAGCTGAAAAATTTCCTGACTTCCAGCCGTACATCTTTCGGTTGCTCGCGGAGTCCGACAAATGGGACGAATCACCGATGCTGGATCGGCTCCAGGAGGGGGGGTACGACTATCTGGTCCTAAGGACAAATCTGTTCCAGCCCGGAAATGCCGAAGAAGCCGGCATGGACCGGCTGGGTGCCGGGTTTGATCGACTGACAACCCCCATGGAGCAGGCCATTAAATTTCGCTACGAAATCGATCCGCGCAGTCCAGTCCTTGCAGAAAGTGAGTGGTATCTCTATCGTAAGCGGCTGCAGTGAGCGGGCGGCTACTGCAGAGGTGAATCAAAAGTACTGCCATGCGGACCCAGGTCGCCCGGGTGCGTTGGTGGAGCCGGTTGATGGAGGGGGCATGGCCCAGCGGGAAGCCATCAGTCTGACCTGTCCACTCTGCCTCACTCCGTTTGAGAGTGAGGTCCTGACGCATGTCATGGCGACTGGTCAGGACACCGATGGTCGTCTGCATTTCCGTGAAGCCGATCCCCTGCCCACCTTCATCCATACCTGCCCAACCTGCAGTTTCACCGCTTCCCGGGGCGCGTTCCATGTCCATCTGGGAGATGATGAAATCTTCCGGGTGAGGGCGTTCATCGAGACTATTCAGAAACCAGAAACATCGTCTGAACGGTACATGCTCATGGCCCAGGTCATGGACCAGTATCGTCGCGATGACCCCATCTTCCCGGCCAACGCCTGGCTCACTGCTTCCTGGTGTGCCAGGCAAGAGGGGAATCGGGAAGTTGAGCAGGATTGTCAAAAGCGGGCCATTCGCTGGTTCGATGAAGACCTGCGTCTCGGTCTGGCCCAGCAGGAAGAGCGCACCTACTTAACCTACCTGGTGGGGGAACTAAACCGCCGTATCGGAGATTTTGCCCGGGCACGGGAATACTTCAACGCGGTCCCGACCCTCGCCAGCCCCACCTCCGCAGAAGATCGCTTTTTGGTCACCATGAGCGTGCTGCAAAAGCACTACGCTGGCCAGCAGACCCACGTCAACACCAGGGTTCCCCAGGAGTTCATCAATCGGGGACTCTACCTGCGGCACTTCCGCAGCCGCCTTGAACAGGGCTCGACCCGTCCGGAGGTCAGCGCAGTCTAAGCGGGCTCATCTGCTTACCAGCCCGCGCAGACGAAGTCGTGGGACTGCTTTCGCGACGAAATCTGCCACTCTTCTTTGGTCCCGACTTTGATGGCGAAGAGTTCAAACTCCGCCCCCGGCTGATTGTCGAGGTTCCGGCGTGCTGACTGGAACACCACCCACTGCCCATCGGCAGAGATCGTGGGGAAGCCATCCCCAACGTCGTTGTGCGTGACCTGCGTCAGCTTCTTGGTATCGACCTCCAGCAGGTATATCTCGAACAGGGCGTTCGGATGCTTGGGGTCACTCGGGTCCAGCCCTTTGGGGATATCCGCATCTGGCTGACGCTTGTGGCGTTCATACACGATCTTCTTGCCGTCGCCGGTGATGTCCACATGCAGCTCGCTAATCCCCTTGGTCCGGGTCAGATTTTCCTTCTTCAGCGTATCGAGGTGAATCCGGAAGATGTCGTAGGTGCTGTTGGGGTCGTTAGCCGGACCGTCGAGCTCGTTGAAGTAGACATACTGCCCATCCGGGCTGATAACGGCGAACGTCTTCTTGTCAGCATTGTTCGACAGCAGGAACCGCTCCTGGGGCCGGCTCGTGTCGAACCAGTAGAGATTCATATTGGTCCGGGCAAAGCGGTCAGACATGTAGACCACCCGCCGGCCATCATCGCTGATGCTCGGTGCCAGTTCCCGATCGTTAAACGTCCGGGTTAGTCGCTTCAGTTCGCCAGTTTTCAGATTTTTCAGGTAGAGCTCAAAGTCCCAATAAAACGGGTTGGTGGCATCCTGGAAGCGATCCCGGTCTGAGGTATAGACCATCCACTCGCCGTTGTTGGAAACGCGGGCGAACGAATCGACGCCATAGTGCGCGGTCACCCGCTCATACTCCGCCTCGGGTACCGCCTGACCTTCTGGTGGCAGCTTGAAACGGAAGATATCCCGGTCGATGTTGTCTTCCGGATTCGCGAAGAGCCCGAAGTAGATGTACTGCCCCTGAGTGTCGAACTTCGCTGTCTTCTCCGGATCCCAGGGATCTTCGATCCCGGTTCCTGCCACTGATGGAGGCTGCGGCGTTTCCGCATTGCCGGACTCTCCCCGTGCGACAGTCGGCAGCCATCCTGCCGAGGCCAGCACGACAGCAGTGAGAAACGCGAAGGAAGCAGGGCGAAGCGTGACCGGGCGCATGAGCGGGAGGGAGTCCTTTGCTGCAGAGTGAGCCTTGGGTACTGATTACTGAGGCTCGCTGGGAGCCGTCGGTTCAGTAGAGCGCCCCAGTTTACGCCGCAAGCGGTCCAGTTTCCGCTGAATACGGTCCATTTCTTCGACGGGGAAGGTCCGGAATACCAGCAACAACGCGACATAAGGGACCAGGCTCAGCGCTGCCACCAACAAAAAACCGACTCCCGGTAGCGGGAACAGGCGCAGTGTGGCGTAAATCCCGACACTTGCAATCGCGGCTTTGCTCACGGCTGGCCAGTCGATGAGGCCCCCAAATTGCTGACGCGCCACCTGTCCGAGACCCCAGCTTCCCTGTAGCGCGGTACAGAACGCCGCGCAGGCGGCGGCGAGCATCCCGGACCCTTCGACACCGCTTCGGGTCCAGAGCCATGCAAACAGCAGGTTGTAGCCGATTCCCGGCAGAATCATCCGCTGGAGGTTTCGGACCACCTGCGGCTGCCCGCCTCCTGCCACCACCGCCACAATCAGGTTCATCCAGACCGTCTGGAGGACCGTGGCGGCTCCCAGAATCGGCAGCGCATTCCCGATGCTGGCATATTGCGCCGTCGCTGTCGGGGGGAACAGCAGATCCATGACCTGCTGCGTCCCGCCAGCAAACCACGCCACCACTGGCAGCCCCACCAGCATCAGTGCTCGCATACTGTTCATCAGAATCGCCCGGGCGGCAGCGTCATTCCCCTGCGCCCGCATAGCCGCGATCGTCGGATAGGTCGTGGCATACATGCTCGCGCCCAGCGTGAAGAACAGATTCGCGAGGTTGTTCCCCCCGGCGTAGTAGTCCCCCCACTGCGGATGTGGACCAGCGGGGATGAAGGGGGTCAGATCAAGCGGACCCCAGGAACGGGTCACGCCCGAGAAGAGCTGGACGCTCAGGAGGTCCAGCCGCATGATCAGTTGAAGCATGAAGATGATGCCGATGTTCGGCAGCACAAAACGGACAATCTCCTGTTCCAGGCCCGGCTTGTCGGTGTAGCCAAGCGGGAACTGGGTCGCGCGCCAGGCGAGGGCATAGCCGACCAGCGCTGCAATCGCTGGCGCGAACAGGGCACCACTGAGCATCAGGCGAATCCTGCCCGGTGGCAGGCTCGCCACCCAGTCGCCGAGCAACAAAATGGACAGCGCGATGCCGGTAAACCGGACCACCGCATAGACAGCATAGATCTTGCTCTCCGGCGTAAAGAGACGCAGCCCCCCCATCACCGAAGTCCGCTGGTTGAACCAGGCGTAGGCTGGCACGGACAGCATGGCGATGGCGTAGGGCGCAAAGTAGGCGGCATCGCGAATCACCAGCAACACAATCAGTGGCGCGAGGATGGCGGCGATTCCCAGTAACGCTCCGACAAAATTGAGCTGCAGTCGCCATCCCCGGGAGAGAAAGTAGCCGGCGTAGGCGGGATCTTCCGCGACATACTTCCCGACTGCGCTCGGCAGTCCATAGTGGATCAAATGGGTCAGTAGCAGGACCACCGAGAGGATGATCTGGTAGTTGTAGTACTCCCCGGAGGAGGCCTTGATTGCCGGATGATTCGCCACCAGCAACTGACCAGCCCAGGTCAGTCCCAGGGTCAGGACTTGCGACAGGAGGATCGCGAAGGTGCCGCGATTGATGCTGTCAGCTTTGGGGGGAGCCGCTTCGGATCGTGCCGATGCGGCGCTGGGTGCCATGAGGGGCGATAGTACCAATCCGGCTCAGGCCACTGAAACAGACTGATTGGTGAGGTACCTGGCAGCGTTATCGAACAGCGGCTGCCAGGTCTCCTCCTCACGCAGTCCCTGTCGCGTCCAGTCCGGGGCATGGGTCGGCAGGTAATGGCGATCCGGGTGCGGCATAAGCCCCAGAATCCGGCCGGTTTTGTCAGTAATGCCAGCGATGGCCCGCAGCGAGCCGTTGGGATTCCCGGGGTAGGACATCTCCGGCTCGCCCGCCGCATCGCAATACCGCAGGGCGATCTGCTGCGATGCTTCCAGTGCATCGAGCACTGCATCGCTGGCGACGAACTTCCCTTCGGCATGGGCCACCGGGATAGGAAGCGACACCGTCATCCCCTGGACCCAGGGTCCCGGATTCTGGGGATTCGGCTGCAGGCGAACCCAGCGGCATTCGAAGCGTCCGGAATCGTTCCAGGTGAGGGTCGCTGATTCCCGGGGGTGCGGCGCACCGGGAAGGAGACCAGCCTTGACCAGGGTCTGGAATCCGTTACAAATCCCCAGCACCAGCCCACCGCCGGTGACATGCTCTTCGAGAGCTGGCAGCAGGTACTGCCGTAATTGCATCGAGAGAATCTTCCCGGAAGCGATGTCATCGCCGTAGCTGAATCCCCCGGGAAAGGCGACCAGGTCGACTCCGGCCAGCAAGCCCGGATCCCGCATGAGTTCCCGGATGTGGCGGATATGGACCGCCATGCCCGCCCGTTCGCAGGCCACCTGCAGTTCCCGCTGGCAGTTGATGCCCGGAGCCCAAATATGCAATGCCGTAAGAGTCATCAGGAGGCCTCCTGAGCCCAGCGAGGTGCTGGCATGATGAGTCCCTGTGCCTGTGAAAACTGCAGCCAGGCATCCCGGAGAATAGCTAACTCCAGCTGCAGGACCTTCCCTGTCACGACTTCAAACACCCGCAGACGAGGGTCAGGTTCCACCTGCCCGATCGCAATACAGGGGAGTCCCGCGAAGTGCTGTTCAATGCGGAGGCGATCCTCTGCCTTGGCGGTAATCAACAGACGCCCCGGTCCCTCAGCGAAGCATGCCGCCAGAATGCTCAGTTGCTGTTCCCGTACGAGCGTTGCCAGATCAAGTCGGAGCCCCAGGCCAGCGCCGATAGCCATTTCGGATGCCGCGACTAGCAGCCCCCCTTCCGATAAGTCATGACACGCCCGGATCAGCCCCTGCTCTATCGCCGTGAACAGCCGTTCGTAGAGGAGCCGGTGCGCTGGCGGATCCACACGCGGCACTTCACCACCTTGCCAGCCCGCGATCTCGCCGTACATCGATCCGCCCCAGCGCTCCTGTGTCTGACCGAGCTGGAACAGGATGTCGGTCGGAGCGCTCAGAGCACTGGAGACACTCTTCGTGACATCCGGATGCCGGGCGATAGCGCTGACCAGCAGCGTCGGCGGAATCGACCACCGCTCGCCCTGGTGGGCATACTCATTGCGCAGGGAATCTTTACCGCTGATGAATGGGGTGCCGTAGGCCAGCGACGCATCCCGACAGGCTTCCGCTGCCTGGAGCAGATCGCCCTGCGCTTCCGGGGTGTCCACTGTGCCCCAGGCGAAGTTGTCCAGCAGAGCCAAATGGGCCGGGTCGGCTCCGACCGCAACCGCGTTCCGAATCGCCTCGTCGATGGCATTCAGCGCCATCTGATAAGCGTTCAGCGGCCCATACCGGGGACAGAGACCGTTGCTCACCACCAGACCACTGGTGCGGTCGTCCATCGGGCGCAGCACCGCCGCATCCCCAGGGCCCTCAGCTGCGATCCCGACAAGCGGCTTCAGCGCGCTCCGTCCCTGAACTTCATGGTCGTACTGCCGGACCACCCAGGCCTGTGAAGCAATGGTCGGATGCGCCAGGAGTTCCAGCAATGCCTGACCGTAGTCTGCCGGTGGCGGTGGTGCACCTGGATGCTCGTTGGTCCTGATCACAGGATGGAACTCCCGCTTGGGGAGTTCCTGATGCAGAAACTGCATCGGAAGTCGGACCACTTCCAGGTTTTCGCCCTGCGTAGTGCGATACCGGACCTCCAGTTGGCCATCTCCCGGGAACTCCCCGATGTCGGTACAGGGGACCCCCTCGCCGGCCATGATTGCGGCGAAGGCGTCCCAATCCGAAGGAGCGATGGCGCAGACCATCCGCTCCTGTGCCTCGGAGACCCAGATTTCCCAGGGTTGCAGCCCCTGGTACTTCAATGGGACCTGTTCGAGCTGAATCCGGGCTCCCAGTTCACTCCCCATTTCCCCGACTGCACTCGACAGCCCCCCGGCACCACAGTCGGTGATGGCATGGATGAGACCCGCATCCCGGGCTTTGATGAGGGCGTCCATCACCCGCTTTTCCATAATCGGATTCCCAATCTGCACCGCGCCCTGCGATGTCTCTTCCGAAGCGCTGTCCAGGGTCAGCGAAGAGAAGGTCGCACCATGAATCCCATCACGACCAGTTGCGCCACCGATGCAGGCGATCCGGTCACCAGTTTGCGCAGCCTTCTCGACCCGGTCCGCTGGCAGGAGCCCGACCGTCCCGCAAAAGACCAGCGGGTTCGTGACAAAGCGGGAGTCGAAGTAGACCGCGCCATTGATGGTCGGAATCCCCATGCGGTTGCCGTAGTCCCGAACACCGGAAACGACGCCTCGCATGATGCGACGCGGGTGCAGGACTCCTTCAGGGATTGAAGGAGCAGGGAGGTCGGGAGGGGCAAAGCAGAAGACATCGGTATTCGCCACCGGCGTCGCCCCAAGTCCCGTGCCGAGGATGTCCCGGATCACTCCGCCGATACCAGTCCCGGCACCGCCGTAGGGCTCAATCGCGCTCGGATGATTGTGCGTCTCGACCTTGAAGCAGGCGTGCCACCCCGCCTCGAAGGCGATCACACCGGCGTTGTCCTCAAACACCGAAATGCACCAGGGCTTGGCCAGTTCCACAGTCGCGCCGAAAATGGTTTCTTTCAGCAGGTTCTGATACGTCCGATCCGGCAGGATGTACCGCCCTTTCAGGGTTTTATGCACACAGTGCTCCGACCAGGTCTGCGCCAGTGTCTCCAGTTCGGCATCCGTGGGATCCCGCTCCCATTCCCGGAACGCGCCCTGAATGCGCTCCATCTCAGTGAGTGTCAGGGCGAGGAGCCCCTCGCGACTGAGTGCGTCTAACCCCGTGGCATCCAACTCGCGAATGGGGATCGTCCGGACTTCCGGAGGCCGAACAGCAGTGGCGAGGAAGGGATTGTCCTGCACCGCGAGTTCCCGCTGGATCATGGGATTGAAGAGCAGACGAGTCGCGATCCGGTTCCGTTGATCCACCGGCAGTGGTGCCGCGAAGCATACCCGGGTCCCGGTGACCACACCCTGCACCTGGTGGAGTTGCATATCTGCCAGGGCCAGCGCGACATGGGCCGCGGCAGGGTCAGTGACTCCTGGACGGACCGCGAACAAAATGGCATCAGGCAGCCGGTCGGTCGCATGAGGCGCATCCAGCGACCAGTCCTCCACCACCGGATCCGCCAACAAGTCGTCACCTATACGCTTTAGGTCGGCGGGGGCGAGATCCCCGTGAATCCAGTAACAGTGATGAACCCGGGTTTCCCCCGGGTCCGTTCCCAGCATTTCTGCAATCTGCGCCCGGAGTGCTGCGCCATGAGGATCAGGCTGGTCCGGCCGTCCCGCGACTTCGAAGTAGTGGATCGCGCTCATGCAGATCGCCCCGTTTCCGCAGTCGCCCTCAGTCGACGCCAGAGTCCTTCCGGCCAGGGAGGCCGGTCCGGGCTCATTGTGCCGACCGTCGATGCTCCACACAATATCAGGACTCCCCCAATCACCATGGGCCAGCCAAATGCCGCCCGACTTTCCGGCAAAATCATGCTGAATAGCACGATCAGAGGGGGCTGAAGATAGTTGAACACCCCGATCATCAGGACCGACAGGTGCCGTAAGCCGGTCATGCTCATCCACTCGGTCAGGCAGGTGCAGACCAGGATCAGATACACCAGGCACCCCATCAGCAGGGGATTCAGGCCAGAAAGCCGGAGAAGTACCGGATCGCGCAGCAGCAGCAGGACCAGCAGTAGTGCGATCCCCCCGCCGGCCAACGCCAAAGAAGTGAACAGCAGCGGGGGATAGGTCTGGAGCAGCCGCTTTGCTCCCAGTGCATATAGCGCGATCAGAACCATCGTCAGCAGCATCAGACCCGTCGCTCGCAGATCAGCGGTCAGAACCCCCATCTGCCGCAGATCTCCACGGGTCACCACGAGCAGCGCTCCCGAGAGCGCAACCAGGACATACGGCACCGCTCGACCATCCCAGCGCTCGACACCGAGTGCAGCTGCCAGCATCGCGAGGATGATCGGGAACGCGGCGAAAAGGACTCCGGAGAGTTCAGGACGTCCCCACTCAATTGACGTGTTAAAGCAAATGAGCGCCAGACAGAAGTACCAGGCGCCCCAGCCCATGATCCGAGCAGTATCGCCAGGAGGCGGCAGGTCCCGACGTGCTGCGGCGATTACCCAGGCCGGACTCATCAGCAGCGCCGCTGCGATGCCCCGGACTGCCGTGAGTTCAAGACCTGTGAGCCCCCCTGGAGCGACCACCAGCCCGACCGCCGGGTAGCTGGAGGCCCATAACGCCATCTGCGTCACCATAAACAGCGCCCAGCCGGGGGTGACCCGGCTGGCGGACAGCGGCTGACTATCGGATGCCGCGCTCATGCAGCCGGTCGATGATCGCTTCAGTCATCTTGCGTGAGCCGATGGTCATGATGTGGACGCCCTGCACAACATCCCGCAGCTTCAGAACGGTCTCGACCGAAAACTCCAGGGCGGTCCTGAACATGTCGTCGGAGGCCAGATGTCGCTCATAGACATCATCCGGTACCCAGGTCCCCGGGATCTTGTGCTTGATCAACTCGGCCATTTTGGCGGTCCGCAGGGGAATAATCCCCGCCAGAACCGGCACATGGCGATTCGCTGCCAGCGACATGAACTGCTGACAGCGATCGACGTCGTAGATTCCCTGAGTCTGAAAGAACGTCGCCCCACCCAGGACCTTGGCTTCGGTCTTCTTCAGCTCGGTGTCCAGGTCGGGGTGAGTCGGGTTGGCAGCCGCACCGATCATGAGGTCCGTGGTCCCGGCGTTGAGTTCGTTGCCAGCCAGATCGCGCCCTTCGGTCAGGGATCGGCACATCCCCAGCGCATCCCCCGGAGCGAGGTCATAGACCTCTTTGGTCTCTGGCTGATCGCCGCTCTTCACAGGATCACCGCCAATCACAAGCACATTGCGGATCCCCAGGGCATAGCCTCCCAGGACATGGGCCTGCAGGGCCAGTCGATTCATGTCCCGACAGTTCAGGTGCATGATGGCATCGATGCCGGACTGGACCAGCTGCGCACAGCACGCAATGGACCCCAGGTGCGCCAGCGCGCGCTGGTTTTCCGTGACATTGATGGCATCGACCTTTCCCTGCAACTGACGGGCGTGGCTCATGAAACTGGACGTGTCCACGCCGCGAGGCGGGGTCACTTCCGTCGTAATCACGAACTGCCCGGCCTCCAGGGCCGCGCGCAGGCTCATGGGATGCTCCTTGGACCCATCAGTGACGGGTGTTACACCGTGATATTGCGGGGGCTGCTCTCAAACTGCCAGTCGATACGCGCTGGCAGGTGGCTGGAGAGTTCTGAGGGCTGGAAGTAGATGGCGATTTCCCGTTCGGCCGAAGCCGGGGAATCGGAACCGTGGACCAGATTCCGGCTGATGTCCTGGCCATAGTCTCCACGGATGGTGCCGACATCGGCTTTGCCAGGGTCAGTCGCGCCGAGCATCTTGCGGACGGTCTCCACGGCATTTTTGCCGGTCAGCACAGCGGCGATGACCGGACCGGACTGGATGTACTGAATCAGCCCGGGGAGAAATGGCTTCCCAAGGTGCTCCTCGTAATGCTTGTTGATCTGCTCATCGCTGACATGGATCAGCTTCATGCCGCTCAGGACAAGGCCTTTGCGTTCAAACCTGCTCAGTATCTCCCCCACAACCCCCCGTTCCAGGGCATCGGGCTTGAAGAGGATGAAGGTCCGTTCGAGCATGGGTGCGAGTCTCCTCCTGCGAGTGCGTCGGTTACGCCGGGCTTTCTGGCATCGTGGGCTGCTGGCCCGCACGACGGCGCATACGGTACACGACCCATGCTACCAGCACTACCAGCAGCGCCAGCCCGAGGGTTAAGAGCGCGAAACCTTTTCCCTTGATGAAGTCCACAGCGGCCGGTCCCTGCCAGTACAGAAGCCCAGCCACCAGGAAAAATCGTCCGCCCCGGCCAATCACCGAGGCCAGCATCAGCCTCCAGAGAGGCATTCCGCTTACGCCGCTGGCGATGGTGAAGAGCTTGTACGGAATCGGGGTAAAGGCGGCGATCATGATCGCCCCCATGTCGTAGCGATTGAGCAGGTCCCGGGCTTTCTCGAACTTCTCCCGGGAGAGCCAGTTTTTCCGGACCATCCAGACGAAAAACCGCTCGCCTGCAAACTTGCCAATTGCCCAGCCAAGAGCGCTTCCCAGCACCGAGGCCACCATGCTCGCGGTGGCAAAGGTGAACGCCATCATCGGCTGATACCCACTGCTCGCCCGGTCAAGATAGGGCAGCGTCAGGCCTATCTGGATGAAGTCCGGCGGGATGGGGAAAAAAGATGATTCGAGAAAAGCCACCACCATCAGCCCGATAATGCCGTACTTCACCAGCGATTCGCCCATCTCGGAGAAGAGTGCCAGGGTGAGCCACAGCATGGGGCGGGGGAGAGGAGACATCACGTCAGGGGACGGTTGATCCCTGGCTCACGGGGAGGTTCGACATCCTCCGGACGAATGAAGCCGAAGGTGATCCACCGCCAGGTCGCCAGCAGCAGGATGATGAGGATGATGGCGGCAATGATGCGTCGCAACATCGGCGAAAAGACATCCCGCCGGGGTGTGTCGTTCTCGTAGAGGTCGTAATGCGCATCCCCGGACCGGTCTTCCCAGGGCTCGTAGACCTCACTACGCTGACGAATTTCCTCGAGTTCGTCCAGGGCTAGTACTCGCGCTCTTCGATGTGAGAGATGTTGGTGAAAGGGACATAGACCTTGCGGACAACATTGTTGACATGCCAGTTAAGCCACAGACCCGCCGCATCGGAGACCAGAATGTACCCGGTCAGGATGGGATACCCGTTGACTTCCCGGACCACCCGGATGGAGTAATGGACCGTCGGATCGAACATGCTGGCATGAATGCTGGGCGATTCTGTCATGGGGGCTGTGGGGCCTCTTTCTGCTCCAGGCTGCCGGAGTCCGGCGCGAAGGGCATTGTACCAGTCGCGCTCCCTGCCGATAGCACCTGTGCCATGCTGCAGACACGCTTTAACCCGGCTACCGGAGCACTGGAGATTGCGTCCTGGACCGCAGGACCCTGGCAATGTCCCGTACCTGCTGGTGCGACACGCCTCGAAGGAGTCGGCTGGGCACTGGATCCCGCGATCGATCCGCGATCCTTTCGAGACCTCGGACTCGTGGTCGTTGACTTTGTGCTGTTGTATGAAATTCGCCTGCCACTCGTGCTCAAGCCTTCATCAGAGCCGCTGCCACAATTCCGATGGATCGAGGACCCAGCGGAGAGTTATCGCCTGTTTCAGCGCGCTTTCGCTGATCGCTGGCAGCAGGAGGGTTGCGATTCCACCCAGTGGGCCGAACTCTGGACCAGCAGCCTGGTTGACCGGGAATCCAGCGGTGTGGCGTACATGGCTGACCTCCCGGTGGGGTTCATCCTGAGCGAGGTACTAGCGGCGGACCCAGTGAGGGGACGCTTTTACCGGACCTTTGGGCTGGTCCCGGAGTCTCATGGCCAGGGCCTGGGCCTGGGCCTCTATCGGAGTTCCCTACAGGCGGCAGCAAGTGCGGGAGCGACTTCCGCCCGCTGGGTGACCCTCCGAAGCAATGCCCGGATTCACCGGCTCATGAAGCATTTGGGGGCCGCGGTGATTGACGAAAGTCCCTTCTGGCAGGGAGCACTTCCATTAGCGGGCGGCGATGCGGGAGTGCTGGAGGTCGCAGAAGCTACCGTACAACCCGTGTAATGCGGTCAGTCGATTGCGACATATCAAGCTGCGGTCCCCATTCGATCGTCCCATTCAGTCGGGTCACGACCTGAACTTCCGGACGCCACCGATGTGCTCCTCGCGAGTTTGCTACCACCGCGATCCGGTGTCCTTCCAGTTCGAGCAGCGTCCCGGGTGGATACGGCCCCACCTGCTGCACGAAGAGTCGCACCAGATCCGGATTGAACTGGGTGCCCGCTCCCTGGATCAGAGCCTGGACCGCTTCCGGCAGGGGCCGGGCTTCGCGCCACGGGCGGGGACTCGCCACCGCTGACAGCGTGTCTGCGAGCGTCAGAATCTGCGCCCCTTCGCTGAGCCGCGGACCTGGCAGTCGCAGGGGATAGCCCTGGCCATCAAAGCGCTCGTGATGTTGCCGGATCGTCCGGAGCATTTCCTCGTCCTGATAGTCGAAGCTGCTGAGCCACGAGACGGAGTAAAACGGGTGATCGGCAATCTGTGCCCGACCTGCCGCATCAAGACGCCGATTCGTGTAGAGCCAATCGGCATCGACCGCCATCTGACCGACATCGCGCAGGAGTGCACCTGTCACCACACTCTGGAGCAGGACCCGGGGCAGACCCAGCAACTGGCCAATCCAGGCGGTCCATTGAGCCGAGTGCAGGACATGCTCGGTCAGCCAGCTGTCAGGACGTCCACTCCCTGGCAGTGTGACCGGCGGTCCCGGCAGCCCCGCAGCCCAGTCCAGCAGCGAACTGGTCAGCTGCGCCAGATACTCCTTGTCGAGGGGCGCAAACGGCTGGGCATAGAGATGTCGCAAGAAGCTCTGCGCAGCGATTTCAGCTTCCAGCGGGAGGGTTTGCGATGGGAAGGCGGAGCGCAGAAGTCGCTGCAGATGCCCGGCGTCGAGGGTCACAGGGAGGACCTCGACCGGACCCGCTGCGGGCAACACTTCACCAGCGGATTCCACAAATCCGGCAATGCCCCTGGCGATGAGTGCCGATTTCAGCGCTGCTGTCACGACTGACCCTGCGGCGAGATAGCAACTGCCATTCAGCGCATCCAGTCGTGCAGGGAGGGGGAGGTCTTCCGGGAGATCCGGGACCGACCAGATTCGGGCAGTCATGTCCTGATGTCCCTCCCTCCCTGGAGTTGCGACCGTAACCTGAGGGGGAAGTGTACCGAAGCCCGCAACATCTGACATCGGTTGAGTATCCTTGCGCCATTGTGCCGGCCTTCACTCTCGCCCTCCCCGCCGAGCTTCGGTCCTCCGGGTCTTCACGCGCCCTGCTGATGTGGAGCATCACGCAGTTGCGTCGACACCATGTTGAAGAAGCTGCCTACGAATCCCGTCACCTGCTGGCCATGGTGCTGGGGGTCAAGCCTTCGTTGGTGCAGGTGACCTCCGTCGAGGTCACCCCGGAGCAGATGGATGCCTGCGCCGCCATCATCGCCCGACGCGCGTCGCATGAGCCGTTCCAGTATCTGCTGGGAGAAACCGGGTTTCGACGCGGCATCTTCACCTGCCGTCCTGGGGTCCTGATCCCCCGTCCGGAAACCGAAACCCTGGTCGAACGGGTCGCATTCCGTATCGCCGCCGACTTTCCCGAGCATCGACGTGTCCTGGAGTTAGGCACCGGATCCGGGGCACCGATCATCAGCCTCGCCATGGACTTCCGCCATGCCACTTTTGTCGCCACGGACATCGATCCGGCTGCACTCACGCTGGCCGCCGAAAATGCAGTGCGCAATGATGTGGAGGATCGGGTGCTCTTCCTGGAGGGCGACTGGTGGGACGCGCTGAGCGCTCATCGCATCGAACTTCCGTTCGACATCATCTTCAGCAATCCGCCCTACATCCCTGGGCCGGAAATCCCTAATCTTCCCCGGGAGATTTTGGATCACGAGCCCCATCAGGCCCTCGATGGTGGACCCGATGGCCTCGCCTTCTATCGCAGGACCATTGGGGAACTTCGGGATTGGCTCAAGCCGGGTGGCTGGCTGATCGTCGAAGTGGGGGATGGACAGGCCGGGCTGGTCCAGAGCCTCTTTCAGCGCGCCGGACTGCAACAGGTCGAGATTGCCTGGGACCTGCACAATCTCCCCCGGGTCGTTGAGGGGCGGCTGCCGCATCCTGATGACCCACCATTGCTGGAAGAAGCCGAGGAGCAGGACGATGACGACGACACTGAGTCCGACTGATCTGGAACAGCTCTACGACGCTGCCCGATCAATGCTGTCACACAGTTATGCCCCGTACTCCCGGTTCCGGGTGTCCGCTGCCCTCCGGACCGTCGATGGGACCCTGATCACGGGTGTCAATGTTGAGAATGGGGCATATCCGCAGACAATCTGCGCGGAACGTTCTGCTATTGTCGCTGCGGTCAGTCAGGGGCATCGCAAATTTACCGATATCGCCATTGTGTGTCTGGATGAAGCGCATCCGGACCTGCCGCATATCCTGCGTCCCTGCGGTGGCTGCCTTTCTGTGATGTCGGAGTTTTCGCCCACAGGCGACCTGCTTGTGCATTGCCTCCATCCCCACCAGGTCCCGGATGTTCTCTGCCTGCGTGATCTGATGCCATATCCGTTTCACTTCGGCGGTCCATCTCTGAGCGCGAAAGATCAATGAGCTACGTTAGTGGAGCGCCTTCCAGAATGGCGCGTTCCGCCGCACGCAAAGGCTCCGGGACCGGTGTGTGGTCTTCTAACAGTTCATGCAGGGTTAGCGGGTCTGCGACACACCGGGGGCAGTCCTCAGGACAGGGACGAGGCTTAAGATGGACCTGTATCCCTGGAATCGCGGCCTCTAACTCCAGTTCCAGGTGATCGATAACAGTCGCGATTTCTGACAGCGGAGCCCGGGCATGGAGCTGGATGTCGAGATCCGCATGGACCTCCTGTCCGTGCATCCGGGTCCGGACATTGCTAAAGCCATGCACCAGTTTCCCGTGTCGATGCAGCACCGCATGGAGCCGATCCTGGTAGTGCTGCGGTGCTGCCCGGTCGAGGAGGACCTGCGCGGAGTCGTACAGCAGCGACCAGCCTTCCCGCAGAATGTAAATCGCCGTGATGATCCCCAGCGCTGCATCGATCCATCGTGCTCCGGTCAGGCTGATGAGGATCAAACCGACCAGCACAATAGCGCTGGTGACAAAGTCCACCCGCTCATGGGCCGCATTCGCCGCGATGCTCGCACTTTGGGTGCGCTTTGCGACGCGCCCCAGGTAGACCATAAGCGCGAGGTTCACAGCCATCGTCAGCGCCATGGTCCAGATGCCCAGGGCAGTGTTGTCATCCCGAAAATTGACTTTCCCGTGAATCAGATGGTCCAGGCTGTACCAGCCAATGCCCACCGCTGGCACGAGGATCATCAGGGCCTGCACCAGTGCCATCAGATTCTCGAACTTGCCATGCCCATACGGATGTTCTTCGTCAGGGGGATCATGCGCGACCCGGAGGGTGTACCAGGCGAGGCCGGCGGTGGCGAGATCAAGGAGGGTATGGAGGGCTTCGGAGGTCAGCGCGATGGATCGCAGCATCAGGCCGGCGACCCCTTTCGCGATCATCAGCACAAAGATCGCGACCAGCGTGATCTTCGACGCCAGCTGCGCCTCGCGCTGATGCGCGACAAGCTCCTGCTGAGTGAGTGTGGTCCCTCGCACGTCACTATTGTCATGCGTTCGGGCCAGACTGCCCATACCCAACGGAAAATTGCGACTGCAAACTGGTCGCAGTCCGGATTGGCTTACGCGGTCGAAGCAACCCGGGAGGGGACTGCCGCAAACCCACGCTCCAGACCATCGATGAGGTCCTCGATGTGCTCGATCCCGACCGAGAGCCGAATGAAGTTGTCCGCGATCCCCAGTTGCGCCCGGATCTCAGGCGCAATGGACGCGTGGGTCATGATGGCGGGATGCTCGATCAGACTCTCCACACCTCCCAGGGACTCGGCGAGGAAGAAGACCCCGACATGCTCCAGGAAGGCCCGACTCTCGGCCAGCCCGCCCTTGAGGTACATGGAGATCATGCCGCCGTACTGGTCCATCTGCCGGCCCGCCAGATCATGCTGCGGATGGCTGGTGAGCCCCGGATAAATGACCCGGTCGACTGCTGGATGCGCCTGCAGGAACTCCGCGACTGCCTGCGCGTTGGCGCAGTGACGGTCCATCCTGACTCCCAGCGTCTTGAGCCCCCGCAGTGTCAGATAACTGTTCATGGGGTCCGGCACCGCACCCATCGCGTTCTGGAGAAACGCCAGACGCTCCCCCAACTCCGCTGAACGGGTCACCAGGGCTCCGCCGATGACATCGCTGTGCCCACCGATGTACTTGGAGGTCGAGTGGAGGACCACATCGCAGCCGTGTAGCAGGGGGCGCTGGAGATAGGGAGTCGCGAACGTGTTATCGCAGCAGACCAGCAGCTGATGCGCCTGGGCGAAGTCGCAAATCGCCTGCAGATCAAAAACCTTGAGCATCGGATTCGTTGGGGTCTCGCAGAAGATCAGCCGCGTCTCAGGACGCAGTGCGGCAGCGAGTTGATCGGGGTCGGTCATGTCGACATAGGAAAACTGATATCCCTGGCGGGTCCCGATCCGATTGAACAGCCGCGCTGAGCCTCCATAGATGTCATCCCCGGCAATGATGTGGGTCCCCGCATCAAAGTGCGCCAGCAACGTGTTCAGCGCGGCCAGCCCCGAGGCAAACGCCAGCCCCCTGGCTCCCTCTTCGAGCGATGCCAGGCAGCCTTCCAGCGCGAACCGGGTGGGGTTCTGGGTCCGGGAGTACTCGAATCCGGTGTGCTCACCTGGCGACGCCTGGACATAGGTCGAGGTCAGGAAGACCGGGACATTCACGGCCCCGGTTATCGGCTCGGGATCCTGTGCGGCATGAATGGCGCGGGTTTCAAAGCGCATCGATGGAGCTCCTGTTAATGCGAGTGGGCGAGGACCGGGGCATCCCGGAAAGGTGGATCAACCCGCAGGCCGAGACTCGATCGGGCGGCTGCTGGCAGGAGATCGACCCCATCGGGCTCGCCTGGCACCGGCAGATAGATGCCACGTTCCTGCAGGAAGGAGTCGGTCATCTTGGAGAGGTAGTTCCGTCCCGTGTCATGGGCCAGCATCACGACCTGTGCGCCGGCAGCAACGTCATCCAGCAGGCGAATCACCGCCCCGAAGACGGTGCCGGTCGATCCGCCGACCAGCAGGCCCTCTTCCCGGCTCAGGCGTTTCGCCCAGTACCAGCTCTCAGCATCGCCGATGCGGTACATCCGGTTCACCAGCTCGACATCGAACACACCAGGCCAGAAGTCGTAACCGATGCCTTCGACCGTATAGGTGCCTGGTTCGTCCTTCGAGTAGATGGAACCTTCGGGGTCTCCCACCACGATCTGGAGGTCAGGCTGCCGCTCCCGGAGCCAGTGTCCGGCCCCCGTTACAAGCCCGCCAGTCCCGGCCCCCAGCACCAGATGGGTGATGCTGCCGCCGGTCTGTTCCCAGATTTCCCGGGCCGTCTCAAAGTGGGCCTGCGGGTTACCGGGATGCTCATACTGGTTGAGGATGGTGCCTCCCTCGGCGGCTGCGATCCGCTCAGCCACCGCCATGTAGTTCTCCGGGTGATCGTGCGGCAGGGCAGTGGGCGCGGTTACGACCCGGGCACCATATGCCCGCATTAGCCCCTGCTTCTCTGCCGACACCTTGTCGGGCATCGTCAGGACCAGCCGGTACCCTTTGAGCGCTGCTGCAAGGCACAAGCCGAGTCCCGTGTTGCCGCTGGTAGGTTCCACCAACAGATCACCGGGCTTGATCTGTCCTGCTTTCTCAGCGGATTCGATCATGGCAAGACCGATGCGGTCCTTGTGAGAACCGGTCGGATTGAGAAATTCGCACTTCACCCAGACTGTTGCCTGCGATTCCGCCGTCAGTCGACGTAAGGGCACGAGGGGCGTGTTGCCGATGGCACCGAGGAGCGAGTCATAGACCGGAGCGGTCACGGGCGGAGGCCTTCCTTTGTCTGACTGACACGACAGGTAATGATCACCTGCTGTGTCAGGACTAAGGATAGCAGTCCCGCAACATCTGTAGTCAGGCTTTGGCGTACACTCCCCTCCAGATGCGCCGTCTCCTGCTGCCATTGTTGGGGCTCCTGGTCCTGAACGGATGTCAGGAGATTACGCCGCCGGTGATCCGGCAGTTGCCGGGATTCGCGCAGTCGGAGCAGGAAGCCAAAGACTGGGCGATGCAACGGATTCGATTGGGAGATCTCCATCTGCAAGCAGGGTACTACGACCTCGCCTATGAAAACTACTGGGTCGCCTTCCGGCGCTGGAACCAGGACTTCACCCCAGGTTCTAACGCCGACATCATCCGCCTGATGCAGGCCATGCGCCCGCTTCCCTCACAGCAGTTCACCGCCCCTGGACTCCAGCACAGCACAATCAGCCGGATCGCCCTGAGTCTGGAACTCCAGCAGAAGTACCGCCTGCTGGCGAACAATTTTGAGTACTTTGCCAGCGAGGATCAGGCCGACAGCCGCGACAATGCTGTTCTTTATCTGATCGCAGCCGGCTTCTTCTATCACCAGGGGGGGCTCGACAAGTACGCGCTTCCCCCCCTGAAGAAGGCCATCTCCATCGACCCCAGCAATCTGGAGGCGTACCAGAATCTGGCAGAAGTTTCGGCCGTCCTGGAGCAGTACGACTCTGCGCTGTCGTACTGGCGGATGGTCCGGGTCATCTCCGCCCGTCTGGATCCCGGTGGCGCACAGGAAGGTGCCGTGCGGGCCTATTACCAGGCGGAGGCGGACCGCAGGATCGCCGAACTGGAAGCGAAGCTGGTGGCTGCTCCCACTGCAACCGCGCGGTAGCAACCATGCTCCTGCTCCTGGCCTACTGCCTGATGCTGTTTGACGCGGTTATGACCCTCGTGGTCCACGAGGAAGTCGGCGAGCTCAATCCCCTCTGGATTCAGGCGCTGGAATACGATTCGAACAGCTTCATCTACGGCAAAATCGCGATCTCGGTAGGTCTGGCGTTGGGGATTCTGGCCCTCTGGCGACTCCGGCCTGAGGCAGGACGACTGGCGACCTTGCTTGCCATCCTGGTCTATGGCAGCGTCGCCTACGTGCACATTGAGGTCTACCGGGCAATTACGAATCGTCCGCCGCTCCTGCCACAGGTCGTGGATGCAGTGGACCGCCTGATAAGCGACAATGCCGGCACACTGTCAGGAGGTTCAGGGACCCTGTGAAGGACGAGCGGTTCAATCTCGTGCTGCTGGCACTCCTGGGAGGTGGGCTGGTTTTCGCAGCGGCCGCCATTTTCCGCTTTGTTGAGCCGGAGGGCTCCAATCTGGTGCAGGTCAGTCTGGTCCTGGGAGTCCTGTTGGGGGTCGCCATTGGCATCATTCTTGACCGTGCCATGAAGAACCGTATGTAAGCGCTTTTCCGGTGTGACACCCTCTTTGGGCCCACTTTTTCCGACCTGCTAATATCCCGACGCATGCAACAGCCTCCGGAGTCGGTGCTCATACTGGACTTCGGCGCCCAGTACAACCAGCTGATCGCACGGCGGGTCCGGGAAGCCCGGGTCTACTGCGAGGTGGTCCCCTGTGACATCTCGCCCGACGAAGTGCGTCGCCGTCAGCCCCGGGCGCTGATCCTCACTGGTGGTCCCTCTTCGGTCCACGGCGATGGCGCACCCCTCCCGCATCCGGAGATTTTTGAGCTGGGTATCCCGGTGCTGGGGATCTGCTATGGGATGCAGGTCATGGGACACATGCTCGGTGGACGCGTGAAGCGGGGGGATAAAGCGGAGTACGGCAAGACTACACTGCAAGTTACCCTCCAGGAACCACTCTTTCATAACCTGAACCCGCAGTTAGTCGGCTGGATGTCGCACTGGGATGAGGTCGTTGACCTCCCTCCCGGGTTCGAAGTCGCTGCCCGCTCCTTCACCACGCCCATCGCCGGGATGGTCGATGCCGGGCGCAAGCTCTATGGCGTGCAGTTTCACCCGGAGGTCGTCCATACCCCCTGGGGTCGCGATCTCATCGAAAACTTTCTCTACCTGGTAGCCGGCTGCACCGCCAGCTGGACCGCGGCCAGCTTCGTGGATTCCGCACTGGAGAGCATCAATGAGACCGTCGGCACCGACCGGGTCATCTGCGCGCTTTCTGGCGGGGTCGACAGCGCGACCGTCGCTGCGCTGACCTACAAGGCGATCGGCGATCAGCTCACCTGTGTCTTCGTCGACCATGGCCTCCTGCGTAAAGGCGAGCGGGAGCAAGTTCTGACGGCTTTCGAGGACCACTTCGGCGTCCAGCTGATCGTCGTCGATGCCAAGCTGCGGTTCCTGATGCGCCTCTCAAACATCACCGAGCCGGAAGAGAAGCGGAAGATCATCGGGGAAGAGTTCATCCGCGTTTTTGAGGAAACCGCCCGCGATCTCGAGGGCAAGCTCGGCAAGTTTAAATGGCTGGCGCAGGGAACGGTCTATCCTGATGTGATTGAGTCCGCCAGCACCGGCAACAAAGCCAAAGTCATCAAGAGTCATCACAATGTCGGGGGCCTTCCTGAGCGGATGGACTTCCAGCTGCTGGAGCCCCTGCGACTCCTCTTCAAAGATGAAGTCCGTCGAGTGGCGCTGGAACTCGACATGCCGCCCGCGATGGTCTATCGCCAGCCCTTCCCCGGGCCCGGACTCGCCATCCGGATCATTGGTGATGTCACCGAAGAGCGGCTGAACATCCTGCGGGAGGCCGACGCCATCCTGTTGGAAGAAATGTTCAAAGCCGGGCTCAGCCGGGAGATCTGGCAGTACTTTGCGGTCCTGCCCCTGGTCAGAAGCGTCGGTGTCAAGGGCGATGAGCGGACCTATGAGCATCCGATCATCCTGCGGGCGGTCACCAGTGAAGATGGCATGACCTGCGACTTCGCCCATCTTCCCTACGACCTGCTCGGCCGCATCTCCAGCCGGATCATCAACGAAGTCCCGGGCGTCAATCGGGTCGCCTACGACATCTCATCCAAACCCCCCGCCACCATCGAGTGGGAGTAGCTGCGAGGACTTCATGGAAGCTCATGCTCCGTTCCAGGAAAGCCGTGCTGGCCAGGTTCACCTCCGCAGGGAGCTGGAGGGACTCGGGTACCGGGTCCTGCTCAGTGAGCAGACCATTCAGGCTCGCATTCGGGAGCTGGCAACAGAGATCGAGCAGGACTATCTGGACCGGATGCCGTACTTCGTCGGCATCCTCAAAGGGGCAGCCCCGTTCATGACCGATCTCATCCGCCATGTGGATCTCCCTTTGCGCACCGACTGGATGGCCATCAGTTCCTATGGCTCTGCGACCAAGTCCTCCGGAGTCGTGCGCCTGCTCAAGGACCTCGATGAGAGCGTCGAATCCCAGCATGTCATTCTGGTGGAAGACATTGTCGACTCCGGCCGCACGCTCTCTTACATCATGGATCTCTTCCGCTCCCGGAAGGTCGCGTCCTTGCGAGTGGTCAGCCTCCTCGACCGCCCGGATCGTCGCGAAGTCGAAGTTCACATCGACTACATCGGCTTCAACATCCCGGACACCTTCGTGGTCGGCTACGGCATGGACTACGACCAGAAGTACCGCAACGTACCGTACATCTTCTCGCTGACTGACATTCCGAAGTCCTAGCGTGTAACAGCCCGGTACACTGCTGGTATGCCTCTTCTGCCGGATGCGTCAGCCTTCCTGGAGTTCTCCCGCCTGCTGCTGCTGGTCATCGGCACCATTCTGGCCCTCTTCGGGCTCGGGATCTACCACGGCGCGCTGCGGATTTTCGGCAGTCTGATGGGCGGGGTAGCAGGGCTCCTGTTGTTTATTGCCAATCGGGCCGCTTTGCCGGAGCTGGCAGGGCTGGGAGGCATCCTCTTTCCCATTCTGTTCGCGGTCATCGGCGGCTGGATTGGCTCCTGGCTGGCGGCGGTCGCGCATTTCGTCCTCTTCTTCATCATCGGATGTCTCACGGGCTGGCTGGCTCTACATGCGCATTTGGGACACATCAGCCTCACCGCTACTACCGGCACGAACTGGGACCAGATTCCCTCCCTGAATCCCCTCCAATGGCTCCTCATTGCCGGATTCGGCCTGATCTACCTGGCGGCCGCTAACTGGATGATCGCCATCACAGCCGCGATTCTCGGCGCGACCATGGTCTCCACCGTGCTTGATAACCGACTGGTCCTCTACATTGGCGCGCCGCTCGGGATCCTCGTGCAGTACGCCCTCTTCCTGCGGCGAGAGGAGTACCGGGGGCATCGACGTCCGGTGCGGCGCTTCCGTGAGGAAGAGGAGCGCAGCATAGCGCCCCGGGTCATTTATGACCGGGGTGAAGACTTTGAAGATTGACAAGTGACTGGTTGTTACATGGACTCACTAAACTGGAAGCCAGGAAAGTCCGTGCTTTCCTGACCGCTCGCCCCACTCTCTTGTGCGTGAAGGTCCACAGCCATGCTGCCTGCTCGCCGTGCTTCCTCGTGGTTCGTACTTGTCAGCACTTTGGTCTTTCTTCTCACCGGATGCGGTGGAGGAACGCGCGAGTCGAAGATCTCGGAGATCGATCCCCTGCTGATAGAGCGAGACGTCACCCTGGCTTCTCTCACGATCTCTGAAGGAACCGTAACTCAGGTGAAATCGGGAGCGCGGATTCAGGTCGCTGGTGATGCCACTCTTGCGGGCACACTGGTCGCCTCCGGCGGACCGGCAGTGCTGGAAGTGCTCGGAAATCTCACCCTCGACGGGGTGATTCGCTCCACGGACACAGATGCGCGACTGAATGATGGAACAACGGCTATCGTCGATGGATCAACCGGGATTTTCCTCATCGTTGGCGGGAACCTGACGATGAGTGAGGATGCAGTACTGAGCACAAATGGATCGATTCTCGTGAGTGATGATGGCTCCCTTCTTGAGCAGACCGGAACAGGCATTTGGGAGCAGGGGCGCATTGCTACCGCACTTCCGGAGCGGGCCGCTCATCAGGATCCAGTGGTTGACACAATCGTGATCCGGGGTACGCACGACAACTCCGCGCAGGTCATCAAAGACAGATCTCCGTTTGTACTTTTCCGCTTTGTTCAGGCGGTGAACCTGACGGTGGAGGGCGTTACCTTACGAGCCCCCAAGCCAATTGATGGCAAGGCTCAGGACTCACGAAGCACTCCGGGAACTCCAGCAGTTGCCGATTCCGGCGGCAATGGTCTGTTTGTCAGGTTTGATGCTGCAAGCGGGTCTCTGGCCTTTCTGGGAGCTAATCAAATCACCTTGGGGCGGGGTGGTGATGGCGGAAAAGCGATGGCCGTTGCCGCCAATGCCACCGGGGGCGACGGAGGTCAGGCTGGCTATCTTTTCCTGCAGGGGGGGGCGATTGATCTCTCTCAGGGCACCCTCCAGTTGTTTCCTTCCCGGGGGGGGAGAGGCGGCGACGCCATCATCCAGCGACCCCTGGAAACAGTGGCACCAGCCTGTCCTGGCATCGATGGAAATCAACTGGAAGCGATTGGGGGCAATGGTGGGTCCAACTTAAATGTGATCACCGTGGTGTCGCCCAACGCCAAGATGACGGAGAAGATTACAATCACGGACATCCGGGCGGGACATGGCGGAGATGCCAATTGTGATGCTCCCAATGGAAGCGATGGAGGGCCGGTATGCTCCGGTGGGCACGGCGGGTCTGCCACCGCCCGTGGAGGCCAAGGTGCCAAAGCTGAAATCGCCCTCTTTCTTGACGAATATAACCTGACCGGAAAGATTTACGGAGGTCATGGCGGCGACGCTCAGGCCGCTGGTGGCTGGGGCGGCAACGGGTCTTTTAGCAGCAGCGGGGCCGCCGGCGGCGGGGGGTTGGGTGGCGACGCCATAGCCTTCGGAGGCGCTGGCGGGCAGGCGCTTGGCGGATTGACGGAACAGCGGAGGGCGGGAAGTGGCGGTGATGCGACCACCATCGCGGGTAATGGCGGAAATGGCGGCAGCACTGAAACGGGCACACCAGGAGTAGGGGCCAGCGCCGGTGCGCTTTCAGCGGTGGCAGGCAATCCTGGTCAGCCCAATGGTGTGCAGGGATTAGCCACTGCGATCCCCGGCAGGGATGGCACTCCCGGAACAATCGGTACTACCCCGGCCATCGGTGACCGGCTCCGTGTCAGTCTGGATCGCCTGCCTGTCGGCCCCTTAGTCCCTGGCGTCCACGAACTCGAATTGGTCGATGCCAACGACGAGTTGCGGGCGCGGGTGCAGTTGCTTATTGAACAACTGGATGCGACAGGACGTGTGGACCTGCGAGAAGAACCAGTACGACATCTCGAGGTCACCGGGGGAGTGCAGTTGCGTTTCCTCCTGGAAACGATCGTCTGGATCGGGACGCCAGTGGTGCAGCAAATCGTGGGATGGAATTTCCGGCTCCTGTTCGCGGCCGGAGTGTCCCTCACCAACCCCATCACTCTCGATTATCTTGTAAACAACGTCTCACTCTTTGGGGGGCCTGCGCCTGTCGTGACAAGTGACGTAGATGCCCCCCTGAGTCCCCAGCAGATCGGCGATATCATTAATGCATCTATTCGTCCCTACCTCCTGCCGAAAGACGAGTCGATTGATGAATCCGTCTTTCGGGTACCTGTGGGCGCTTCCGCTGGCTTCCTGGAATGGAGTTTGCCGCTCCCGCCCCAGTGACCCTGAGTGCACACCGAATCACGCCCAGGCCGGCAGCGCTCAACTGGCTTAGCGATCTTGGTAAAGATCAGATTACTGGTTGAGAGCGATGACAAGGACAGGTATCCTTGTCCGCTGATCCCCATCAGTACTTCCCCTGATGCGACCACACGTCGGACACAAAGGACCGCCCCACATGTACCCCTTCTCGCGGCTGGCACTGCCCCAACTCATGCTCCTTGGCGGGCTCATCAGCTTGGCGACACTGGGATGTCAGGGGAGCAGGCAGTCGCCCCAGGGCACGATGGTGCCGACAGAGTCGCCAGATGCTGCAGCGGCCAGCGTCGCGGCCGCCGGGTCGCTGGGGATGTTTACGCTGGAGCTGGACTACTCAACGGGGGTGATCGAACTCGCTCCGGTGCAGCGGCGTGAAGCGGCCGCCATCGGCGATCAGTTTGCTCCAGACATCACACCGTTCCTGGAGCAGTCGCCCTGTCGCGACTGCTTCACTGTCCGCGGAATGCGCAAGGAAGCCTCAGGCGCGCTGAGTGTCGATTTTGCCATGAAGCACCCGTTCCCGACCACTGCCCTCCGGGCAGATCTAAGCGTCTTTGACACCCGGGCGATTGTCATCATGCCCGGTACGACTGTTTTTCCCGGCTCCCCCAAAATCCACACTGACAGCAACGGCACACCGGATCTGACCATCCTGGGTAACTTCGACCTCCTCCTCAACGCCGATGGCTACACCAGTCACTACGACTCCAAGCCTGCCGATACGGCGTACTTCAATCCACCGTTGTTAATCCCAGGCTCGGTGAATCCTTACCGGTACTTCTTCACGGAAGACAATCCCGGCCCCACGGGCATCGGCAATCCCATTGCCAATCACCGCTTCTCGCAATCGCCTGTCGAGGATGTCCAGCGCTTCACGTTTGCGCTGCCCAACGATGGCACCACCCAGCTCCGCCTGATTGTGGTGCTGGAGGCCCAGTATGGCGCTTCAGCGCTTCGGGCGATTCCGGCAGGGCAGCCCGGGAGCCGGTCGAATCCGGTCTACTTCCTGCCCGCTTTCAATCAGCTGGAAGCCTACCGGGTCAGCACGTCGGTGGACAGCTTCCTCCTGGCAGGCGCGACTGCCAGCTTCGCCCAGGTGCATGTGCAGGTGGAGGACTGGCAGGCTGGACTCACCGGCAGCGCTTCCTACGGCGAACTCTCGCAGCCAGCGCAGATTCCCTTCACCTCGGATGTCGCCCAGGTGGTCTGTGAAGTCCCGGGCGTGATGTCCGGCACGGTGAGCAAGACGACCCCGGATAGCGGTTCGGGCACCTACGGCAACCCCTATCTCTACACCCTGAATTTCCAGAATCAGCTGGGAGCGCCGGATGGCCTCTACACCGGACTGATCAGTGTGGTGGACACCGCCGATGGCCAGCAGTCCCGGGCAACGCTTGGTGGCACGATCTATAGTTTCGTGACCTATAAGCCTTTCACCGTGACAGTCGCGCCGAATACCGGCAGCAACAACCCGCCGGTCGCGGTCCCCTCCGCATCGCCAAACCCCGTGACCACCGGAGCCTCCGTCAATCTCCTCGATGCCGCCTCTTACGATCCCGACAGCGGGGACAGCATCACCCTGTACGAATGGGACTACGACTACAGCGGGACTTTCATCGCTGACACCTCCAGCCCGACTCCCAACGCGGCCTCCACCAGCTACACCAATGCCGGTGCGACCCCGATCACGAAGACCGCCGCCCTCCGGGTTCGGGATACCGGCTTCCTGACCCACATCGCGACTGTCAACATCACAGTGAACCCCACCGGGAGCTCCTGCAACAGCACGGCACCGTCAGCCCCCACCGGATTCGCGGTCCCGACTTTCCCCACACCACCCTACAACGGCACCGCTGCGGCCAATCGCATCACCTTTAGCTGGAACGCCGTGACCGGGGACCCCTGTGTTTTGGGCTACGCCATCTATCGGAACGACCTGCGACTCTCCAGCGGCGATGTCCTGGTGAGCGACCTGAACAGCAATGGGACCCTGGAGCCCAGCGATGCCATCACCGCCACCACCTGGGCCGACACCACGCTCTCCGGCGCTGGCAACCTCACCAGCAACAAGCAGTATCACTACAAAGTCGTCACGATGAAGGACAACGGCAGTGGGGAAGTGGTCACCAGTCCCCTCGCCACTGCTCCCCGGATTTTTGTCTTCTTCGATGACTTCGAGGATCGCACCACGATCTATGGCAACAATGGGTACAGCGGGACCCTGTCAGGCTTTGTTACAGGGATGGTCAACGACTCGTCCTATCCCGGCGGCTCGGCCAGCGGCTATGGCTGGAACATCGCCACCAATTCCGCACAGGGCAATGCCAACTCCGGCACGCGCTTTATGGCAGAGTCCGCCACAGTGACCACGGTCGGCGGCACGACCTATGGCCCGACCAATCACCGCCCATATCGCGCCGCCCAAAATGCGTTCGCGGCCCTGGATGACGGGTACTGGAACTCATTTGGCCCGAACCTCTGGATCGGGGTGGGCACGAATCCCCTGACTGGAACTTCCTTCAGACAAATGCAGGTCTACCACAAGTACCAGCTGGAGACCTACTTCAACGGTACGTCTCAGGTCGCCGCGGAAGTGGGGTATGTCGCCGTGCTGCCGAACGCCCAATGGCTCACCGGCACCAGCCAGTTCAATGACTACGTTTACCTGCCGACGGTCACCGGTGCGGGATTGAAAACCTACGACAGTGGTGGGCCTTCGCTGCCGCCGCCGTTTCTGGACCAGTGGTACTGGACCGGGACTCCGAATGCACAGCAGCAGATTCCGAACATGCCCTTCTTCGCCGGCGATGCCGCCACGCCCACCTACGGCCTCCCCAACTGGGGCGTGAGCCGTTTCGATCTTGGTCCCGCTGCCAGTATGTCCAGCCCCATCATCATGTTCGCCCATACCAGTGATGACTGGATTCAGCCCTACGCCACCTTTGGCTGGAACATCGACGACATCTGCATCATCGCGTACTAGTCCGAACCTGCAGTAGCCCCGGAAGGCTCCTATGGGGGAGAATGCCCCCCATGACCCGTGCCGCTGCATCCTGCCGCTGGCTCATTCCAGGTCTCCTCCTGCTCCTCCTGACAGGCTGCCGACAGGGGGGGCATCCGTTGGCTCCCGTTTCCGGAGCGGGGTCCGCACAACTTCCCGTGACACTGAGACCCGTCACAACAGCAGCCGAGACCGTCCTCCCTTTGGCCCGATACGAACTGACACTGTTTGCCGATGGCCAGGATCCGATCCTCCAGCTCATTCCAGACCGCGCGACTGCCGCGTTCGGCCAGCGGTACTTCCTCGACCTCACCCGGGGCATCCACAACAATCCCGCCTTGTTTCTGACCCCTCTGGGTGTTGTCCGACGCGGCAATAACCTCGCCCTCCAGTTGCAGGTCCGGCATCCCATTCCTGCTGGTGATCCAGCCTTGCCGTTTAGTGCAACGAATCGCCTTGATCTCCATCTCTTCGGCGTAATGGCTGTCGCCCTGTCAGACCGTGCTGGCATCGACCCGACAAACGGGGCCGTTGAAGGCATACGCCTGGATCCGACATTGCTGGTCAACCCGCACGGGTTCACCAGTGCCCTGCCAGCGTCGGTCACAGGCACGCAGACGAGTCAGCATCCGTACCGCGTCTTCTTCCGGGAAGATCCTCTGACACAACCCGCTAATCTTGGGACCGGGAACTTCAGTGATTCCACTGGCTTCGCCGATGTCGCGGCACCGGTGGGATTTAACGTGCTACCCCAGGGCGCGACCGCCCAGACCGAACTGGTCCTGCCACTGCCGACTATCGGGAGCCGGACCATCACACTCCTCATCGCTGGCCACTTCATGGAGTCGATGCCCACCACGTCCGGCGATCCGGCACCTCTGGCCGGTAGTGCGGTCTACTTTGCCCCCGCGGCCGCCGGGACCCCTCCAGCTGCCGTACTCCCGAAGGTCACCACTGTCGGGCTGGTGCCGCGTCAAAGCAGCGGCGAAATCGCAGTGCAACTGGACATCCTCGACTGGCAGTATGGCCGTCCAGCCGATGCGGCGTATCCGAATCCGGCGAACCCCGGCGGGTTGCCTCAGGCCAGTGGTGTGAAGCAGGTCCGGGTATTCGCCCCCGCCTTCAGCGACACTCCCATCGACCTGACCACAGCCGACAACTCCGCTACCGCGACCGGCCTGATTGATGCCCCCTTGCGCTTCACCACCATGATCCCCAATGCCAAAGGTCCGATTGGTGGCACCTATTACGCAGTCGCGATCGTTGAGGACGAAGCCGCTGCAGGGGATGAGACGGATACCGATCGCCTCAAATCCGTGCGGGCCCGATCGCAGTCCGGTGCTGTCTATGTACCCCCGTCAAACAGCACCCTGCAGATTCTTCCTGTCGTGGTCCCTGCTGGTGTGCTTCCCCCGGTGGTCCAGCTCGAACCCATAGAGAACATCGCAGTCGGCCAGGTGCTGGAGTTCACGGTCCGGGCCTGTGATCCCGATGGCGCGGTACAGCAGCTGGAATGGGATTTCGACTTCACCGGTGCTTTCACCACCGACCTGACCACGAACTTTCCGGCTACCGGCGGGGGTACTACCCTTGAAATCCGTCCTCCTGCTTCCTGTGTACCCACAAACGGTCTGGTAACCGTTGCCGTCCGGGCAGTAGACAATGATGGTCTCCGCTCCATCGTTTCCTGCGATGACCCTCCGGGCGGATCGAGCGCCAGTTTTGCCGACTGCGTCATCTCTGGTGGCCCCTTCCGCACCTGCCGCTCCTTTGAGATCAGGCCCCGCTCCGGCCCGTTGCTTTTCGCTGCGGAGGTCAATGTCTCGGGCCCCGCTTCCCAGCAGACACCGTTCGCAGATAGCCGGTCCAGCGGACAGCATGGCCTGGTGGTCAGTCCGAACGGCCGCGAACTCTGGATCGTCTATCACATCGTGCGCTCTGGATTTGAGACGGGCAATGTCTTTCTGGCTCGCTCGACTGACAGCGGCTCCACCTTCACCACGCCCCTCAATGTCACGCAGATCACGCCGGAACAGCCACCCCGTCCGGGCGACCCGCCCCCCGCCGGACCCGTGGCAAATCATCCATCCATCGCGCTCTACGAAGCGGACGGCAAGCTCCACCCGGTGCTTGTCTACGCCCGGGGGCTCTTTTTGGAGCAGAACATCGTCTTTCGCGCCTCGACAGATCAGGGAGTCAGCTTCAGCAATGAAGTCACGCTGACACGCAATGGAAATCAGGGACAGCCGGGCATCGCGATGGGACCAGACAATCGGGTGTATGTCTGCTTTACCGACTGGGATGCCCCAGGCGGCGATGAGATTCTGGTCGCCCGCAGCCAACTTGGGACATCCGACCTCCAGATTGAGCGCGTCAATGACATCCGCTCCGATGCTGGCGCGACTGTCCGCTGGCGGACTGATTACCTGGTGAGCCAGACCGCCCCAGCGATCTTGGTGGACCCCATTCAGGATCGACTGCTGGTCACCTGGTCGGATGCTGCAGCGGTCGGAAACGACCGGGCCCGCATCATGGCAGACCGCAGCCCCCTTGCATCGCTGAGTTTCGGGCCGGATGTCGCTGTCAGCCCTGCGCCAGCCGCTGGCGAGTACCACTTCGAACCTTCCCCCGTCCTGCGTCCCCAGGATCGAGGTATCAGCATCGCCTGGCGGAGAAGCCGACTTGAAGAGAGCCAGCTGGCGGTCGATCTGTTTGTCTCTTCCGCCAATAGCGCGCTGCTCACGGGCGGATTCACCGCGCCAGTCCAGGTTTCTGATGCCACAGGGCTGCCGCGGATCGCCTTCGCACCCTCGTTAGGAGCCGATGCAGGTGGAAACCTCTATCTCGCCTGGCAGGGCGCACCGACCGGGAACACCAGCAACTACGACATTTTTATGGATCGTTCCCCCAACAATGGAGCCACCTGGGGAGCTGACCAGAACGACATCGACACCGAACCAGTTGTACAGGGGCAGCTACGCACCGAGCAGGCCCTGAATCCCATGCTCGCCACAATCGGCTGCATTACGTTCATCGGCTGGGCTGGCCCCTCTTCTTCCACCGACCAGAACAATCTCTGGTCGATCTTCCTCGATGCTGGCACTTAATCAGTTACAGCGGCTTTCCGACGTCGCAACACCCGTATGAGAGTCTGCACCTCTTCAACTTTCAGGAGCGCTCCCAGCGCGACCAGAAACCCTATCGAGCCTCCCAGCATCATCAGCAAGTAGAGCAGGTCGGCCCACTCTGGAGTCGTCCGGGAGGACCTCGCAACCAGAGGAATAGAGAAGTCCACAACTTGGGCAATCCCCCAAACCACGACCGCGTACCCCCCTGACAGGGTCAGGACGCGCCAGGTTTCCGGCCGATGGAGCCACCGCTCCATCCCTGGCAGTCGATGTCGCAAAGCCATCAAGCCTCCGACAAAGATGAATGTCGAGACGATGGTGCTTGAAAAGGCCAGTCCCATCAGGCCGAGGTTGAGGACCTTGGCGAGATACCAGTCTGCGACATAGTTCAGCAGAATTGCGGCGAGTCCCAGTCGGACCGGAGTGCTCCGGTCATGGACCGCAAAGAAAAGTCTGGTTGTGAAAAGTCCCGCCCCAAGAGGGAAGGTCGCGAGGGCGTAGCTGAGCGTCCCCTCGGCGGTCAGGGGCAATGCCTCCGGCACCTGCGTGAACTCGCCATGATTGAACAGAAGCCGGACTATCGGCGTCGCCAGCACCGCCAAAAACGCGGTCGCCGGAATCAGCGCCATGGCGGCCAATCGCAGGGCCAGGTAGAAATCTTCCGCCGCCGCTTCCGTTTTTCCCAGACTCAGCTTCTGCGACACCGTCGGGAACAGGGCGGTCACGAGCGTCACTGCGATGATGCCGTTAGGAAGCTGTTGCAGACGGAGCGCCAGGTACTGCGCGGTCGTGACCACATCCCCCATCCCGAAAGCAAACGCCCGGTCTACAAACGCATTGGTCACCAGCGCTGCATACCCTATAAAGGCCGCCGGAAGGTCCCGAACAAAACGTCGCCAATGGGGATCCGCCAGTACCGGGAGTTCGAACCAGACCCCGGCGCGTCGGAGGGCCGGAAGCTGGACCACCACCTGCATCACCATTCCAAGCACGCTCCCGAGCGCCAGTAACTCAGGAGTCAGCCATCCCGGCTGCAACCAGGCTACTGTCCAGAGCAGCACAATGAAGACGATGTTGAACCAGACCGGAGCCCAGGCAGGTGTCCTGTAGTCGTGGAGACTGTTCAGTACGCTCTGCAGCAGTCCCGACAATCCGGAAAACACGAGCATCGGGAAGAGCAGACGAGTCAGGTGTGTTGCCAGGGGGATCAGCGCGGGATCCTGACTCGGGGCGGGCGGACTGATCAGAGTCGTGACCCAGAGAAACGCCGGCGCTCCCAGAATCCCGAGGAGCGTACACGTCAGCCCCACGAGCACTGTCAGCGTGAGGAACTGCCCGGACATCCGCTTCGCCCGCTCCAGCCCCTCGCTGGCGGCGAGGTCGCTAAAGAGCGGGATAAAGATGACCGACAATATGCCAGATAGAACTAATACCCGAATCATATCCGGGATCAAATACGCCATGTAGAATGCATCAGTCACGACCCCAGCCCGAAAGAGCGACGTGATGGTCGACTCCCGTACCAGGCCGCCTACCCGGCTGGCGACTGTCGCTATCGCGATCAACGCCGCCGAGCGGAGCAGCATCCCCCGTTCCGGAGTGGCAAGCTGCTCTGGTGAACTGGTGGGATCTGGCGCTGGGCGCTCCATGGCGGGGAGCATAGAACATTCCCCTTGCCATTTTGGGCTCGGGGTGGGTAGAATACCCGTCTTGCTTTCATGCGCGCCTTTGCGCGACGTCACGAGGAGGTGTGGCCGAGTTCTATGCCGCACACCAAGTCATCGAAGAAGGATCTCCTCCGCATCCAGGTCCGCAACGAGCGGAACCGGGCATTGCGCTCGCGCCTCCGCACGTTCGTCAAGAAGGCGCGGACCGCGATTTGCAGTGACCCGGCGATCCCGGCGACTGCCGACTCCCTGAAGGCCGCGATTTCCCAGCTGGATCGCATGGTCACCAAGGGCATCATCCACAAGAACCAGGCTTCCCGGAAGAAGAGTCGCCTCGTAGCAGCGAAGAAGAAGGCCGAACTCGCGGCTTCCGGCAGCTGAGTCTGCCAATCATCCGCGTCTGACCGAAAGCCCCCTGCATGGGGGCTTTTTCTTGCGGGTGTGCGAGGAATCCAGCAGCTCTGCGGCATCACTTCCGACGATGCAGCCATTTCTCCCTGTAGCAGCGGTCATACTCGGACTCCTCGCGGCCCGCGATGGCTGGTCACCACTTCCGCTGGCGGTGATAGCGTTGCTCTTCAGGAGGCGAGGCATCGCACTGCTCCTGATCATTGCCTGGATCCAGGGGTTGGGATACGGCTGGACCAGTTCGACCAAAAGCTGGACTCTGCCGCTTTGGGCAAGCGACATCCAGGATCAGGCCCTGGCGCTCCTGAGTCACGGACTTCCCTGGGACCTGGGACGCCTGCTGGGGGGGATGCTCCTCGGGCGATCCACCGCCGGTTTCGGTCTCCATTCGTACCCGCACTGGACTGATGCCGGTATGGTGCACCTCCTGGTGGCATCCGGCGCGCAGGTCACCTTGCTGGTCTTTCCACTGGTCTGGACCCTTCATCATCTCGACCTGGCCCCTCGTTTTCGACGACTCCTGGGTCTCGGCATCCTGATGCAGCTTGGCCTGGTACTGGTGCTGACCGGGCTGGACCCGTCGATTTTGCGAGCGGCCACCCTCGCCGCCTGGCTCCTCCTCGGGCTGGCTCTGGGGCACCCGACACTGGCCCTGCATGGGCTGGCTCGGGTCGCGGCGTTCTGGTTACTGCTGGATCCTGATTTGCTCACCAACGCCAGCTTTCAGTTGTCCTATGCCGCTACTCTCGGACTCCTCACCCTCACTCCTCTCTGGGAACCGCATCTCCCAGCGCAGTGGCCAGCTCCGTTGCGGTATGTCGCACTCTTGGCACTCGCAACTTGTGCCGCTCAATGTGCAGTGATGCCTGTGCTGTGGTGTCGCTTTGGACGAGTCGAGGTCATCGGATTGGTGACGAACATCGTAGCGGTCCCCCTGTCAGAAATGGTGATCTGGACCGGGGTCGCCAAGAGCCTGCTTCTCTGGCTGGGATGGCCCGCTGATCTGCTCAACAGCTGCTTACTCCTGCTCCTCGAAACCCTCGATGGATTGGCCCGATGGGGTAGCCAGTTCACGGTGCCATCAGCCGGACCGCTGAATCCTGTCATGGGTGTGACGTGGTTGCTGGCGCTTGCTCTTGTGCCGCAGGTGCTGAGTCTCTGGAGACAGGCCTGGCAGCGATCCGTTACCGGATTACCAACGCTGGGCTGGGCTCTCAACCGAGCACAGACGGACCCCTGAAACCGGCCGTAGCGGATTCACACCAGAGCGTCTACCCTTAGTAACCGTGACTACACCCGACAACACCGTCCAGGTCCCCATCATCGTCATCTCCGATGGCACCGGCACCACCGCCCGGGATAATCTTGATGCGGCTGGCAAGCAGTTCGGCCAGTACAACATCATGGTGAAGAACCGGCCCCATGTCCGGGACCCCAGCGACATTCGGGTCATCATTAGCGAGGCCAAGCTCAACAACTGGCTGGTGGTCTATACGCTGGTCTCCGAAGACCTCCGGCGGATCACCGAAGAGGAGGCCCGTCGACAGGGGGTCCGGACTGTGGACCTGCTCGGTCCGCTGCTCAACTCCCTCGCCGATTACCTCCACGCCGAGCCTGCCAACAAGCCCGGGATTCTCCATGCCGTCGATGAGGGCTACGACGCCAAAATCTCGGCTTATGAGTTCACCCGACAGCACGACGACGGCAAAAATCTGAAGACGCTCCATCTGGCGGATGTGGTCCTCGTCGGGGCGTCACGGACCGGGAAGTCCCCGCTGACCTACCAGCTTGCCCTCGATGGCTACTACGCCGCCAATGTGCCGCTGGTCCACGGACTCCAGCCTCCCAGGGAACTCCTCATGCTGGACTCCCGCCGGGTTTTTTGCCTGACCATCGAGCCTGACCGACTGCTGGAGATTCGCTCCCAACGGATGAAGCGGCTGATGGCGGAGAAGTACAACGAAGCTTACGCGCACCTGGAGTTCATCTACAAAGAACTGAACTTCACCCACGAACTGGCGCATGGCTACGGCTGGAAGCTCATCGACACGACCGCCAAGAGTGTGGAAGAGCTGGCATACGACGTCGATGTCGCCCTCCGGGAAAACTTCGCCAGCGAGCCGGGGAAAATCTTTCTCCCGCGCGACACCGAAACCACCGAGGTCACCGGCTAACGTCGGTTTGCTGGGTCACACGCAGGAACTCCTCAACAGACAGAGTCGAGCCATCCCAGGTGCGCTCTGAAGATCGCGATTTCAGATACTCAGTAAGGGCAGGCAGGTACCGCCCGTACGCTCCCAGATCAGTCGGATACGTCCCGCGATCAACTCCCAGCCAGGTCACCTGCCGATCGCCCAGCAGCGTTTCCCAGTCCGCAATCGTGGCGAGGTCCAGGGGATTGGCGAAGCTCGGGTGGAGACTGATCAGCACGTCCTTGAAAGCTGGGGCCGCCTGCAGGAGCTGGGTTGCCAGTCGTAGGGAGTCCTTTCCCAAAAACGGCAACCAGAGAGGCAGCGCCTGAGCCCGACGATTAAACGCCGGACAGGAATGCGTGAAGCAATCCAAATAGACACGGGATGATTCTGGCCACAATTGCCGGAAGCCTTGCAGGACCCATGCGGTTAGTTCATCGGGATGATCAAAGGGCAGCACTACCGGCGCATAGCCATGCTGCTCCGCCCAATCGACCGCATAATCGCGATAGGCAGGTAAGGTGCCCCACTCAGACTCCGGCCGCCAGTCCGCCTCACGATCCTGCAGCCCCCATGGTGAGACCGGCCCCCCCTCACGCAACCGATACTCCCGTAACGCAGCATCGTCACTGAGATAACGCTCCGGACTGACATCCCCCAGGCCTCCCACCTGGAGCTGGCAGGACTCGTGGACCACCGGCAGGGGCGTCTGCAGCCACGGGTACCCGCAGTCGAGCATCAGAATGTTTCCGCCGGGCACGACCCATCGCTGAATCCACTCCCGGATCGCCAGTGGCAGTCGCTGATACTTGAGCCGCACGAATCCGATGTCACCCACCAAAAATCGGTCATGGAGCGGGTCGTGGTGAATGATGGCAGACCAGTCGGCATGGCGACGCAGGATCTGCTGCACCACGGGTGCACATTCCCGCACATAGCCGGCGGTGTCATCCACGGGGAACCGCCCCCGGATACCAGTCAGGACATGTTGACTGAAAAAGGGAAATCCCAGGAGGCTCGACAGATGTGCCGCGGCTCCCGAAGGCGCTCCCAAAACGACTCCGTCATACTGCCGCTCAGGATAGAGACTCACCATCCAGCGGGCGGTCAGATGCGGATCCGCCTGCTTTGCGATCTCCGGCGGAACTGCAGTCGAGGCCGCAATTCCGTGCATAAGCCGCGTCTTTACTGCTGGAGGCAGAAGGCGGTTAAGTCCTGTACTAAGCGAGCGTTGCCATGACGGCATCGCGAAGGGATCCACCATCACTCCACTCAGGGCACCGGCAGCACCCTGCAGCGCGACAGTCGCGCTGTCGGCGGCGAGCAAAGACACAGGACGCGGAAGGGCTCGATGCACCACGCCCCGGAGCGTACCGGAATCCGTGGGTCCTGTGGGGTCCCATGCCCTACAATCAGCCTGAAGCCCCGCTGATCACGGGGACGTCGGAGAAGGAGCGTGATGGATGGCCAAAAGTCCCCCGAAGGCTGCCAGCGCCGATGGCGCGACCGAGGCTTCACGGAGCAAGCCGGGAGCCCATAAGACGAGCGATCAGCAGCGCTTCACGGACTTTCTCCGGAGTCGGGGCTATAAATCGACGCCCGAACGCCAGGCCATTGTCGATCAGGTGATCTCCTCCCAGGAGCATTTCACCGTGGACGATCTCTACGATGAATTGCGGCGGCATGGGGATCGACGGGTCTCCCGGGCCACGATCTACCGCACGCTGGAGCTCCTCACGGAAAGTGGCCTGGTTAACAAAATTGACTGGATCGGCTCGACCACGCACTACGAAATCGCCATGGCCGACGAGCATCACGACCACTTCATCTGCACGCAATGCGGGCAAATATACGAGTTTTTTAGTCCCACCCTGGAAGCGGTGCAGGATCGCGTCTGCGAAGCTCTGGGTCTCACAGCAGATGACCACACTCTGAAGATTGAAGGAATTCCCAATCATTGTCGGGAGCAGCTGGCAAAGGGCAAAGCGACGAAGTCCCCAGCCAAAGGCTCCTGTCCATTCGATTTTCGTTTCGAAGCCAGCCGCGCTGAAGGCGTATAATTAGCCAGACCGTCATGGTCTCCTGTCGCTGGCGCATCGACCAGGCCGCTCTCGTTCCCGTCCGTAGCCTGGATTCTTGCCAGCACGCTCCCGCTGGTGCCCCTCGCGGTGTAAGCCGTGATTGGGGTACGAGCAGGAGCAGTCGCGTTCGCGATTGTTGATGCTCTCCGGAGCATCCCTGTAGCAGGCCAACCGTTGCCGGAGACTGTGATCTCTCCCATGCGGGAACAGGCAGTTGGACCTGCGCGCCGTGTTCTTTGACAATCGATGTGATCGCCGGCCCCCACCGGGCTGAACACGACTACCCCGGACGCGCTTTGGCGTCTGGAGTACCTCCAACTGTCCCCACTTAAGGGGACTCCCCTTGCCAGGAACGGACATGTTCCCTGACATAGAGTCTTCCAGAGTCGTACCCCGTACGGAGGTTTGCTCCATGAAACAGCTAGGGAAGGTCAAGTGGTTCAATGAGGCCAAAGGCTATGGCTTCATCGAACTCGAGGGGCAGCCGGATGTCTTCGTCCACTACTCACAAATTGAGGGCGAAGGTTTCCGCACCCTGAAGGAAGGCCAGACGGTGGAGTATGAACTTCGGGAAACCCCGAAGGGCTACCAGGCTGCCGCTGTTGCCCCCGCAGTTGTCCAGGCTGCTGCCTGATCCTGACAACTGACATCGTGGGCTGCTGCGTCAGCCCTTCCTCAAGCGCCCCTCGATTCTCGATGGACCCGCGGTGATCCCCCGCCCATAGCCCCTACACAGAGGTCTCAGCCGAACCCCGGGCATGCCAGATTGTTTCCGTACGGATGTCGTACGACTCTTATAGATTCACGGCCACTCTCGTCAGTGCTCGTGTCCCCGCCCATTCGTTTTCGGCACATCGGGGGACTCTCCGTTATCCGCATCTTGTGCTGACTTCAGTACAGGTCTGAGAACCGAGAGCAAGATACAGCGCCCCAGCACAGTCGTGCCGGGGCGTTGTGCTTTTCTGGAATCCGATGAGGTGCTGGCTATGAATTCAGCAGGCTACGATTAAAACCACTGTCCCAATCCCAGACGAAACTCGTGATCCTCTCCACTGAAGCCGATATCAGCAGAAACGATGTACTCCACCGGTAACCAATCTCCAGTCCGGACCCGAATCCCGGCACCGTAGCCGACCTCCAGATCATGCAGCCCCGGGAATGCCGTATCGAACCCGCGACCGGCATCACAGAACACGACCCCCTGCACCCGGTCCTCGAAGAGAGGGAACCGGACCTCGGTGTGTAGCGTGAGCGCGCTCCGGGCGGCGTAGTCGACTCCCGTGTACCCCCGGACCCGGCCACCCGCCTTCGGCGCTTCGTAATGCGGTGGGCGGCCGCTGCTGCTGCCAGCCCGAAGTCCGAGTGCAAGTACGGTCAGATCATCGTTCAGGGGAAGGACTGTACTGGCATCCAGCCGATAGAGTCCGTAGTCCTGCTCACTCCCCAAGGCCTGCAGCGACTGGGTGGTTTGCAGGCTCCAGGCGAAACCCTCCCGCTGCCAGGGGTACCCGCGGTACTGATAGTCCCGCAAACCAGCCGAGAGCCGAATCCAGGTGCCATCGGCGACATTCGTGCCGGATGCTAAATAATCGCTGCTCTCGTCCAGTGTGCCTCGCCGAACCGTGACATCGGACTCCGCCCATTCCAGTCCCCACCAGGAGGACAAATCTCCCAGGGAAGTCCGATACCGTAGTTCCAGACTCTGTTTCTGCACCTCATACCGTTCAGGCACCCGCGGAACAGAGGTGGTCCGGATGGAGTAGGGGAGCTCGTCATACGTCCCTATCAGACTACCGCTCTGATGGCCACCAAAGAGCTGTGGCTCGGTGATGCTTAATCGAACGTGAGTCGTCTTCTTCGCGGCGTAGCCTGTGATGCTGACCTCAGTGGCATCTCCCAAGACATTCCAGTGTGTGAAGGTTGCGCCCAGCAGATATGGCTCCTGGGAGCGCAAAATCGGCAGACCGGTGAACTCCCGGGCCGGCCGCACTCGGACTGTCACCAATAGTGGCTGCGTTCCAGGTGGGGCAGCAGCGGCTTCCGTCTCCAATGGCGTCACATCAATCCTGATCCCATCCCGACTTCGGTCAAACAACTGGAGCCGTCGCAACAACTGGACGCTCCGGTCGACTGCCGACTGCGTCAGCGATTCGCCCGTGCGAAATGCCAGCTGTCTGCGAATGACACTTCGACGCAGGCGATTTGCCCCCTCGATCTCAATCCGCTCTACTCTTCCCAATGCTGTCGGTGCTTCAGCTGCGACTGACTCCAGAACCGGCTCCTGCGACTCTGTCGCTTCCGCCAGCTCCTCTTCAAGCTCTTCGAGATCTTCGATCGTGTTGCCTGCCTGCGCCAAAGCAGGCACGGACCAGCCAAGGATGAGGCCTGCCACCAGCAGCGCGAACGGCTTCTTTAGAACCACTGACCGATCCCGACATTGATCTCGTAGTCATCAACCCCGACCGCATAGTCCAGATAGATCACGACATCGATCGGAAGAAACTCACCCGTGCGAACTCTCAGGCCAGCACCATAGCCGTACTCAAGGTCGGAGAGCTTCGGGGTCCGGTCATCAAAGCCCTTTCCTGCGTCGAAAAAGGCCACGACCTGCCCCCACTTCGGATCCACCAAATACCGAAACTCCGTGTTGATTGTCAGCGCCGAGCGGGAGTAAAAGTCCGTACCGGTGTAGCCCCGAATCAGCGGCCCCGCGAGTGGGGCTTCGTAGTGTGGGATCTTGCCACTGGTGGTGTCGAGCTTGATCCGGCCACCGATGGCGTGACCATCACCAATCGGATAAAACCCGGCGATGGTCCCGCTGTACTTGCCGAACGTCTCCAGACTCCCCAGGGCCTCCAGCGACTGTTGCGTGTTGAGAGACCAGTAGTAGCCGCTGTTCGTCAGCGGATAGCCACGAGTCCGTGATTCGCTGATCCCGCCGGTCAGATACGTCAGGGTCCCCTCCGGAATCTCCGCGCCGGAGAGCAGGAACTGCTTCGTACCTCCCAGCAGAGTGCCGGACCGCAAGTCGGTGGTGACATCGTAGGCTTCCAGCCCCCAGGTCACCTGATAGCGATCTTCCATCGAGGTGCGGTACTCGAAGGTCAGACCATCCCGCCCCAGAAAGTAGCTCTCGCCGGTCGATGGATTCCGCTCATCCCGGACATTTAGCGCGGAGTCAGAAAATTTCAGGGTGAAGACACCCCGCTGGTGTCCCCCCCCAAACTGCGGGTCGTCGTAGGTCAGGGAGTAATACTCCAGATCATCGATCGCAAAAACCGCTGCCGAGATGTTCTTGCCGGTCCCGAAGGCATCCCGGTCGCCAGCCACTGCACCGATAAAGTAGGGACTTTCGGAAATCCCGTACGGATAGAAGTAGTAGGACTTCCCCTGAAACACCGCGACAGTCACGCGCAACGGCCGACTCGCCTGCTCCGTGGCGGCTGTCTCGCCCTCGGCGTCGCCTTTGTCACCCTCGGCCATTGGTGCGTCTTCAGGCAGGCCATCCAGGTACTCGTAGTCGATTTTGACATTCCAGAAGAGCCCCAGCTCATACAGCCGGCGGACACTCCGCCAGCGGTGCCATTGGGAAAACTCTTCCCCCATCTTGAAGGTTAGCTGGCGACGAATCACCGCTTCCCTTACGCTCGGCAGCCCCGTGATGACCAGTTCTTCCACCACACCCAGGGGCTCTTTCAGGACCGCTTCGGTGGGGCGTTCTTCGCTGGCGCGCTGCTCCTTCAGCTGGTCAATCTGCGCAGTGATGACATCGACATCGCCAGGATCCTGTGCCCATACCGGGAGGGTGCCGGTCAGGAGCCAGCAGACGACACAGAAGCCAGAAATCAGGGTGGTAGATGCTGCGCGGCGAGGGAGGTGCATGGTGTTAACAGGGTCGCGGCCAGTGTCCGACGGTTGACCTCCCCGCAAAGTGGACGGATCGTAGCACAGTCGGACAGAAATCCCGGTCATTCCTATGTATGAGTCGCCGGGAAGCATCTGAACAGAGGACAGCGACTTGTGGCGCTGCTAACTCTGACCACACCAAGGACCCGACGATGACCAGCCACTCCGCCCTGACCTGCGCGCATATGGCCGATGACGGCTTGCTGGTCCGCCTGATCGACAATGGGTTGTCCGCGGAGGAAGAGGTCGCCACCCTGCAGCACCTCGGCGGCTGTACTGACTGCCTCCTGATCCTCGCCAAGGTGCTGGAAATGCAGGGCCAGGTCGTGGTGGATCACTACTGGACCGAGTTGCGAGGGATGGACCCGGCTTTCGTCAGCTAAAACTGGGGTTCGGCCGTAACTGTTGGGCTACTGAGACTTAATCGGGTTTGGCTAAAGGCTGATTGCATTGGGTTGTAGCACGAAGATTCAGACTCCTCAGATTCTATGGATGTCGCTTGAATCCCTACAGGGGGGACTAACTCCCGATGTCGCCGAACGCCCGCGCTGCCCGTATCGCCGCCCTGCTCTGCCTGGGACTCCTCACCAGTTGCGGTGGCGGAGGCAAAACTTCCGTCGTCCCTCCTGTCAATGACCCGGTCCCGGCCGAGCCTGTCGTCCCGACTCCGGCACCGAATCCGGCTCCGGACCCCGCTCCAGTCGATATCCCGGCTCCCACCCGCGATGTCAGCGGGCTGGTCCTGACTACCGACCGGCTGCCAATCCCGGGGGCAGAAATTGCGATCGATGGAGCGGCATCGGCAACGACAGATCCCGAAGGGCGTTTCCAGCTGACCCAGCTCCCGGCGACCGAGATCGTATTGGCACTCGGAGCCCCGGGTTATCAATCCCTGACCAGAACTTTGCCGGCGGGGGGCGACCTGGCTGATGTCGAGGTGACCCTCGAGCCCGCTCCGATCGAGGATCTGGGTCCGGTTGCCCTCTACGTCTCGCCAGGTCTGGGCTCAGCCCAGCTTTCCATAGAGTTACCGGGCTACAACCTGCCAGTCGAAGCCTTCATCTATCGCCGGACTCCCGGAACAGACTATGACTGGAGCCATCCAGTAAACCCGGTCCCCCTCTCACAGGTGGAGCTAAGTGAGTCGGGTCATGCAAACACTGTGGTGATTGGGCAGGAACTGCGCTACCGCGACACCGAGATCACAGGCGGCCAGGAGTATCGGTACTCGGTGCGGCTCCGCTCCCGGGCCGGCGACTTTGGCCCGCCCCAGGGCGATGTCGTAATCCGGGCTGCTGGCTTCGGCCCCGCAACGTCCCTCAAGGGCGGCAAGGATGAGGTCCTGCTCAACGCGATTCCCGGTGCGGATGGCTCGCTGGTAGCCATGTACCGCGATCTCTCCTACAAACCCTGGCATCGCTTCATCACCCGGCGACTGGATGGACTCGGCCACAGCACGGAAGTCTTCCGTACTGAGGGTGTGTACGACGATGCCCAGGTGTACGTCGACCGCTATGACACCCCGTACTTTCTCTATCGGCGCAACGGCATCGAGTTCCTGTTTGAGACTTTCCTCTTCAACTACTACGACAGCTATGGCCTGAGCCCGGACATCCATCTGGGGGAGTCTTACCGCAAGATCACTAATGAGCTGGCGGGGGACCTCTTCTTCCGCCCGGACCCCGAAAAAATCGCCCCGCAGGAACTCGCCGGGATCTACATCAACCGGGACCAGCAGGTTATTGCCAATCTCTGGGACTTTGGGGGGGCCCCCAAAGAGTTTCAGGCGACCCTGGGCGAGGTCAAAACTACGCTCACCCCGCATCTGCAGACCATGATGAACCAGGCGGGTGACTTCGCGACCATCTGGAACGCCGACCACAACGACAGCGCCTACTACCGCATCGCGTTCCTGACTGGCAAGACCGTGACTCCCGATCGCCACCTCGCATCCGGTACTGGGATGCAGGTGCAGTTGGGTGTTACCGCCGATGACCAGTTTCTGGTCGCGTTCACCACAGCGCCTGTTACCTCACAACTTACGGTGCACCGCTATCAGCCGGGTGGAGCTCCGACTGGCGAGATATCCATCGATCTGAGCGACGAAGGTGCGACTTTCCTCAGCACCAAGGGACAGTGGGCGATGGCCCCCTTGCCAAATGGCCGGACCTATCTGGCCGCCCTGGTCAGACTCCCCGGAGGGCAGCGTGAACTGCGGGCCTGGGACCTGAGCAACTTCGCGGAAATCGAAGCGCTGGGCGCGATTCGTTTCAGTCTGGATGCCCCGGTGCCAACCTCTATGGATATCCGTCTTGATACGCAGCGCAAAGTCCATCTGATGGCCACCGAGGATGGCGACCTGGTTTACCGCCGTCTTTTCTGGCCAGGGCAGGACTAGGCGACTTCGCAGGAAGCTTTCAGTTAGTCGACCAGTTCCAAGGTCAGGGGTCCGTTGAGCACGCTGATCCGGATCTCGCCGAGGGGATCGCCCAGTTGCGCCCGGATGGCGGACTCGCTGCGGGAGATCATCGCGGAGGGCTCGCCGACCAGGTTCATGCTGCCGTTGGTGCAGTCCAGGAGCAGCGTGGAACTGCTGTTCCAGGGGACAGTCCCTTTCAGGCCACCATTGCCGACACTCGCAGTGATTTTGCCGGTGCTGACGGCCGGGAACTCAATGTCCGCAGACCCATTGCTCACAGACATCGAGTAATGCCCCTCCAGAGGATGCGTCGCGGCTGACCGAAGCTGGGCGTCACCGTTCGACACGCTGACCGACAGGGACTCGACATCGCCGATGGTGGCGGTGACGGTGCCGTTGGTGACATCGATTCCAGCGCGTCCCCGGATCACACCATCGATGGTGATTGGACCATTGACAGTCTTCAGTTGTGCTTCCTGCAGGTCTCCGGTGATCAGCAGCGGGCCATTGAGAATCTGCAGATCAAGCGCCATCCTGGCGGGGACCGTGATGGTCATAAAGACCGACATGCTCCCGGGTCGATTGGCAAAATTGGCGTTGCGCCACTGTTGAGGCGTCTTGATCCGGAAGACCAGGTTATCCCCATCTTGCTGGCTGTCTGGCACGATTTCTTTGAGGTAGGCGTCGGCAAGCTCCTTCTTGGGAGCCCGGAGTTCTACTGCACTGGTGATCCGGATGTCCGTCGCCTCCGGATCCGTGGTGAGCTGGATCCGTCCGACGTCAACCAGTACCTGAAGGCGTCGGAGCGAGGCGGCCTGGAAGTTACTGGTGAGATCAGTGCGAGCTGTTTCAGCCCCCTTTACGTCTCCCAGATTGGCCAGATTGGATGCCTGACTCTTGGCCGGTGGGGGAGGCGGAGGGGGCGTCCCGCAACCTGACAGGGCGAAGAGGTGTCCCAAGAGGAGCAGCACCGCGCAGAGTGGCGCGAAAGTCGGCATGGTTCGCAGGAAACGGACAGTCATGGCATCCATTATGGCAGGGACTACCAGCCAGGAGGCGACTTCCTGCGCAGAAGGTCTGGGTGTCTTGCGGGTCTCGCTGTGACAGGGTATAGTAGGGGTGCAGCCGGAGATATCCCCCCTGTCTCCACCGAGGCCGATGGCTGCCCCCCCTCAGTGCACAGCGTAATCGACTCGTGGATGCCCTTCGCTGGGCGTTCATCTCGCCAAACTCAGTTTTGGCAGCAACCGTGTAATTAGGTCGGGTAGGAGGACAGACACATGGCAGCCAAGCGACCCAAGAAGAGCGTCTACCTCGTCCAGGAAGACCTCAACTACTTCCGCTCCAAGTTCAAGCCGGGTGAGGCCGGTGGTCCGCCCCGGATCGGCGAGCAACTCCTGGAAGAGTTCCTCGAGTACTCGGACTTCGTGGAGAAGCACTACAACTACTCTTTCGTCTTTAAGTCCTTCGCACCAATCTTTACGACCCGGCGACTGGCCAAGGACGAGCAGTAAGTCCACGGCAAGGGGGGAGACTGGCCGCGGGCATCCTTGCTCTGTCCTCGCAGGGTATGCTCCTTTCAGCCGGTCCCGGGCAACAGCGGGCGGCACCACCTGGTGCCGCCCGCGGCCATTTTTGCGTCAGGGAGTCCTGCCAAACGACTGTTGCAAAAAGCGGCATCCGCGCAATCTGCACCACTTCGTACTTGGGATCACGGAGTTAGACGACCTTCCGACGTCGTCCCACTCCGAAAAAGTCTGCCACATTCGCATTGGGATCATAGGCAGTCCGGATGATCGGCAGCTTGCTTGTCAGGAGCGCTACGACCCCCGGACCATGACCCGCCATATAGGAGTTGGAGTGGGTGATGATCCCGATGGTGGTCGCCCCTTCGTAGTAGTGACGCCCATAGGAATTGTCATGGTTGCTGATCGCCACGATGTCCCCGAGCCTCAACTGGTCCAGGCGATACTGCGAAGTGAGGGTGGGGTCCGTGGTCATGATGTCGTAGTCACCGGTCATAGGTGACACGGAGCCAATGCCGCTTCCCATCAGGAAGCCCGGAATGTTGGCGACTACTCCGACCGTAATCCCCTCGTCCTCATCCTCCGTAATCGCCATCCGCTCCAGCAGGGCCGGCGACGTGTTGTGACACATGATCTGGGGGTAGTCCAGCAGTTTGAGCCCCATGCCCAGACATTTGATCCGCAGCTTGTCTCCATGACTGAGCACTTCCAGAACGTCATCCGGAAAGTCCATGATCACATGCTCGATTCCCCCATGCTGACCAGTCACCAATCCCAATGCCCCTTTGGCATCGCCGGTCATGACCCGGACTTCATTCCCCACGCAGGGATATGCATGGAATCCCCGGTTTTTGCCGCTCATGCGGTTGTCCTGGTCGGCCACCGCCGAGACACACGGTTCGACGTGGTCGCCTTCCCAGCCAAAGCAGGTGTCCCCGACTTTCACGTTAAAGCAGATGCCTGAACAACCCGGCAATGCCCGGGCAATGCCATCAGCTCCGACCCCAAAGGGCGAACTGAACGTGGGGTAGGAAACGTGCCCTTCGACCGAAATCGAGACCAGGCTGGAGGCGTTTGTGCGCAGGGTAGAGGCCATGGCGGCGATTGTACGCTGGGCTGTGCGACACCGCACACCCTCCTCCGGTGAGAAGAGGCATCATGGATTCTATGAACGGAACCAACCCCTCCCTGCTGCAGCTGCTCGATGTCCACACCCTGCTCGAGGAGCTCCTGCTGGCCCATCAAACCGCCCTGCTGGACCGCAATCTTCCCGCGGCGGCGCACTGGTTGCAGCAATTCGACTCCCAGTTGCGGCAACACATCGCGGATGAGGAAGCCTGGATTCTCCCGGTCTATGCAGAGCAGATCGATCCCCCGGAAGGAGCGAAACTGATCTTTTTCCAAAGCGAACATGAGAAGCTCCTCAAATCGCTGGATGAGCTCCATGCACGGCTGATGGCCATCGAACCGGCCGGGACCCCCCTGCAATTCGGCCACGTCCTCGCACCGCCAGCGCCGTCGCAGGTAAGTGCGCGGGAGATCATCGCCCTCCTCGACCGGGAGGCGTCGTTTAAGGACCTCCTGCAGCATCACGATGCCCGGGAGCGGACCTTCCTCTACCCCCTCCTGGCGGGGCATCTGCCCGAATCAGCGCAACGCGAGATCCTGGAGCGGGTGGTGCTCGGAGGCCTGTCCGCATAACGTCCATTTCGCTGATTTCGTGTATACTGTTCCCTGAGGGCTGAGGGGAACAGTTGGGACGTTCACGTCCGGCGCCCTGGTTCGTGGCGGGCCAGGGCGCTTTGCTTTGCTTTTGACCGCCTGATACCTGAGAAAAGGCACCGCCCGGTCGAAACCGGGCGGTGAGACCAACACGGGGATGTCGCCGGTCAGACGACCAGCCTAGATCTCGTCATCCTCGTCATCGAGGTCGTCGTCATCGTCGTCGTCATCTCCGAAGTCGTCGTCGTCATCGTCATCGTCCTCATCGTCGTCGTCGAGGTCATAGTCCTCGTCGTCCTCGTCGAGGTCATCCGCGTACTCATCATCTTCGTCGTCGAAGCCGTCGATCCCGTCCTCGTCCTCGTAGACATCGGCGCGAATCACGCCGATCCGTTCAGACTCGATGACCTCCTCGCCCTCGAAGACATAAACCTCCGCGAGGGTGCCATCTGCTGGGGCGGGGATCTCGATGGCAGACTTTTCGCTTTCCAGGATCAAGAGGGGCGCTCCTTCTTTCACGTAGTCACCGACGGCCACCAGCCATTCACTCAGCTGGCAGTCGAGGGCTCTATCGCCCAGGGGAGGGATGATGATGTCGTAATTCACTTGCCGCGTCACTGCTGACCCCTTTCCGCCGGAAACGGCGCCTGAGGCGGGTTGCGACGCGGCAAGGGTATACCACAGCCCCTGACGCCCCGCAAACCAGCGTTCGCTATTGACCCCTTTTCGCACCCCATTGCCTTGCGATGCACACCAGGCACCTTTCGCACTCTACGAAAGCCCACGGTGACGGCAGGCTGCGTCCCAGGCTTCCCGCGCCTTGTAACTCGAGCGCACGAACGGACCGGCCACTACAGTAGAAATCCCTGCTGACCGCGCAAAATGTTCCAGGGCTGTGAACTCCCCAGGGGTCACAAACCGACTTACTGGCACCTGCTTCGCTGTCGGACGAAGGTATTGCCCCAGTACCAGAATATCGATGCCCGCTGCCGCGATCTCCTCAATGGCGTGTTCAAGCTGTGCTTCGGTCTCGCCGAGCCCGCAAATCAGGGCGGTTTTCGTGATTTGTGCCGGCCAGCGACTCCGCGCATCTGCAAGTGCTCCCAGGGCGCGATAGAAATCTCCATGCGGGCGGACCGTGGGAAAGAGTTCCGGGACCGCTTCCACATTGTGCCCCAGCACCGCAATTCCGCTGCGGATCACCGAGTCCCAGGCGGCTGTTTCAAAATCGAAATCCGGGATGAGGACTTCCACCAGCACATCCGGGACCGCGACATGGATCGCCTGAATCTGGTCCGCCCACGCCAGCGCCCCCCCCTGCGGCAGGTCATCCCGATTGGGGGAGGTCAGCACGACATAGCGGGCATCCAGCTGACGGATCGAGCGGACTACCTCCGCCTGCTCACGGGCAAAGTCCTGCATCTGTGGGCGCAGCGCCTTGGGCACCGAACAGTAACCGCACCAGCGTGTGCACTCGTTCCCCAGAATCAGGAAGGTGCAGTGCTTCGATGCCCAACACTCTGACACGTTCGGGCAGTTTGCTTCGGTACAGACAGTCCAGATGCCCTGGTCCCGGACCTCTTCCCGGATCGCCTGTGTTGCCGCATAGTCACCGGCTGTTTTCTTGATCCACGGCGGGAGCGGGTGCCGCACTTTGGTCCAGTTTTCAGGCATGTCGCCCCGCAGCCTCCTCTGCCAGTAACTCCTGAGCGTCAAGTGGCAGCAGATCAAGCGCTCCGGCTTCCACGCGGCTGCCATGTGCCAGTTCCCACGTCGTGGCCAGCGCACTCCGAACCGCAAAGCGCGATAGTCTCTGCCCCGTCTCGGTTTGCAGATCAGTCATCACGATCTCCGGGATACCACAAGGCACGATCGCCTCGAATCCTCCCGAGGTCGCGGGCTCGCAATTCAGCGCGATGCCGTGAGTCGTGACGCCTCCCTGCACCGCGAGACCGATGCTCGCCAGCTTGCCACGGGCGGTCCAGAGGCCGGGAAACCCTTCCCGACGCCAGGCAGTGACTCCCATGGCGCTGGCTGTCAGCTCGAGGGCTTCATGGATAGCTGCGAGAAAGGGATGCAGTCGCCCGAGCTCCAGGCGGATGATGGGATAGAGCATCTGTTGATCAGGTCCATGATAAGTCGTGTGCCCGCCACGCCCAATCTCCACCAGCGGTAACTCCGCCGCTGCAAGCTGTTCAGCATTCCACCGAATCTCGTCGGGTTGTGACTGACGCCCCAGCGTGATCACTGGCGGATGGACTGCAAACAGCAGCAGATCGGGCATCAGGTCCTGCCGACGCGCTTCGGTGAGCAGCGGGAGCAATTGCTGGTACCGGGAGTAGGGGAGCAGCCCCAGATCGAGCGCGACAGGCATTGTCAGGATGATACTCCGAGCCCTGTACGTTCAGGATGCGTGTACACATTCGCCTTACTCCCCCGCATGAAGCCCACCAGCGTGATCCCGCCTTGCTCCGCGACTTGCACAGCAAGCGACGAGGGCGCGCCGACTGCCGCCACTATCGGAATCCCCGCGCGCCAGGCCTTCAGCAGGATTTCGTACCCGCCGCGCCCCGAAATTTGCAGAATCGTGTCGGGGAGACTGGTGAGCCCACTCTGGAGTAACAGCCCGATGACTTTGTCGACCGTATTGTGACGTCCCACATCTTCTGCGACCGCCAGCAGCTCTCCCTGAGCGGTGAACAACCCCGCGGCATGAATCCCACCGGTCGCCTGAAACAGCTCCTGATGGCCGCGGAGTTGATCTGGCAGGGTCCGCAGCAATTCCTGGTCTACCAGCATCGCATCGCTCACCTTCGGCCAGCAGATCTCCCGCAGGAGGGTGCTGCCGCAGAGCCCGCAGGCGGAGTTCATCACCCCAGTCCGGGCGGGTGCAGGGGAGTGGTGATGTGCCAGGACCACATTGAGCGTGTTCCCCAGATCCTCCTGAGCGGTCTCGGCACTCTCGATGCGTATCAGGTCGGCGGCCGAAGAGATCAGCCCCTCTCCAAAGAGGAGTCCGGTGATCAGGGCGATATCCGCCCCGGGTGTCCGGAGCATCACCTGCCAGGGAGTCCCGTTAATGAGGATCGAGAGCGGTTCTTCGGTCACCACCTGGTCCGTTACACACCGCGTATCTTCGCCATCGATCCGCCAGATGGGTAGTGTCGTGAGAGGATCCGCCATACTGGCAGTGTATCGCCCGCGAAGGAGCCCTGTATGCAGCTGGCAACCGATGGCAGCGCTCGCCTCCCGGATGGCACCGCACTGACCTGGATCGCGGATCCCGTGCTGGGGGCCGTGGGCCAGATCACCTGGTCCGACGAGCCGCTGGACGCTGCAGCGAATGATCGCTTCGCTGTGCTCTTTCAGGTTTTCCTTGGCGGTTACCAATCACGGGGGGCTACACGGCCGTGGTTGGTGGTTGCTGCAGCGCGGCCTCGCGCGGTGGAGCGACGATTCAACCTGCTGGTCCATGAGTTCAAGTGGATCAACTTCTATGGAGGCGGACTTGCGATCATTGATCCCTCGCCGGTGGTGGCGGAAGCCTTCCTGGATTCCGCAGTCAGTGGCTACATCGGAGTGTTTGCGCCGACAGCTGACGCGACTGCCCTGGAGCTGGCCCTTCGTTGGTTTCGCGATCCGGTCTGGACTCCCCCCAATCCAGAGGTGCTGTAACACCCCAGGGGCGACCTGCTGCCAGATCGCCCCCTCTCTGCCGATGGCGCAGAGCCCTCAATGCTCAAGGTTTGGATCAGCGCTCGTCCCCGAGGACTGGGTCCCCATGGCGGCATAAAGCCGTTCGATGGCATCGGTCATCGGTGATGCTGCTGGCAGCGGCGGTTGCTCATCGGTCAGGATGGGACGTCGCGGACCGTTCAGGGCTTCCGCCTCCATGTACTTGCCCAGCACCCAGGGACCGATCCCATAGGTGACATCCACCAGGTTGTCCTGCCAGTAGATGGTGTTGGGAATATCGATTCGCACATGATCCGGATTGCAGGCGAAGAGCACGATTTGCGCGTCGTAGCCGAGCCAGCCGCGGACTTCCCGGACAAAGTCCTCCGTCCGAACCCATTGCCGGACACCTTCGACCAGCAGATAATGCTCGCCCCGCAGCACTTCCCCATGTCCCTGGATGGCCACAAATCCGCTCCGGACTGCCCCCTCCCGTAAGTCGGGGATCGTGACGCTGGGGCGGAGCTTGTGCCGAAAAGCTGGGTCGGTGTGCAACCAGAGGAGAATCCCTTCCTGTCCGTTCACTCGCACTGGTCGAAGAATGGCCCCCTGCAAAAAGGCGCTCTGCCCCTGGATCTGTGTCTGCTTCCAGACGCTTCCAAAGGTCCAGCCACTGGGGATGATGATCGCCAGAGTTGCGATGAGGAACGCTGCCGCGAGTTGCACAATCCGGGGCAGCCTCAGCAAAGCGGTTGATGGATGCAGGTGCCTTATGCGAAGCTGCTCTGCGCTCATGCTGGATGTCCTTTGGCCCCGCCATGAAAAGCTGCTGTGAGCTGCCTGTAGGGGGACTGCTCTCTACACTGTGTAGAAGTAGCCTGCTGCGGTAGATATACCAGCCTGTCGTTGATTCTACAAGTAGTAGAAGTGTCTTTCAAGGCTGATTTCACTCTCCCGCAGCTCCCCTCTATACTTGGCCCGCTGGCCAGCCTTGCATCACTTGCTCACGGGCCGTTCCAGGCACCCTTCAGAAGCAGTCACGGAGGACCGATGCGCTTCACCTCTTACACCTTCCGTACCGTAACGCTCTGCGCGTTGGCTTCTTTCCTCACCACAACTCCGGAGGCGGCACTACAGCCGGCGATTGCCCAGGGCTTAGCGTCAGAGGCAGGAGCGGTCTCGTCGGCTGTCGTGACAGATGGGGGAGGGAGTGGACTGATCCAGCGGGAGTACGACCTGACCCGCAAAATGGCCCAGACCCCCTCAGATATCGCAGGCTACTTACTGCGGCCTGGTGATTTGGTAAACGTGACTGTCCTGACTGGCGAGGCAGACAACATCACGCTGGAGGTGCAACTCGCCCAGGATGGCTCCATCGCGCTGCCGTGGGTCGATCCACTGGTCGTCGAAGGACTGACCCTGGCGCAGACGAGCACGCTGGTGCAGCAAGCGTACAGTCGGATTTATAGGCGGGCTTTTTCCCAGGTCACGCTGGTCAAATTGGGTTCCTATATGGTGCAGGTGCAGGGCTACCACCCGTACCCCGGCCTCTATCGGGTCTACAACGGCACCTCGCTTTACGGCTTACTGCTGGCGCTGAATATCGATACGGATGGAGAGCGACGTCGCGTCAGACTTCTGCGTCCCGACGCAACAGGCGCGGGGAATCTGTTGCATCTCGCACCAGAGTTGCGTGAAGTGGGCCAGTTTGATGCACTGGATTTTTCCGTACGAGGTCGCATCGAGCAGGACCTCTTTCTCGCGCCCTTTGATCGACTGGTGATCGAAGAGCCCCCTGTGGTCGTCCAGATCGAGCGGGGAGTCCCGCGGCCAGGCAAGTACGCGGTCCAGGCGGGAGAGGGACTCCAGGACATCCTGGAGCTGGCCGGTCAGGCGGATCGTGCCGCCGATTTACAAAACACTATCCTGACCCGGCTGGATGCCGATGGGACACCGCAAGTGCAGTACCTCGACTTAGCCAGCATCCTGGCTTCGCCCCATCCGTTCCCATTGCAGGATCGTGATCGCATTCGCATCGTGCCTTACCGGCAACAGGTCTATGTCCTTGGGGAAGTCCAGGTGCCTGGAGCCTATCCCCTCGATCCGGGCGATGGGGTTCTGGAACTGCTGAGCAAGGCCGGAGGAATCTCGAATCAGGCCCATGCCCGGTCGATGTCGTTGGTGCGTCCGCCCCGGCTCTTCGCTGACCGAACCGCCGAGCATGACATTGTGACGATCGACATCCGGACCCTGATCAAGCCCGGTAAGCAACGTGAGCAGCCCGCCAGCCTGCAGGCCGGTGACATCCTCTATGTCCCTTCCAAGGGAGACCGACTGACCGCCAGCAATATCCTGACCGCTGTCAGCACGGCATTCACCCGCATCATCACGAACTAAGACTTACCCTCAAGCGCCACTAGCGCTCTACGGGAGACGTTGGGCGTCGACGACGCTGCCCTGTAAGACGTTCCCAGAGACCGCGATCCACTTGCTCGCCTTCCTCTGTGTAGTTGTGGTAGTAGTACCCGGCGAGACGTCCCAGATCCCCTTTGCTGACATCGTTGAGGATCAATCCCCGTACGGCGATTTTGGCGAGTTCCAGACGCACCAGAGCATCCTGCGCCACTTCCCGTGGAGTCTGTCCGGCCCGGACCAGTAGATAAAGTGCAGAAGTCTGCCGTCCCAGAGCCAGAGTCTCACTCACCGCAGAAACCGGCGGCAGGTCGAGCAGGATGACATCAAAGGGCGCGCTACGCGGCCCCTGCTGCAGCGGAGTTTCGCCTTCTCGACGCAGAGTCTGGAGCAGACGAGTGAACGACTCGCTTTGGAGGAGTTCCGATGGCTGCCCCGTGCGATCACCGGCAGGCAGTAACCACAAATTGGCGATGCCGCTCTCGCGGATCGCTTCCGGTGGGGTCGTGCGACCTTCCAGGACTTCCACCAGTCCCGGGCTCTGCGGAATGCCGAAGCCCCGCGCGACCGAGGGGCGTCGCAGGTCGGCATCGATGACCAGGGTTCGCAATCCGGCCTGGGCACAGACCGCCGCGAGGTTGGTGGTCACCAGCGATTTCCCTTCGCCGATGCCTGCTGAAGTAATGCCGAGGATCCGACCGGAAGTCCCGGGAGTGGCGAGGGTGATGGCGGATCGAAGAATGCGGAACGCTTCGGCGACTGGACCGAGGGGATCCTGCCGGACTGCCAGCCACAACCGGGGGGCGGGCTGTCCCTTCGGTGCGGACCAGTGCTCACTGATGCGGGGCACTTGGGCGATCACGGGGAGTCCCAGCGACTCCGCCTGCGCGCGGTTCCGCATCGTGGTATCAAGTACGGCGCGTCCTGTAGCCACGGACAGACCCAGCATGAGCCCCACCAGTAAGCCCAGCGCAATTTGAACGGCCCAGCGGGGCGAGGAGTGACGCAGAGGCGCGATGGCAGGATCAAGAATCCGCATCGGGGCAGCAGCCGCCAGCTGAGAGATCTCGTTGGTCTGCTTTCGCTGTTTTAGCGCCTGCAGCAGGCCTGCGGCCAGCTGGACATCCGCCTGCAGCCGGGTATATGTCGCCTCAGTCTCCGGCATCTGCTTGCGCAGCGACTCCAGCTCGTTGACCTGCGATGCCAGCAGCGACTGGCGCCGACTTGCTGTCCGGTACGCCTCCTCCACCAGCGTCAGGATCTGCGACTTTTTTGCTTCTATTTGGGCGGTCACTGACTGCACATTGGGATGCTCGGCAGTCCGCGACGTCAGCATTCCATCACGTCGCGCGATCAGTTCTGCCAGTTCTGTGACCAGGGTTGCCTGTGCCGGAACCGCAGCGCTCCCGCTGCCATCCAGAAACACCAGGAACTCCCGGTCATTGGCTCGTCGGAGCCGCTCGAGGGCAAACCCCAGCTGCTGTGTTTCGATTTCCTGTGTGCCAAGCGACAGGCGACCGTCGCTGAGCTGCATCAGGAGCCCTTCACCCTCCCGGGAAAAATTCACCGTGTTTGATGACGCCTTGAACGCATTGAGGGCTTCCTGAGCGGTGACCAGCTCCTGCTCCCGCTGCTCGACCTGTGCGGCGAGCAGGGTGTCCGTCGCTTTGCCCAGTTCGCTTTTCCAGGCGAGGGACTGGTCCAGATATGCCTGGGTGATGGCATTGACGACATACTTTGACCTGACTGGGCTGGTGTCGCGCCAGGCGACTGCCATTAACTCGGCGCGATCCCGAACACGTCGCACTTCCACCGTGTCCGCCAGATCTTTGATCGCTCCTTCGCGGGTTCGAAATTTCAGCTCGCAGGACTGGCCGATCGGAAACTCCAGTCCACTGATCGTGAACCGAATGCCTGCGGCTTCAAACGGCTGCTCCAGGGCACCGCTCCCCAGCACTGACTTGGTGCCGGCATCCCGGATTTCGAAAGTCGTCTCGCCAGTTCGCGTGATTAGCCATTTGGTCTTGTGGACAGTTTGGGGCACAGCCGAGGCCGCGAATGTCACCGGACGCTGCAGTCCCTGCCAGTCTTCAATGGGGGGTGCGGGTGCCAGCCCCATAGCTGTAGAGACCAGCTGAATGACACGTGCTCCGAGCGTCCGCTCCCGGCTCAAGTCCCGGACATCTATCTGCAGATGCTCTCGATCCACGGCCTGTGCCAGGACGGTCCGGGACCGGATGATTTCCATCTCAGTGAATACGAGCTGATTGCCGGTCAGCGCCTGGCCGCCTGGAAGAGCCGAAAACTGCGCGGCCAGAGTCTTCAGCTCTGATTCGCTGGTTTGGGGCTGGCTGACGAGCGTTGACTGGGCCTCATACTGATATGGCTGGGTCGCCGTCACAACGCCAGCCAGGAACAGGCCCAGGCAGGTCAGTATGACGATCAGGCGGGCATCCCGGCGGATGCCGCGGAGTAGTTTCTGGCCATCGAGGTCGGCCGACGCAGAAGGCGTCACAGGTGCGAGTGGGGCAGTCGCCACGCCGCTCCTCCTTGAGGGGGACGTACGAACATGTGCTATAGGGATTGTAGCCGTTCTGACGCTGCTTTGACGGCTTCGGGAGCGGAAGCGCGGGCTTTGGCCGCTGGCAGCAGACGCACCAGCATCCCGAGTGCCATGGCTTCAACCAACCGTAAGGGCATGTGGGTCTGGCTCCCATTCACGGCGTAGTAGTACTGGGTCAGGATTACCGCCACGATGAGGGCGTACTCGTGTGGTTCCAGGCCGACACCGCCGGAGCGCACACCCGGCACCAGCACCGCAAAAATCACCCACAACGAAAACAGAATCGTTGGGACTCCCAGCCAGATGCCCCCCTCCAGCCAGTTCCGGAGCCAGAGATTTTCCGGACCATAGCTGTCAAATCCCACCGCCAGACTCACCTCCCGACCAGCTCCAAAGCCATATCCATCAATCCTGTTGTTGCTGATCGCGACCATCGCGATGGTGTATCCAAACGCGCGGGCTGTTTCGGTGCCCTCATCCCGCGTCAGACGGTAGGTTTCCATAACCTTGCCGACTGCACCGCCAGCCTCTGGAGAAAAGCCCTGTGCATCGATGCCAGTCTGGATGTACGCCATCCAGCCGACACCCAGCAAGATGGTCAGTATCACAGCAGGACTGCGTCGAAAGAGAAACAGGAGGGGAGCCATCAGTGTCATCCCGAGGGCCAGTCGCGAAACCAGAATCAGCTCGGCCATGACAGCCATCAGCAGGCCAGCTAAGCCAGGGAGCTTCCAGTATCCATCGCGCTCCTGGAGCATCGACAGATAGAGCGGAACAAAGAAGAGAAGCATGGATGCTGTCAGGTTGGCATTCAGGAAGGGGCCGGAAATGACGTAGCTCTTCACCAGAAAGCCACTGGCCATCCACTGGTACAGATTGACCAGCGCGATGCCAATTCCGCCGGTGAGAGCAAAGCCATACCAAAGACGCTTGACCTGATCTGGCCAGCGCTCCAGGATCCCGGCACCCAGTTGCAGCCCCAGGAAGGGCAGGACCCACATGGCCCCCAGCACAGCGGCTTCCATCCCTGGATGAAGCAACAGCGTGATGAGAGTCCCAGCCAGGCATACGCCAGCGAGTAGCAATGGGGTGCGCAGGCCCGGAGCGCTGAACACTCCTGCGCGTATGACCAGCAGAATGATCAATGCTCCGGAAACCGCCCGGAAGAAAACCGCATTGGTTGTCAGAAAGCCGAAGCAGTTCAGCGCCAGAATCGATAATCCGAGCATGACGCACACGACAGGTGCCCGCAGCAGCGTCGCCCACAGCAACGGCACCATCGCGCAAAGCAACGCGCTGCCGGCACCGTAAGTGCCATCCGCCGCGTATCCCAGCCACGCGACTGTTCCTCCCAGCATGAGCGCAGCCAGGCCCAGGGCAAAGGTCGGGAGGGACCAGGGAGGATGCTGACTTGCGGCAGGCGTGGGTTGGAGAGTCATCGATCAGGGTTGACGTCACAACGACCGGGCGAACTTCTGGCCTTCAGTGAAAATCCGCCCCAGCCATTGCTTCCGCTGCTCCAGGCTGGACTGGCCTACTTTCTCGACTGGAAACTGCCCCCAGCGTCGGACTCCCAGTGCCTTAAAGCTTTCGACCAGACTGGTCTGAGCAGCAAGGGCGGTGCTCTTCGGCCAGCCGCCTGGTGCATCCGACGTCCGGATCACATACCCGGCAGTCGCCTTCAGGTGGCTCACAAGACGGCCCTCAGTGTTGGAGAAGGCGAAGTCGAAGTGGTCAATGACATTCTTCATGGCGGCCGGCATCCCGCCAAACCAGACCGGATAGACAAAAACCAGCGCATCGGCCCTCAGGACGAACTCCCGCAGCTCAGGGTAGGTGACCTCTCCCCGGTGCTGCAGGCGCGTCGGATCCGCCAGGGGCAGATCGGTCTCATAGGCGTTGATCTCGAGGACCGTGTGGCGCGGGTCATCCCGCAAAGCACGGACGAACTCCCGTCCCAGAGCCTGGGTAAAGCTGCTGCTACTCGCGTGTCCCTGGAGCACGAAAATCTGGGCCATGCTGTCTCCTTTAGCGCGTGCCTGCGCTGTGAAGCGAGTCTAGCAGAGGCGAGCTTCAGAAGAAGATGCCCGGGTCGCCACCTTCAGCGGTGTCGGCATCGCCGGAGGGCTGGCTCGGTTCAGGTCGGGGCTGAATGATCCCCCCCTCCGCTGTCTCGCCCGCTTCCTCATCCACCATAGCTTCCAGACTGTCCTGGCTGAGCCCTGAATCGAGGGCCTGGGTATAGGCAGGCAACTTGGGGGTCGCGAAGTATTTCACCGGTCGGCCAGCCAGGGCCTGCGACATGAAGTCTTTCCACATGTAGGCCGGGTAGTGCCCACCTGTGACTCCCCTGGCCATGGATTTATTGTCATCGCGACCGACCCAGGTCCCACAGGCCAGATCGGGAGTGAATCCGACAAACCAGGCATCGATGTAGTCACTGGTGGTCCCGGTCTTGCCCGCCGAGGGCCGATCCAGCCGTGTTCTGGTGCCGGTCCCCTGGGTCACGACTCCCTGCAGCATCAGATTCAGCATGTCAACATGGTTTTCCTGGAAGACCCGCTCGCCCTTGGGACGCCGACGATAGAGCACCTGGCCCCGGGCATCGGTGATGGTTTCCACCATGTATGGTTCGTGGTAGGTCCCTCGGGAGGCGAAGGTGCTGTAAGCGCTGGTGAGATCCAGCAGCGTGACTTCTCCCGCGCCCAGAGCAAGCGACAAATAGGTGGGAAGCGGCCGACGAATACCCGATTTCTGCGCCACTTCTGCGACTGCCTTCGGCCCAACGATGTCACAGGCGACGACCGCGATGACATTCCGCGACAGTTCCAGCGCCTTTTTCATGGTCATAACGCCCATATAGGAGTTGTCGTAGTTGCGGGGCCGATACTCCTTACCGATGTCATCGATAAAGACTTTCGGCTCGTCGAGGCAGAGGGAATTCGGTGAATAGCCCGCCTGCAGCGCGGCGAGATAGACGAAGGGCTTGAAGCTGGAGCCGGGCTGACGCTTGGCCTGGGTTGCGCGATTGAACTCGTTGTCGCTAAAATCGACTCCCCCCACCAGTGCTTTAACCGCTCCGGTGCGCGGATCGATCGCGCAGAGCGCGCCCTGTTCAATTTTCTGCTTCTTCCATTCGCCGAGCCTGTTCGGTACGACTTCTTCAGCGATCCGCTGCCATTCCGGATTCACCGTGGTGTAGATCCGGACACCGCCAAAGTAGACCAGCCGGGCCCCATTGGGACCCAGCACCCGGATTGCCTCATCGAGCGCTTGCTTGGAAAACCACGGATGCTCAAGTCCCTTGTAGCCCGTAGCATCTTCCGATTTTTTTGTTGTCAGGACGATCTCGGTTGCACGGGCCTCGTCATACTGCTCGGCTGTGATGTACCCCTCCTGCCGCATAGCAAGGAGGACCTGATTGCGACGCGCTACCGCAGAATCCATATTCACGAACGGGGAGGTGTAGCTGGGACGCTGAGCCATGCCAGCAAGCATGGCGGACTCAGGGATGGTGAGCTCACTCACCGGCTTACCGAAGTAGGTGTAGGCAGCAGTCTGAACACCGTAGGCGCCTGAACCGAGGTAGACCTCGTTCAGGTAGAAGGTCATGATCTCTTCTTTGGAGTACTTCTTCTCGATCCGGAGCGCGATGATGATTTCCTGCAGCTTCCGCGCAAACTTCTTCTGGCGAGTCAGGTAGAGATTGCGCACCAACTGCTGCGTGATGGTCGAAGCGCCCTGGCCAGTCAGGTCCCCCTCGGTCAGATTCGTCACGACCGCCCGGGCCATCCCCCGGGGGTCCACGCCAATGTGCGTGTAGAAGGACCGGTCTTCGATCGAGACAAACGCCTGTTTCAGCGATGCGGGAATCTGGTCAGAAGTCACCAGTACGCGGTTTTCATCCAGGTAGACATGGCCAAGGCTGGTCTGACCATCAGCGGCGAACAACTCACTGGAGAGCGCAGGGCGCGGAACTGACAGCGTTTCCAGCACCGGCATTTCCTTCACAACGCTGTACAGAAAGCCAGTCGCGAAGGCACAGCCCAGAATCCCGATCCAGAGCAGGAGCAGGAAGCCGTTCCGTAGGAGGACATAGAGTGCGCGAAAGATCCAGCGCACGAGGGCCAGCATGCGGGCGACTCCTTCGCTGCGACGGGCCCGGATACCCGGATCGCAGCCCTGTCAGGGAGCATAATCGGGGCCAAAGCCACCGGCTCAGCTGTCGGCGGAAGCCACGATCCAGACGATTTTCGCGCCTAAGTCTTCAGGTGAAAAGCGCTGAAAGTCCGGATGCACCGGGACTTTCGCCAACCGCGCCAGGTCTGATGCGTCCGGGCCATCCAGCTCGGACTCCCGGATGTGGAATCCTGCCTGCTCAAAAAGCTCCAGATACTGAGGAGCGCGCAGGCGGTTCTGGTGATGGATCGGCGGGTTGTACTGCCGCCAGGCGGACTCGCTGTACTGCAGGAAGTGGTAGCAAGAGATCCGCTTATCAGCGGACCAATAGTGATCCTTCAGGTCCACATGGCAACTCACGACCCCGCCACGTGCAAGCAGACGTCGCCATTCCTCAAGGATCCGCGGGATGTGCTCGACGTAAAGATGCTCCATGGTCGAGGTGCTGCTAATGAAATGCACGCTGCCAGCCGCCAAACCGGTCTCCCGCGCATCGCAGGGAGCTTTCAGGTGGACACCGAGTCGCGCAGCAAGATCCTCGGCATGACGCACTGCCCCCCCCGGAGCTCGGGTATCCAGTTGCAGGTCCCGCTCTAGTTGTGGACGAAAGCCCTCAAGTCTCTGAAGCGTATTGCTGACCAGTTCGGGACGAAAATGACGGACATGGTCGATCAGTTGTTGTTCCCCAACTCCACACGTGGCGTACGTCAGGGGGATGATCAGGTCCCAACCTGCACCGATTTCCAGGAAAGTGGTTTTGGGCAGCGATAGCTCCGGGGCGTAGCGCTGGAGTCGTTGCAGATGCTGCGTGGCCCGTCGGACCTTGTTGGCGAAACTCGCTTCTGAGCGGGGGTACACCCGGGTGACATGTCGCTGGAGGAGGTAGTTGAGGCTTTCGCCGCCTGGAAGACGGCTCAGCACCTGCTGGATGGCGGCCTTGTGCTCGAAGCGCATTACGGGGGGAGATAGTACACGGGGACTTTCCGCTACATGCCGGTCGCCCGTTTGACTTCCAGGACATCCGGGATCCGTAAGAGACGCCGCTGGACTCGCTGCAGTTCCTCGACACTTCGGACCTGGACCCGGAGTCGCATCCGCGCAGTTTTATCTTTGGCCAGCGTAATCTTCAGACCCGCGACACTCACCTGGGCATCGGCGACTGTGGCTGTCACATCGCTCAGGAGTCCGACCCTGTCGAGGACCCAGAGGTCCAGCGAGCCGAGGAACACAGCCATCGGCTTTTCACTCCACTGGGCAGGCAGGAGACGACCTTCTTCAATCTGACGGCTCTGAATCGTGTGGCACTCCGCCCGGTGGATCGCGACCCCTTTATCTTTCGTCACATACCCCACGATGGGGTCGCCATGGACCGGCATACAGCAACGCGACAGATGGATGGTGAGGTCGGCGAGTCCATCGATGATGACACCGAAGGAACCAGCGGTGCCGGCCAGCGAAATACGGCTCGTAATCCCCTCAGACTTCGCAACACTCTGCCTGGACTTCAGTTCCTTGATGTACCGCTGGCGCAGGAGGTCGACCACCTGCTTGGGGGAGATGTCCCCGCGCCCCACGGCGGCATACAGACTCTCCAGATTCTTGAGTTCGAGATCTGGCAGGAGCTTGCGCAGGCTCGCTTCGGACAGGAGCCGGAGATTCACCAGCCCGGCGCGCTTTTCTTCTTTAGCGAGATCCTCCTTGCCACTCGCCACATTGACATCGAAATCGAGCTTCTTGTAATACGCCCTGATTTTGCTGGCCGCGCGACCCGACTTCACAAAGCTGAGCCAGTCGCGGGAGGGCGCTTTCGCCCCCTTCTTGGTGAAAACCTCGACGATGTCGCCATTGTTGAGCCGGGTGTTCAGCGGAACGACCTTACCGTTCACCATCGCCTGGCGTGTGGAGTACCCGACATCGGTATGCACATGGAACGCGAAGTCGATGGGGGTCGACCCCACCGGTAACGACATGACGTCCCCTTTGGGAGTAAAGACCAGGACCTCCTCGGTGATGAGGTTGGTTTTGAGCCCTTCCATGTACTTCTCGGCCCCTGGCTGTTCTTCCTGCTCCCAGTCGAGGAGATTGCGGAGCCAGTTCAGCTTCTGATCGATTTCCGAGAATCCACCCCGGTTTTCCTTGTAGAGAAAGTGCGCCGCGATGCCGTACTCCGCCAGCTTATCCATCTTCTCCGTCCGGATCTGGACTTCCAGCGGACGTCCTTCCGGTCCGATGACCACGGTATGCAGCGACTGATAGCCATTGGACTTCGGACGCCCGATGTAGTCCTTGAGCTTTTCATAAATCGGCTGCCAGACCGCATGAATCAGTCCGAGCACCCGATAGCAGTCGCCTTCGTCATCACCAGCGATCACCACCCGAAGGGCGTAGAGGTCATACAGCTGGTCGAAGGTGAGGGCATCCCGCTCCATCTTTTTCCAGATGGAGTAGAGATGCTTCGCCCTTCCTTTCACCGAGCAGGCGATACCCCTTTCATTGAGAAGGGTTTTGACCGCTGAAACCGCTTCCGTAATGATCCGGTCCCGGTCCCCCCGCTTCATGGCGACCTGCTCCGACAATTGCCTGTAATCGGTCGGGAAGAGGTACTTGAACGCCTGATCTTCGAGTTCTGATTTCAGGCGATGCATACCAAGCCGGTGGGCGAGGGGAGCATAGAAGTCCAGGGTTTCCTGCGAGATCGCCTGCTGTCGTTCCTGCCGGAGATGCTCCAGTGTCCGCATGTTGTGCAGGCGATCGGCGAGCTTGATCAGCAGCACCCGGATGTCCTGCGCCATGGCATAGAGCATCTTCTTGGTGCTCTCTGCCATCCGTTCGGTGGCATCGGTTGCCTGCATTTTGGAGAGTTTTGTCACCCCATCGACCATCCGGGCGACATCAGGCGTAAACCGGCTGGACAACTCATCGAAGGTCACTCCTTCGTCTTTGCAGTCCTCCAGGGTGTCATGCAGGATCGCGGCCGCCAGCATTTCGGGATCTCCGATGTAGTCGGAGATGATCTTCGCCACTTCCAGGGGATGAAAGATATACGGGGTCCCATCCTTGCGGATGTGCTTGCGATGTTTTTCGGCGGCGTAGCGAAAGGCCGCAACCACGAGCTCCTGATCAGCGGTGGATACACCGAAGCGGACCAGGTTGTCGATGAGCTGCGTGAGCATCGGAGGGAGGGGATGCTGGGGATCCCAGAGGTCGATCTCTGTTGAGACCTCAAATTGCGCTGCATCAATTTTCTTTTTGTGCTTGTGGACCCCATTGGAGGGCCCGGAGGTTTGATCCGGGTCAGAGGTACCCGGGTCGGGAGCAGCTGCCTGATGTGATGCCGAGTCAGTCATAGTCGTCAGTCCTGCACTAAGCGTACCAGCCTTTCTCCTGTCTCCTGGAGGTCCCAGAAATGGGGTGTAGTCAAACGCTACATGAACTTACCTCGCTTTGACTGCGTGGATGGCGTTGCCAACGATGATCTGTCCCCTTGTCGGGGTGGGCTATCCCGAAGCGCTCGCACTACTGGCGGCACTCGTGGCCGGGACCTGACCCGCCTGGAGATTTTCAATCACGAGGGCGACCCCGTTGCCACCGCCGAGACAGAGCGTCGCCAGTCCGGTCTTCAGCCGACGCTGCTGGAGCGCATGGAGAAGCGTCGTGAGGATGCGGGCACCGGAGCATCCTATGGGGTGTCCCAGGGCGACCGCCCCGCCATTCACATTGACTTTTGCCGGGTCCAGCCCCAGTTCCCGGATGACCGCCACCGCCTGGACCGCGAAAGCTTCGTTGAGCTCCACCAGGTCGAAGTCCTTGAGATCCCAGCCGCGCTCGTCGATGAGCCGCTGCACGGTGACTACCGGCGACATCAGGACCCATTCCGGCTCGACCCCGCCGACAGTCGCATCTTTGATGCGGGCGAGGGGAGTCAATCCCAGTTCCTGAGCCCGGGTATCGCTCATGACCACCACGGCGGCGGCTCCATCATTGGTCGACGGGGCATTTCCGGCAGTGACACGTCCCCCTTCACGGCGAAACACAGGTCGCAGCGCGCTCAGTGACTCGAACGTGGAATCAGCGCGCGGTCCCTCATCGGTGTCGATGGTGACATCGCCTTTGCGGGAGCTAACAGTGACCGGAACAATCTCTTGCCTGAAGTGTCCCGCCGCGATGGCAGCGACTGCCTTGGCCTGGGAATCCGCCGCAAAGCGGTCCATGTCTTCCCGGGAGACGTGGTATTTGTCGGCAACCCGCTCAGCGGTTTCGCCCATGTGGATGCCGAGGTAGGCATCGGTGAGACCATCGGCCACCATGCTGTCAAGGAGCTGCCCATTGCCGAGGCGGTACCCGGTTCGGGCCTTGTCGCCTTGCAGCAAATAGGGGGTATTGGACATCGATTCCATCCCCCCCGCCACTACCACCTGGTTCATGCCCGCTTTGATGCTTTGATACGCCAGGTTAACCGCCTGGAGTCCTGAACCGCAGACCATGTTGATCGTGTACGCCGATCGATGCGGTGGAATCCCCGCCTTGATTGCCGCCTGGCGAGCCGGAGCTTGTCCGACCCCGGACGAGATCACATTCCCCATGACCACTTCGTTCACTTCAGTCGGGTCGAGGCCGATGGACTCCAGGGCTCCCCGGATCGCGATGGCCCCCAGATCAGTCGCGGAGAGTGGCGCGAGCCCCCCCAGGAAACGTCCGATGGGAGTCCGCTTGGCGGCGACAATGACGACCTCAGGCATGGCGGTGCTGGCTCCTTCGATGGCGCGGTGGGAACGGCACGGGCAAAGCAGTTCCGACGGGATTCTAGCAGTCTCAGTGCTGCAGGGAGCCCGCTGGAGTTGGGGTAATTGTGGTGGTCGCGGGAAGGGCCTGAAGTCGCGCCCGGAAGTTCTGCAGCACCCAGGTCACCGACTCACTGTCGGGCATTTCCAGAATCTGCTGCTTGACCGCTGCGGCATGGGGAATCCCGTGCAGGTACTTCACCAGGTGCTTCCGGAACTCCCGGGTCCCGCGGTCATCGCCATAAAACGCCACCATATAGCTCAGATGGTCCCGGGCCGTGTCGATCCGTTCCTCCCAGGAGGGAGGGGGGGCTGGCTGACCAGTCGCCAGATAGTGTGCGATTTGTCCAAAGACCCATGGATTCCCCATTTGGGCACGCCCAATCATGATGCCGTCGGCCCCGGTCGCTTCAAAGCAGGCGCGCGCTGAGGGGCCATCCGTGACATCCCCATTGGCCATGACGGGGATGGGCAGTCGATCCTTGAGAAAAGCAATCTGCGACCAGTCGGCGACACCCCGAAATCCCTGCTTTGCATATCGGGCGTGGAGGGTGACTGCGCTGATGCCCAGGTCCGGCGCTTCCAGACACAGCCGCAGGCCTTCGTCGCCGCCGGCACACCAGCCGATGCGGGTCTTCAGGCTCACCGGCACCGGGACCGCCCCTGCGACAGCCTTGAGGATGGCTCGTGCGTTCTCGAGCTGGGTCAGGAGCAGGGAACCCGTGCGGGCCTGCCAGACTTTTTTCACCGAGCAGCCCATGTTGATGTCGATTTGTGCCGCGCCCAGTTCGGTGAGGACCTGGGCCGCCTGTGCCATCAGGCCGGGGTCATTCCCGAAAATCTGGACATTAGTTTCGGCATCATCAGCGAAGTCGCGCTGAATCTTAGCAAGGTACTCCGGATTGCGGTCCATGCCGTGACTGGAGACCCACGCCATGAAGACATGCCGGGAGCCGTTGCGACGCAGGATTTTCCGGAAGGGATGGTCGGTGTAACCCGCCAGTGGCGCGGGGACCAGCGTTGGATGTGGGGACGTCAGGTCTGTGATGAGCGCGCTGCTACGGGGCATGATTCCGGTTAAGTGTACTGATCTTGCAGAGGCCGCGTATCGAGACGGGTCGAATGGAAAATCACGAGAGCTTCTGTCCCCAGCCCAGCGCTTCGCTTAAAATGCCTGGCATCTCCCCAATACTGGGCTGACTTGGCTGGTCTGGAGGCCGCGCTGCATGCTGTATCCCTGCGCATTGCTGATCGCTCTGGTGGTTCTCAGCGCATGTAATGGAGCAAACGGTCCCCAGCAGGCCTCACCACCTTTCTCTCTGACTCAGGCTAATCCTGCTATCTGGCCACTACGGGTCCATCCAAATGGGATGCACGAAGGAGTGCTGGGCGCTTATCAATTGCTCCCAGCGAGCTCTTCCAGGGAGCAACCAGAATTGGTACCTCTCCGAGAAAACGCGGCAACTCAGGGGGACGTCTATCTGCTGTCAATCCGTCCTTTTCTCGACCGTAACAGCCTGACGCTGGTCAGCACTGCGCCTGCTCCGAACGGTGACGTTGACTATACGCTGGAGTTTACGCATCCCTTTGCAATGCCGGAAGACATTCTTCCACCAGCGACTTCTCAAAAGCGACTGGACCTGTTTCTGTTCGATCTCCAGTGTGTGTTTCTGACGAATGGTACCAGTAGCTTCTTTGGCGGATCGGTGACAGGGGACTTAAACCTGATACGTGATCCCGATGGATACCGCCAGATCGGCCCGCTGGTGGATCTGCCGAGACTGGGGATTACCAGCAGCAACATTTTCCCCTACCGCCTCATCACTCCCGATCCCCCACCACATCCCGCCGGGAACTATGGAACCTCCAGCTGGGAAGAAACTGACTTCCTCGCACCGACAGGGTATGACGTCTTCCCGCAAGGTGCCACGCAGCAGATTACCGTCAGGGGTGTGAGTGCGCCGCCATCCCCACTGGTCGTGGTGCTGCTCGCGAAGTACATGGATCCTCGGGGCGGAACCACTCCCAGTGAGAAGCGTGCAAACCGATTGCCGCAACCGGGCGAGCCTGGAGCGCTCCGGTATTACCTGCCTGAAGCTGCCGGCGATCTGCAACGCATCACCGTTTCGGTCGCCGGGGAGGTGAGCGAAAGCGATCCTGCTCAAACAGCCATGCTGTCAGTCCAGGTGCTGGATTGGGACAGTTCTGCTCCTGTCGCCACAACGTTTCCCGATCCCGCGCAGCCCACGGCAATCCGGCAAAGTTCGCGGCCGCAAGGTGTCAGTGCCAGCTTTCCGGACCTCGCTGCAACAAGCTTTCCAGTCTCGGGGGCCTTCGAAGTTTCCGGAGCGATCGATCAGTTCGTCACCTTTCCGATCGCTGTGCAAAATCTCAGCGGCACAGTCACTGTACCGCCGGGAGAAATTCTCGAAGTCCAGGGACTCATTCGCATACGGGATGAGCAGGACAGTGCACCAGCAGCCTTGATTTTGCTGGACGAAGCGCTGGAAGTGATGGCTGCGCCAGCTTCATATGAAGCTTCCTCGCGCTATCAGGCAGTGACCATACCGGTCCGATCTGCTGTGTCTACCGGACAGTTTCAATGGGTTACCGCCTGGGGTGGTTCCAGCTGGGAGGAAGGAAAAAGCGTCGCGGTTGACGAGTTTGGAAACTCCTACACCACAGGCATTTTTGAGGGTGAAGTCAACTTCGATCCTGGTCCAGGAGTGGAGAACCGTACCAGTCAGGGGTTAGTCGATGCCTTTCTGCTGGCACTTGATCCAGCTGGGGCATTCCGATGGATAGCGACCTGGGGGACCACCAGTCGGGACGAAGGCCTCGACGTGGCGCTAGACGCTTCAGGCAATCCCTATGTCACTGGATTCTTTCGCGGGACAGTGGACTTTGATCCTGGTCCGGGCGAAGCACTCAGAACCAGCATTGGCAGCGATGATCCGTATCTGCTGGCGCTTGATTCGACAGGAAACTTTCGCTGGGTTGCCGCCTGGGGCGGGCCTGCCCGGATTGTAGGCAATAGCGTGGTTGTTGGACCGGATCACAACGTATACGTGACTGGCAATTTTCCCGGGACGGCTGATTTTGACCCTGGTCCGGGGGTGGAGGAGCGTTCCAGTACTGGCAATAATGATTGCTACCTGCTGTCGCTCGATGCCGCTGGGGGTTTCCGCTGGGTCGCCACCTGGGGGGGAACCGACCTGGAAGGGACCTGGGACCTGGCAGTCGATGGGGAAAGTAACCTGTACATCGCCGGAGAATTCGATGGCCTGACAGACTTCGATCCGGGCGCCGGAGTGGAGAGTCGAGCATCGAATGGAAACGTAGATGCCTTCCTGCTCAGTCTCGACTCAACGAGTGCGTTTCGCTGGGTGGCTACCTGGGGAAGCACAGAGTTTGATAACTGTGTGAGCGTAGCGTTGGATTCCCTGGGGCAGCCCTTTGCCACTGGTTCATTCGCAGGCACCGTTGACTTCGATCCCTCAGCGGGGGTCGTCCAACAGACTAGCCAGGATGGCTCTCCTGATGCCTATCTACTGGCGCTTGCTCCCGACGGGAGTTTCCGATGGGTTGCCTCCTGGGGGGGGGAGGGTTGGGATGAGGGTCGAGGTGTAGCCCTGGATCCTGCAGATAATCCACGAGTAACAGGATGGTTCGAAGGGACTGTGGACTTCGATCCCGGCGCGGCAGTTACTGAAAGAAGCAGTCAGGGCGGTTACGACGCCTTTCTCCTTGAGCTTAGCGCAAGCGGAAACTTTGCTTGGGTAGCCACTTTTGGCGGCACGGCTGCGAATTGGGGGAGCAGCACCGCCGTGGATGGGACCGGCAATACCTATGTCACTGGTCCGTTCTCCGGAACAGTAGACTTCGACCCGGATGCCGGGGTTGAGACTCAGGCGAGCCGGGGAGGCTACGATGCCTTCCTGCTCAAACTCGCGCCGCCATAACTGTGGCTGATCTACGCCTGGCTCAGACGCATAGAAGTGCCGGTGAGGGCTTCCCACCGGCGGGCGAAACGAAGCGCGACCGGTCGTTCCCCGACTCGCCACTCATCTCCTTCGGCCAACTGCTGCAGTTCATCGGTGAGCGGAATGCCGAATATGACGCTGGCCATCAGCGCTCGATGTGCCCAGTGCTCCCGCTGCTCGTCATCCCGCAGGGCCTGCGCCGCACGCCCTGACAGTACACAGAGGCGCTGGAAGGTTGACAAAATCATGTGCTGATGCTGCTTCCAGTAGACCTGGATCTGGTGCTGCGCGATGGGCCCAGCTCCCAGATCGTTCGCGGCTGCCTGGAGGAACTCCTGAGCCTGATACTGAATGGCTTCCCGGGTCTCCAGTACAAAGGCCTGCTCATTTGAAAACTGCATCAGGGGCTCCGGATCAGCCGAGCAGGTCCAGCAGAGGTACCGGAGCAGGGGAGCTTCCGCCAGCGCTTCGAGAATCTGAAGCGCTTCGGCGGGATCCTGGTCCAGGAGCTGGGTGGCCGCCAAAAACGCCTTCAGGCATTCCATCCAGGGTTCCCGATCCGCTTGGACCAGGTCACCCAGAGGGTAGAACGCGAAGCGCTCGGCTGAAGTCGTGGCAGCGCCTGGACTGAGCATGGCAGTCGCTCTCCTTAGCAGACTGGCCGGTGGAACCGGCAGGAGACACGGAGCTTCCGCGCACCTTAATATCCGGGCTCTTGTTACGAGTGCGAACTCGAAGCTCCCCTGAGCGGGGCTAATTCCGGTTCATTTCCCAGAGGACTTTGAGGCCCTTGAGGGTCAGATGTTCATCGACATGGCGCATTTCTTCGCTGGCGCCGGCTACCAGGGCGGCCAGTCCGCCAGTTCCAATCACGCGGGCTTCAGGCTCTTTCATTTCCTGGCGGTACTTCTGCACCATCCCATCCACCAGGGAGGCATAGCCGAAAATCGCCCCGGACTGCAACGATTCAGCGGTCGAGCCCCCAATGACTTTCGGCGGCCGCTGATAGGCCATCCGGGGGAGTTGGGCGGTCCGGGAGAAGAGGGCATCGAACGCGATGCGGAGCCCTGGGAAAATCGCTCCGCCCAGGTAAGTGCGATCCCGGGAAAGAGCGCAGAAGGTGACCGCTGTCCCGAAGTCGACCAGGATGAGCGGCGTCCCATAGAAGGTGTAGCCCGCCACCGCGTTCACGATCCTGTCAGCTCCCACCTTGCGGGGATCGTCATATCGAATCGCGAGACCTGTTTTGATCCCCGGGCCCACTACCAGCGGCTCCTGGCGCAGCCAGCTCATGCTGAACTCCCGGAAAGTGTCGCCCAGGGAGGGGACTACGGACGAAATGGAAACACCAGTGACCCGGACATGCTGACGGAGTTTGGTTTCGAGGATGCTCTGAATGAGGTGCCCATATTCATCAACCGTACGCTGGGGGTCGGTCGCCACCCGGGCGGTCGTCACCAGATCATCGCCTGCAAAAAGGCCCAGGACGATGTTGGTGTTCCCGATATCCACCGTCAGCAGCACAACCAGACCTCTTTCGACGGGCTAGAACCCGGACGTTTGACTCCGGTAAAAGCGACGCTCCTGCTCGAGACGCTCCAGCTTGGGGCGAAGAAGGGCGTATTCCTCCTCGACATGAGCCAATTCCTCGCGCAGAGATCGGACCCGTTCCCTAAAATCGGCTGACTCCCCTCGTTCCAGGAGTCCGATCCGGAACTTCAGCGATTTGATCTCCGCATCAAAATTGCGCCCCTCCATGAGGGCGTCCATTTCCTCGGTCACCCGGCGGATGAACTCCTCCAGGAAATTGGCCCGTTCCTGCTGCGTGAGCCGTTCTTCAGGGGGTGGGAGTGGCTGGGTGGACATGGGATCCTCACGCTAATGTCGCCGACACGGGAGGTGTCGGGTACCACGGCATTCTACCCAGAGTCCTGACAAGGCGGGACTCGATGGCACACCGGGACAAACGCACGGGGAACTCCTGGCCGTTTAGATTTTGGTCACACTAATGATTCGGTGCCCAAAAAATACGTGACCCACGTCACCAAAGTTTCAGACATTCCCATCCACTATTGCCCAGGTACAGGCCACAAAGCCCCACCTGACCGAGGTGAGTACACCATGACTCCACACGATGTTGCAGCGCCAGGACCAGATGAGCCGATCGAGCGACGGACCGTCCTCGGCGGGATGGCTGGCATGGGAGTCGCCCTCGGACTGGCCGGGACCGCTGGTGGTCTGGGGTGGATCGCCTCGCAATTCCTGTACCCCGCTGGAGGACGGCCCACCGCGTGGCTGTATGTTGCGATTGCGCGGGATATCCCAAAGGGTGGATCGCTTTCCTATACCGGTCCCACCGGCGAGAAAATCGCGATTGCCCGTCAGGGAGAGACCGGGGCGGTCGAGGATTTTGTCGCGTTGTCCTCCACCTGTCCACATTTGGGGTGTCAGGTCCACTGGGAAAGTGTCAGGCAGCGCTTCTTCTGCCCCTGCCATAACGGGGCCTTTGATCCCTCGGGTATTGCTACGGAAGGACCGCCCGCACAGGCGAAGCAGTCGCTGTCGCGGTATCCCCTGAAAATTCAGGACGGCCTGCTGTTCATTGAGGTCCCCATCCCTACAGGTACCGGGGCGGCGACCTAAAGGAGGCCGGAGCGATGGCAACCAATCCAGGCTGGCTGCAGCAACGGATCCCTATCTCCCCTGAACAACTGCGGGAGTTCACCAATGAACCCGTTCCGAATCACCTGAAGCGCTGGTGGTTTGCCCTGGGAGGCACTCCGGCGCTGTTGTTTATGGGCCAGATCATCACCGGCATCCTACTGGCGATGTACTACCAGCCTTCCATGCTGACGGCCTATGAATCGGTCCGGCAGATTACCGAGGATGTCAGCTTCGGCTGGTACATCCGGGGTCTGCACAAATGGGGCGCGACCCTGATGATCGCGGCGGTCATCCTCCATCAGATGCGGGTCTTCTTTACCGGCGCGTATCGCGCTCCCCGGGAACTGAACTGGGTCATCGGGATGGGCCTGCTGATCTGCACACTCCTGACCGGCTTTACCGGCTACAGCCTGGTGTATGAGCAGCTCAGCTACTGGGGCGCTACGGTTGGCGCGAACATCGCAGACAACGTGCCGGTCGTCGGCAGCCTCCTCAAGCAGCTCCTGCTGGCGGGCGAGGTCTACAACGAGCATACGCTGTCGCGGTTCTACATCATTCATGCGGCGGTCCTGCCAGTGCTCATCATTCTGCTGGTCGCGCTGCACATCACGATGATCCGGCTGCAGGGTGTCACCGAGTTCCGGTTCGAGGATGAACCGGAAGACAAGCCGCGCTCCTTCAACTTTTTTCCGGATCACCTCTACACCGAACTCATCATCGGACTGTCGCTGCTGGTCATTCTGACGACGTTGGCAGTGGCGGTTCCGGCCCATCTGGGCCCCCCAGCTGATCCCCTGTCAACACCTGAAATCATCAAGCCGGAGTGGTTCTTCTATGTCGCCTTCCGCTGGCTCAAGCTCTTTCCCGGCACGGCCGCGGTGCTGAGCATGGGGCTGGTGGTGGTGGTCATGTTCGCCTGGCCATGGATCGATGGTGCGATTCGTCGACGTCAACCGAGTTCAGAACTCAGCGTCTGGTTCGGCATCATCGCGGTGCTGGCCATCATCGGACTCACGGTCTGGGAAGCCGTAGTCGCCCATTAAGTCTGCTGCGGCAGGGCAAGGAGCAGAGAGATGACACTGACAGTGAAGCGCAACATCATCACGCTGCTGGCGATGGTCTTCCTCGCCTCGCTTCTGATGGTCCAGTACCTGGAAGTCGCCAGGAAGCAGGAGGAGGCCGGCTTACGGGCGCATCACATTGCGGTCCCGAGTTCCTCCAAAAACTGCGTCGACTGCCACAAGAATGTCAGTCCGGGCATCATCGATCACTGGACCGGCTCCAAACACGCCATCTCAGGGGTGAGCTGTGTGGAGTGCCATCAGGCGGCCAGTGATGACGTTGATGCCTTCGAGCACTACGGCGCGACCATCGCGGCCATCGTGACTCCTATGGACTGCGCGAAGTGTCATCAGGACGTCTATGAAGAGTTCTCTGCCAGCCATCACGCGAAGGGCGGGAACATTCTCGCTTCGCTGGATAACCTGCTTGCCGAGACCGTAGAAGGGGCCCGGGTGCCGTTTAATCCGCACGCGGCGACCCCAGGCCGTCCGGACTTCGACAGCAAGATGGTTGATGGCATGACCTTCGCCGCGGTCGGCTGTAAACAGTGCCACGGTTCGAAAGTAGGGCTACAGACCAAAGATGGCGGCATCGTGACGGTTGAAGAGCTGAAGCCCGATGCGTCAGGCAAACCCACGAACCTGGCGATCCTGGCAAGCATCGCCAAGGACAAAGATGGGCGTCCGATTCTGGACCCCTCCACCTGGCCCAACACCGGGATTGGCCGGATCAACCTCGATGGCTCGCTGGGGTCCTGCTCGGCCTGTCACAGTCGCCACGACTTCTCGCCCCGCCGTGCCCGTCAGCCCGAAAACTGCGGCAAGTGTCACCTCGGACCGGATCATCCGCAGAAGGAGATCTTCGACGAGTCCAAGCACGGCATCGCGTACTACGACCTCAAAGACCACATGAATCTGGATGCCGACTCCTGGATCCTGGGGAAGGATTACTCCCAGGCGCCGACCTGCGCGACCTGCCACATGTCGGCCAACATCCGGGGCGGGAAGATTACCCACGACCCCGGCCAGCGCATCTCCTGGACCAACCGGCCTCCGGTCTCGCTCGCCATGGATACCGATGCTGATCACAAGATCGTGACGGAAACTGATCCGGACAAGCGGCGGGAGCAGATTACGGATACCTGGGAGCAGAAGCGCAACCGGATGAAGCAGGTCTGCTCGACCTGCCACACCACCGCCTACGTCAACAACTTCTACGTCCAGTACGACAATTTCATCCAGACCTACAACGAAAAGTACGGCAAGCCGGGCACGTCCATCATGAAAGCGCTCAAGGACAACGGCCTGCTCACCAAAGCAGATTTCGATGAAACAGTCGAGTGGACCTGGTACTACCTCTGGCATCACGAAGGGCGTCGAGCCCGGCATGGCGCCAGCATGATGGCCCCGGACTACGCCCACTGGCATGGGACCTTCGAGGTCGCCGAGCGCTGGTACACCGAGTTCATCCCGGAGGTCCGGCACCTGATCGAAGACGCTCGCAAGGCAGGCAAAGTCGCCGAAGCGAATGCCTGTTCGCAGGTGGTGGAAGAGATCATGAACCGGCCCGAGCATAAGTGGCAGGTGAATCCGGATGGTTTTGGGGCGAAAGCCCCAGAGTTCCCGATCCGGACCGCCTCAGCAGGCAGCAACTAGGCTGGTGCGAAGTCGAGAGCCAGGTCGAGGGCCGGCGCGGAGTGGGTGAGTCGACCGACTGAGATGTAGTCGACTCCCAGTGCGGCCACCAACGCCACCTGCTCGAGGCGTACGCCCCCGCTGACTTCCAGGAGCGTCCCATTGGGGCGCTCCTTTACACATTGCGCGATCATGGCGAGATCCATGTTGTCCAGCATGATGACATCCACGCCGCAGGTAGCAGCGGTCCGGAAGCCTGCGATGGTGTCGACTTCCACTTCGATGCGGACGGTCGGCCCAATTCGTTGTCGGATTCGGTGAATCGCAGACTCCAGCGACTCCATGAGCAATGCCTGATGGTTGTCCTTGAGCATTACGGCATCCGCCAAGGAGAAGCGATGATTCACCCCACCGCCACAACGGACAGCGTACTTCTGGAGCGTTCGCAGGCCCGGCAGTGTCTTACGGGTATCGCATATCCGCGCGGATGTCCCCTCGCAGGCCTGTACATAAGCTGCAGTGAGGGTTGCGATTCCCGAGAGATGGGACAGCACATTCAGAAGCGTCCGCTCACCTGCCAGGAGCGCTGTGGCCGGACCGGCGCAGGTCATAAGCTTGTCGCCCGCACTGACCTGCTCTCCATCTGCGACATCACCCGTCGTCTGCACTTCCCATCCCAGGACTTCCCAGACCACCTCGATCAATGGGAGCCCTGCAACGACACCGGGGGCGCGGGCGACGACATCTGCGGTCGCCTGGCGGGTGTTCCACTCCGGAAAAGCGAGGGTGGAAAGATCCCCGGATCCGAGATCCATGGCGAGCTCCGCAGCAAGCAACTGGCGGATGTCTGGAGAAAGGAGGAGGGGTGGAGTCACAGTCACATTATGCGCCCGTACGCCAGCTCAGGACCCAATACGGAGTCCTGGCTCTTCTCCTGCCAGTAAGGCCACGATGCTCATCGCTGCCAGAGCGGAGGTCCCGGGGTTGTCGGCTAATGGGATGTTGGCGCAACTCACCCGGTAGTGCCCCACAGCGGATTCGATGTCGATTTCGTGGGTATTCCACGAGACTTCAGGGTCCGCCCAGACTTCCACCTGAGTCTGATCTGGGCCTAAGCCGGCGAGGCTCAGCGTGACCGCGACATTGACATTCTTGGGAAAGCGAGCGATGGCTTCGCGGGCAGTCCCGACAAAGAGACAAGTCGGTTCCGTGATGCCTGCCGCCTCTGCGGGTGGCAGCGCTGAGGGGGGTTTACGAGTCCGGAGCGTAACCTGCTCGAGCGCCTGCCGCGGGATAGCCCGCAACAGATCGAGTCCGCCAATCGCTCCGGACGGGACCAGCACCCGCAAACCAGCCTGCAAGTTAACTGCCAAGGCAGTCTGTGCTTCTGGAGCCAGCAGCCCCCCGACACTGGCCAGGATGGTGGTCGCTGAGAGGCGATGGGCGGTCTGCAGCGCCGCCGGCACCGCCAGCGGATGTGCCGCTTCCAGCAGGTGAGTCACCGTGCCCGGAGTCCAGTCATCGGGAGACATCGCGCCCGAAGCGAAGTGGGGGAATCGCTCATGAAAACGGGCTCTGGCGGACGGGTCCGGGTCCCACCAGGCGGTAAGCTCCCAATCCTCGTGTTCAGTGATAGTCGCAGCGAGGTAGCCGCCGATAGCGCCGACACCCAGCAGCCCGATCTGAAGTGCGGAAGACATGCGTCGATGGTACGGGAAATACCAAGGTCAGGGTTTGCTGCAGCACAGGAACGACTGCAGGGAAGAAAGGACGGAAAACTCTAATAACGACCGCGCAAATCTTCAGGACGAAGGGATGGACCCATGTAGGTCATCTCGCCAATGCTGCGGGGCGTACGCGGAATCGACTCCCAGGCGAAACGATCTCCCCCGACACTGACACACGGACCCATGTAGGTCACTTCGCCCGGCGGCCGCGGCGAACTCCCGCCGTGTGGGCGGACCGGAATCAGCATGACCGGGGTCCGTTCGTCGTCGATGACCGGTGCATCCTTTCAGGGCTCACCCGTTGGTAGCCCTGCGGTTCCTGATTGTAATCTCCTTTGAGCGAGTTCTGGCGATGCAATCGACTGAAAATCAATCAAAAGCCCCCGGCAACATTTCCGGGGGCAGGGGAGTCAGTTTCGCTGACTCTCTTTAAGTGGCGATCAGGAGCGCTGTGGTTATGCCGGGACGGCTACATAGCGTTGTTCCCGCTGCCGCTCCCGGCCCTCCAACAACGGCGCAGCGAGGGCGGAACAGGCCATCATGCGATCCAGCGCCTGATAGGCCAGTTCCCGGACCTCTTCATCCACGAAGATCTCGTTGTTGTGCGTCTCCAGGGTGACGCGGATCTTGTCGAGCGTCGTTTTCTTCATGTTGGGGCAGACATTCAGTTCGCTCGGGGAGTAGAACGTCTTGTCCGGCATCTCCCGCTGGAGGCGGTGGATCAGCCCTTGCTCGGTACAGACGATGAACTCGAGGGCTGGATCGGTCGCGGCTTTGCGGAGCATGCCGCTCGTGGACTCCACATAGTCCGCCTCCGCCTTCACTTCCTCAGTGCACTCGGGGTGCGCGATGACTTTTGCCAGCGGGTAACGGGCTCTGGCGCGACGGACATCCTCCGCAAGAATCCGGTGGTGCGTGGGACAGAAGCCTTCGTAGAGAATGATGTTCCGGTTCGCCCGCTCTTTGACAGTGGTTCCCAAAGAGACATCCGGGACGAAAATGATCGGCTGTTCTTCAGGGAAGTACATCTCTGCCACCTGCACCGCATTGGCGGAGGTGCAGCAGACATCGCTCATCGCCTTGACCTTAGCGGAGGTATTGACATAGGCCATGACTCCCGCGCCGGGGTATTTGTCCTTCAGCTTCTGGAGGACCCGGTCGGAGATCATATTCGCCATCGGGCAACCGGCGTGGGTGTCCGGCATGTGCACCGACTTCTCGGGGGAGAGAATCTTGGCCGTTTCCGCCATGAAGTGGACCCCGCAGAAGATGATCCGGGAATGGGGGGCTTCACGACCCGCTTTGGCCAGTTCGAAGGAGTCACCGATGAAGTCGGCAATCTCCTGGACCTCGGGATGCTGGTAGTTATGCGCCAGGATCAGGGCGTCCTGTTCCCGTGCTAGCTGGCGGATCTCGTCCTGGATGCGTCCGGTCATGGTGGGACTCACTTACGGTCGCTCTAGGCAGAGAGACCGGGGGGCGTCAGCAAACTCCGGGGAGTTTTCGCTGCGCATGGAGGCGGCCGTCGGGGCCTCCGGGCAATGGGCGACCGGCAGGGGATCTGCCAGCGGACGGCGGACTAGTACAGCTGCGCCGGGATGCCAGCCAGCCGAAGCTGGTCCGTCTCCCCGCGACTCTGGGTATCGACGCTCACGATGGCGTTTAGCTCATCCACGAACACGACCCGGGCCTGATGCTCGTCCTGATCCTGATAGTAGCCGTAGGCGATGATGATGACCAGATCGCCTGGCTGCCCCAGGCGAGCGGCCCCACCATTCAGCGCGATGGTGCCAGACCCGGCCGGCGCGGCGATGGCGTACGTCTCGAAGCGTCCGCCGGTGTTAATGTTCACGACGCTGATCTTTTCGTACTCGTGGATGTCCGCCGCCGCCAGCAGATCGCTGTCCACCGACAAGCTGCCGACGTACGCCAGATTGGCGTCGGTGACCACCGCCCGGTGAATCTTGGCCCGCATCAGTTCACGAAACATGCGCGATTCCTTCTGCCACGTTCGCTGTGGCGCGGACTTGCGGCACCCCGACTACCTCGTTGTCGATCAGCCGGGTGGTGCCAATCTTCCCGGCGATGGCCAGCACAATCTCGCCAGCCAGTGGCGCAGCTGCTTCCGCAAGCGTTGCAGCTTGCCGCAATTCGGCGTACTCCAGCGTGAACTCCGGTTCCTCGGCAAGAGACCGCGCCATGACTGTCTGGACAGCCTCTGGCATAGTTTCGCCTTCCATGATCACTTTTCTGGCGGCGCGGAGCGCTCGGGACAGGACCGTCGCTGCCTCACGATCAGTAGGCGACAAGTAGCGATTCCGACTCGACATCGCGAGCCCATCAGCTTCGCGGACCGTCGGGCAGCGAACCAGTGTTATCGGAAAGTTGAGGTCTTCAATCAAGCGCTGGACCAGGGTCGCCTGCTGAAAATCCTTCTGCCCGAAGAAAGCGTGAGTCGGCTGGATGATGTTGAACAGTTTCGCCACGATGGTCAGGACCCCCCGGAAATGTCCTGGTCGGCTGGCTCCGCAGAGGATGTTGTCCGCCAGCGCAGCGTCCGCCTGGAGCCAGATCGATTGCTCGTCCGGATAGAGCTCAGTCACCGCTGGGGCGAAGAGGAAGTCACAGCCTGCCTCGGCCAGCAGCGCCTGATCCGCCTCGAAAGTCCGCGGGTAGCGCGAGAAATCTTCGGTGGGTCCGAACTGGGTCGGATTGACGAACAGTGTTGCGACCGTGATCTCACAGGCCGCCACTGAGGCCTCCACCAGCGAGCGATGCCCGGCATGGAGCGCGCCCATGGTCGGGACCAGCCCGATGCTCCGTCCGGCCATCCGGGAGCTGACCAAGGCCTCTCGGATTGCAGCGATGGTGGTGAGGGTCTGCATCAGCAGGCACCTCCGTAGCCGCCCGCATGGTCGTCGTCATCGCTCATCCGTCGCGCAACGTCCTGCAGGGCCGCCATGACCTCGGGGGAAGGGGCATAGGTTTCGTCTTCGGTTGGGAACTGACCGCTCCTGACATCATCCGCAAAGCGCTGAATCGCTTCCGGGATCAGCTGATTGAGATCCGCGTAAGCCCGGACGAACCTGGGAGCGTAGGCCGTACCAAAGCGGAGGAGATCATGGAACACCAGCACCTGGCCATCGACTCCGGCACCCGCACCGATGCCGATGACCGGGATGGTCAGCTCCGCCGCGATCAGGCTCGCCAGATCGGTGGGGACACACTCGAGCACGAGGCTGAAGGCTCCTGCTGCTTCCAGTGCCCGGGCATCGGCCAGCATCTGTGCTGCGGCGTTGGGTGTCCGCCCCTGGACCCGATAGCCCCCCAGCTGATGAATGCTTTGCGGGGTGAGACCCAGATGTGCCATCACCGGGATGCCAGCCTGCACGATTCGTCGCACTGACTCCAGGACTGGAGCACCGCCTTCAAGCTTTACCGCCTGAGCGCCAGCTTCCTGCACCAGCCGTCCCGCACTGATCAGGGCCCGCTCAGGAGAGACCTGGTAGCTCATGAATGGCAGATCTGCCACCACGAAAGCATTCTCACGGACCCGGGTGACTGCCCGGGTGTGATGCAGCATGTCATCGAGGGTGACCGACAGGGTGTCCCGATACCCCAACACCACCATGCCCAGAGAATCGCCAACGAGCAGGAGGTCTGCGCCGCCCGCCTCGGCCAGTCGAGCTGAAGGGGCGTCATAGGCGGTCACCATGACCAGTTTTTCGCCAGCAGCGACTTTGCGCGCCAGTGTGTGGATCGTGTGCGGTAGAGCCATCCGTGCCCTCCGGCTTGTCCTGACGGTCGACTTGCAGCCGACCCCCGGACAACAAGAAATCCGCCACCGGGGCGGACTCCAACGCTTCGTCAACTTGACCCTGCGCTGCGAAGCGCTGGTCGCGAAGCCGTCTGGTCCGTCTCGGTCTCAAGGATGAGATCCAAGCGGTCTGTGTTGCAGAACCTGCCTGTATCCGCTCCCGGTCGGCGCACCGCTCCGGGGCTTGCACTCATTGTATCAGGATCGCAAGGTGACAGCAGGTGAGTGCACCAGCCCGAGGCAGCCTGGCGGTCACCGAATTTTGAGAGACTCGCCGTCCTACTCTGCTGTTTTACATAATAGAGATTGTGCGACGTTGCTGCAGGGGCTCGCTACAATCCCGGAAGTCCGGATTGACCACCGGAGATACCCCAACGCCACGCGAGGTGCACCATGAGCGTCCCACCAATCCCGACCCATCATGCGCCACTCATCCCGAATCTGCCAATCCGCGATGGTCGATGCGCTGAAGCGATCGACTGGTACTGCCGTCATTTTGGGGCAGCGCAGGAGATGCGGATCCCGTCAGATGACGGCACCATTGCTCATGCATCGCTCAGTTTTGGCATCTCACGGCTCTACCTTTCCGACTTCAGCCCCTCGCGCCAGATCGTGGGCTTGCCAGAACCTGGCGGCTTTCGCTGCTTTCTTTTTGTCGAGGACGTCGATGCCACCAATGCTGCGGTGCTGGCCGAAGGTGCGACCCAGGTGATGGCCCCAACGACCATGTTCTGGGGCGACCGGATCGCTGTGATTGCAGATCCCTTTGGACACGCCTGGACTCTCTCTACGCAGCTCGCGACTCTCTCTGAGGCTGAGATCCTTGAGCGGATGCGGGACCTGCGCTAGTAGTCTGCATCCTGGTGAGAGCACTTGACGGTGACAAACGTTTAGTGCTATGGTCGTCGCCAGTGGAGCGCCAAGGCTCCCCTGGTACCCGGCGATTTGCCGGAACTTGCGTCCTGCAGAGGTTGATTCCATGACCGTACAGAACCCCCCGGAGGGATTCGCCACCGCGACCCCCTACCTTCATGTCCGCAATCTGGAAGCCGCGCTGACGTTTTACCAGCAGGCCTTCGGTGCCGAGCTCTTTTACGCCCTGCCTGGTCCTGATGGCAAACCGGTGCATGGGGAGATCCGTATCGGAAACTCCATCATCATGCTGGGCGAAGAATCGCCGGAGATGGGGGCCAAGTCGCCCCTGCTCGTGGGCGATGTCTCGTCCTCGATCATGCTTTATGTCGACGACTGCGATGCCGTGTACCAGCAGGCGCTGGTCGCTGGCGCGACGGCGATGACTCCTCCCGCTGACATGTTCTGGGGGGATCGCCACGGGAAACTGGCAGACCCCTTCGGTCATCAGTGGGGTATCGCGACCCATGTGGAAGATGTGACCCCGGAGCAAGTCAGGGAGCGCTTCGCAGCTATGATGGCGACGAATTAGCCACTGACAGGATCGTGACAGTGAAAACTCCCCTCCCGGACCGGCAGCTGCCGGTCCGGTTTTGCATGACAGCTAGAATCCTGCTGCCATGTCAGCAACCACTCCATCCCAAACGACTCCGGACGCATTGACACAAGCTGGACAGCCGCTGTCAACCTGGACTTTTCTCTGTTGGCTCTGGCAACAGCCGGGGTGGGGAGCACTTGTAGTCATTCTCGCGACCTTGCTGGTCGGCTGGGGGTGCCTCGCACTCTTTTTTCCGGCGACCGGAGGACAGGACCTTTACTGGTATCTCTCCAGCGGACACCTCATCGCCCAACAAGGACTGACTGGCCGTCCCCTCACAGACCCCTTCGCTTACTCCACTCAAGCCCCTTATGACTCCCGCCACTGGCTCAACCATGAATGGCTTTTCACCTGGCTGATCTACCAGGTTTGGCGGCTCGCGGATTTTGCGGGTCTCGTGGGGCTGAAGTACCTGTTGCTGCTGAGCTGGGGTGGCGCTCTGATCTGGATGGGCCAGCGACTTGCGAAGGACTGGGTCCTGGGGCTCCTGACTGCCCTGGTGACTATTCCGATGCTGGCTGAATTCTGCGACTTGCGTCCGCAGCTGATCACCTATTGCTGTACAACCCTGCTACTGGCGACCTGGATCCGGCTGCCGCAGCGCTTCTGGCTGGCGACTGGCATCTGGCTCGGAATCCTGATCTTCTGGGCAAACTGCCACAGCGCGGTGATTCTGGGTGTCCTTTTACTGGCAGCATTCCTCTTGGCTCATGCCCTCGGCAGTTACCTGCCCTGGCGTGATGCCATCATCGCGCTCCTGCTGGTCGTGTTGGTGCCGTTGCTGAATCCGTATGGCATGGAGGTGTATCTCTATCCCCTTAGCTGGCTGGAGCCGAATCCGCTACGGGGAGTTATCCAGGAGTGGCGACCAGTGGCCGAAGGCGGACGTCTTTCGACTGCCGAACTGACCTGGGTGCTCTGGCCGCTCGTGATGCTGGTCCTGTTGCTGCGCCCGGCAGGAAAAGTGGCGCGTCAGCTGACCTTGCCACTCGGACTGCTGCTGGCGATCTACCTGATGCCGGTGCAGGCGTCCCGACATCTCCCCCTCGCGCACGTTGCTTTTGCTGCGTGGTGGATGCTGCAGATCGCAGGGCATACGAGCTGGCTGAGGCTGGAGGAGACAACTGCGGATTCCCCCACACCCGTCTTGCGTCCAGGACTCCGACTCTGGGCAGAGTGCCTGGCGCTCCTGCTGCTGGTGGTGAGCATTCCCCTGGGACGCTGGGGACAGATTGGTGAGCAGTGGCCCCGCCGACTCACGGATCATCTGCATCCGGTGGATCAGTTCCCGACCGGAGCCTGGGCGTTCCTGCAGCAGTACGACCTCGAGGGAAAAGTCTTCAACTTCTATGACTGGGGGGGCTGGCTCACCTGGCAGATCGCCCAGGAGTCGCCACCGCGGCATCAGATCGCGATCGATGGTCGGCTCAACACGGTCTACAGCGACCCGGTGATTGCAGCCTACGGCAGCGTCATCACCAGCGCACCGGAACCGCTGCCATCGCGGGAAGGCTGGCCGCTGATCGCCGAGCCTGCAGTAATCGCCATGCTCCCGACCCTCCTGCGCGGACAACCGGTGGATGTCACCGAGAAATGGAAGCTGCTCCCGGACTGGGCAGTGATTTACGAAGACCCGGTCGCGACCCTGTTTGTTCGCCGCTCCCGTGTTGAAGCGGAGTTCATCGAGCGGGCACAGGGGCTGCATCTAGCGGTGCCCAATGATCCCCAGGCACACTATGGCCGGGCATTACAGGTGCTGAGTTACGGAGATGTCGCCGGAGCAACCCGGGAGCTGGAGGCGGCACTCCGCCTGGATCCGCACCATCGCGCTGCCCGGGAGCAACTGGAGGTTATCCAGAGCTTAGCGCTCCCGGATGAGACGTCACTTTGATCTGTAGCGTTAGCCTTCGACGATCCCAGCTTCGCCTCCATCGCTGATCCAGCGGGTTCCCCCCTGGATGTCCTCCATGACCACCCCCTGTGCTGCCCACTTGTCGCGGAGGAGGTCGGCTGCTCCCCACTCCTTGTTGAGCCGGGCGGTTTGCCGGGCTGCGATGTCTGCCTGAAGTTCCGTACGGGTGGAATCGTCCATCACTGCCAGCGGGGTGAACTGCATGATGCGAAGGACGTCATCGAATTCCCGAAACGTCCGGATCAGCGCCTGGGCATCAGAGCGCTGGAGCTGCCCCTTCGCGAGCCGCTTGTACATGGCATCCCGGAGCCCGAAGATCGCTTCGAGCGCTTCCGTGATGTTGAGGTCGTCATCCAGTGCGGCTTCGAACTTGTCCTTGGCATCCTGGATGGCCCGTTCGCACTCCCGGGTCCCCTCCCCTGCCGCGACTGCCGTTTCCAGGCGACGGATATAGTCGTTAAGTCCGCGACGAGTCGCGCGGGCCGCTTCGAGTCCCTCGAGGGTGAAGTTGTAGGTTGAGCGATAGTGCGCCGCGAGGAGGGCGTAGCGCACGTCTTTCGCCTCGAAGCCCTTCTCCATCAGGTCGACCAGCCGGTAGAAGTTCCCCTTGGACTTCGACATTTTTTCGCCATCCACCAGCAGGAAGCGGGCGTGCATCCAGATGTGCGCCAGCGGCGCCCCGTCATGCGCCGAGGTGGACTGCGCGATTTCGCACTCATGATGCGGAAAGATGTTGTCCTCGCCGCCGGTGTGGATGTCGATCGTTGGGCCGAGGATCGCTTCGATCATGCTGGAGCATTCGATGTGCCAGCCCGGATAGCCGGAACCCCAGGGGGTCTCCCACTGCAGGACATGCTGCGGATTGTGGATCCAGAGGGCGAAGTCGAAGGGATGCCGCTTGTCCGGATGGGGTTCGATGCGTGCACCTGCCTGCAGATCATCCAACTGCTGATTTGAGAGCTGGCCATAGGCCGCGAACTTTGAGACATCGAAGTAGACCGAGTTGTTGACCTCGTACGCGAAGCCCTTCTCCAGCAGCGACTCCACCATTGCGATCATCTGCGGGACATAGTCGGTTGCTTTCGGACGGGCCAGTGGCTCGTGGATATCCAGCAGGGCGGCATCCGCAAGAAACGCCTCCGTATAGCGAGCGGCGACCTGCAGCGGATGCAACTGTTCCCGCTCGCTGGCCAGCGCCATCCGATCGGTGCCTTGTTCGTCGTCATTCAGCATGTGTCCGACATCGGTGATGTTCATCACCTGCCGGACTTCAAAGCCCCGGTACTCGAGGTAGCGCACCAGAAGATCGGCGAACAGGAATGTGCGCCAGTTCCCGATGTGCACAAAGTCATAGACGGTGGGGCCGCAGTTGTAGATGCTCACAACCCCCGGGACCAGGGGGGTGAAGGGCTCTTTACGCCGGGTCAGCGTGTTGAAGAACTGCAGCATGAGCGGTCGCGGCCCTCCTTTACAAGGCGTGCGGATTATAGGGACAGGCGCGCTTGCCCCGGCCGGGGGTCTGCGCCATCGCAGCGTACCAGCAGAATGCCCCGGTCGCGGGCCTCCTGCTCGACCAGCTGGCTTTCGGCACTGTTCGTGATCCCCAGAATGATCAGCCAGGGGCGCGGGGTCAGAAAGCGACGGGCGTAGGGCTCTTCCAGCACCGTGACTTGCGCCCCACTCACCTGCAAGCTGGATGCAAGCCGTACAGCTTCAGCGCCTGTACCTACAACAAGCACACGTTGACCTGCCGGGTCCAGTGCAAGGGACAACAACATGGTTCAGGGCTGTTCGACATGGGTAATCATGCCGTGATCCAGATCGCTGTAGGCCACCGGGACTCGCTGATCCTTCGGCCAGAGCGGCGCGAGGACCATACCGGCGACAAACCCTCCGATGTGCGCCAGGAAGGCGATGCCGACAGACTCAGGCGAAATGAACGCTCGCACTCCACCGACTAACTGCCCGATGAACCAGAAGCCCAAAAAGAACAACGCGGGGATGTCGATGACCGTAATGACGAAAGTCAGCAGCAGCGTCCGGATCATCGCCCGGGGGAACATCACCAGGTATGCTCCCAGGACCCCCGAGATTGCACCGGACGCCCCCACTGCGGGGATCTCCGAAAAGGGATTGGTCAGGATGTGCGCGAGTCCGGCGATCAGCCCACAGACCAGGTAGAAGACCAGAAACGAGAAGTTCCCCATCCGCTCCTGCACGTTATCCCCGAAGAGATAGAGGAAGTACATATTCCCGAAAAGATGACTCCAGCCCCCATGCAGGAACATGGATGTTATGAGCGTCAGCCAGGCCGCCACGGGTTGGGGATCCGGTCCGGGCGACAGGACAAATCGCGGCACCGCGCCGTAGTCATAGACGGTCGCCCGAAAGCTCTCCTGACCGCTAAAGGCGTATCCAAGAAATACGAAAGCATTTGCCAGCAGCAGCAGCCACATCATGACCGGCGTGGCGAAATTAGCGACGTTGTCTTTGAGCGGCAGCATCCCGCATTACTCCTCTACTGCTGATTCTGTCGCGACTGCTTCCTCTGCGGGATCTTCGGCCTGTGCTGTTGCCAGGGCGACGGTTCCCGCGCGGACCATGACGCTCTCCAGGGCGGAGAGGACGGTCCGGACCCCCAGGTAGGCCATGCAGGAGTGGTGATCACACTCCTTCAGGTAACAGCCCAGACAGGGGACATCCCCGGCGATAGTGACCGCGTGGTCACTGACCGGTCCGCAGCGTTGCGGGCTGGTCGGACCAAAAAGTCCTACCAGTGGGACGCCTGAAGCGGCCGCCAGATGCATGGGTCCGGCGTCGGTCGCGATCACCCCCTGCGCCAGCCGGAAAATCTCGTACAGCACATCGAAGGTCGTGGCATTGGTGAGATTAATGACTCCGTTGCTGGCCTGTGCGGCGATCTCGCGACTCAGCTCCAGTTCAGCGGGACCGCCGACCAGCGCGACTTGATATCCGCCCTGTAACAGTGCCTCCGCGGTGCGGCTAAAGCGCTCCGACGGCCAGCACTTGGTCTTCCATGAGCCTCCCGGTGCAATGCAAATCAGTGGTCGAGACGGATCCCAGTTTCTGGAAAGGAGGAGGCCTTCCGCGCGGCGATCCGCGCCGGGACCGGGAAAGTACGACAGCATGCGATGCGTGACCGGCTCGCCGGCAGCGATGAGAAGCGCCAGGGCGTTATCGGTCCGGTGACGCACGATGTCCAGTGGGACAGCATCGGTGAGTAACAAGCTCCGGCCATCGGTGCCGAGTCCCAGGCGTCGTGGAATCCCGGCCATCACCATCACCAGCGCGGTGCTGAAAGCCCGATGGACGACAAAGACGGTGTCATACTTCTTTTCCCGCAGTCGATCTGCAGTTTCCCGCAGAGTCTGCCAGGAGGGTCGTAGCCATTTCGCCTTTTCAACAATCAATACCTCATTGATATCCGGGTGATGCTCCACCACAGTCGCCGCCTGGCTGGAGACCAGGAAGTCGATGATGGCCCTGGGATGATTACGACGCAGATTGGTGATGACCGGCGTGCTCATCAGCGTGTCGCCCAGGTAAGCCAGGTCGGCGATGAGAATGCGGCGGTCGATGAGGGTCATGGGACGATTCTAGCGGTGGTCCACCAGGTCCCGGCAGGGAGCCACCAGACTTTCAGTGCCATGCAGGCCAAAAAAGCCCCGGTCGCCCTGATGTTCCGCATTTCGTTGTTCTGGTAGACCCGGTCCCAGGCAAACCCACGCAGTCCTTCTCTCAGAAATTTCGCAGGATTCGGCAACAGCCGGGGGGTTTGCTGACAGTAAGTGTGGAAGTTCTCCCCATAACGGCAGCTCAGAAACCGCTCCTCTGCTAGGATGATCTCCCGGTAAATCAGACTGAAGAAGAGCAGACCGCTCAGGGGCCACAGCCAATGGCCCCCCAGGCAGCCAAAACCGAGCCCGACCAGCAGACTCCCAAGGTAGAGCGGATTCCGGGTAGCCGCGTACACCCCGTGAGTGGTGAGGGTATCGATCTTCGTCAGGGTACCGGCTGCCAGGATGCGTACGACCACGCCGACCGACACAAGGAGGCACCCGGCAATGAGCCATGCCAAGGACGGAGCGGGCGCGAGCCCAAAGATCGCCGCAGTCAGCACCCAGCCAAAGCGAAGTCGCCATTTGTTGAAGCGCTTCATGCGGACAAACGCTATTTCCTCGGCCAGCCTCGCCGTCTCAGGGGCGACGCCCTGGCGTGGCTGGTCACTGATACTGACACTGCTCTGCTGGCTCATGCTCCCGGCATTCTCGCAAACTCCAGCCGTCGCTGAATCAGCACCGGATGCGGGGTCCTCCAGGGTGGGCGATGCAGACCACTCCGCCGGACTGGATGTGGTCGAGCCGCACCTCTCCGCCCAGGGCGCTCCGCTGCATCATGCCGAGACCCACATGCCCTACGGCCTCGAGCCGGATGGCGATGAATATGTACTGAGCCTCTTTGACTTTGAAGAGGCAGGTGAACTGGCGCGATTTGTCTTTGGCGAGGTCAATGTGCTGGTCGAGCACACCACGAATGCCCACGATGGGGCAGGTGCCTCGAGCGTGACCTTCTACCGCAATGCGGTGCCTTCGGGGAAAGCAGCGTACTTTCACGTGCTCTTTTCCGATGATCGCGGACGCGTCCGTGACTGGTCAAGCTTCAGGAGCATCGGGGCGCTCCTCTACAACACCGAGCAGTTTCCGGTCACCCTGCAGGTCGTCCTGGCGGATGTCAACAAAAACCGTGCCGTCCAGATGCTGACTCTGACTCCCGGACAGTGGTTCGCCTGGCGCTGGCCCCTGCAACGAGCGATCAGTCAGGGCGTGGATATTTCCAAAGTCGAGCGACTCTCCTTCAAACAGATCGACAACTCGATGGTCGACATTAACACCATCCTCATCGACCGTCTGCAACTACGGGGTCCTGATGCGGCCGGCATTATCAGCATGCTGGAACGGGACAGTGGAGCCTGGACCACCCGCCTGCCGATTTCGGCGGAACCGAAGGCGAAGTACATCCCTCGCATCGACGACTCTGAAGCTGCCAAAGCCCGCATTAAGGCGAAGTACGGGTATGACGTCGACGGTGTCATCACGACAGATGTCGTGGTTGCCGGGGGCGGCATGGCAGGCTGCAGCGCCGCAATCGGATCGGCCAGGGCAAAGGCGAAAACATTGCTGGTGGAGGCCAATGGCTTTTTGGGAGGCATGGGGACTGCCGCGATGGTCTATCCCTGGATGCCGAGCATGGCCGGTGGCGAGCAGATCATCGAAGGGGTCTTCATGGACTACTACACCCGGCTGGCTTCCCGGAGCGAAGCGAGTCGGGCTCCTGGTAACCCCTCGGTGATCAATTTCGACAAAGAAGCCCTGAAGATGGTCCTCCAGGAGATGGTGATCGAATCTGGCTCACAATTGTTGCTCCACTCCTGGGTGGGCGGCGCACTGATGAACGGCAACGCCATTGAAGGCGTCGTGACCTACAACAAGTCCGGCACGATCGCCATCGAAGCGAAGCGTGTGGTGGACTGCACCGGCGATGGCGACATCGCCAAGTACGCCAACGCGCCGTTCGAGATGGGACGCGGTTTCGACATCTATGGTCAGGCTGTCACCCTCTTTTTCCGCATGGGCAACGTGGATTATCAGACTGCGTTCCGGGAGCAGAACCGGCGACTGGTGCGCTATGACCAGCAGATTCCGGCGGAGTATCTGTTCGCGGATCTCTTCAAGCAGGGCAAAGCCAAAGGCGATCTCCATCCGGATTTGCCGATTTCCACCATTTACTTCGAGAAAACCACGAACCCGGGAGTCGTGAGCATCAACGCGACCAGAGTCTTTGAGGTCGACACAACGAGTGCCCTGGACCTGACATTCGCCGAAGTGGAGTCCCGGCGGCAGGTCCAGCAGCTGGCGACTTTCCTGAAGAAGTATGTCCCTGGGTTCAAGGACTCCTTCCTGCAGGAAACAGCCACACAGATCGGCGTCCGGGAGTCCCGGCGCATCATCGGGGAGTACATCCTCACCGGCGAAGATGTGATCCACGCGACCAAGTTCCCGGATGTCATCGCCCGCGGGAGCTTCGGCATCGATATTCACTGCGCGGACTACACGGGCTGTGGCATTAGCGGGCTCGACCTGGAAGATGGCTTGTCCTACGACATCCCTTATCGCAGCCTGGTACCGAAGGTCATTGACAACCTCCTCATGGGGGGTCGCTGCATCAGCGTGACGCACATCGCGCTGGGCTCTGCTCGTATCCAGCCTGTTGCTGCCGCCACTGGACAGGCCGCCGGAGTTGCGGCTGCGGTGAGTCTCCAGGAGGGTGTCCCGCCGAGGGCCCTTCCTTACCGCCTGCTTCGGGCAGAGTTGCTGCGTCAGCGAGTGAATCTGGGAAGCGGTCCCATTCCGCTCATGGCGACCCGCACGACGACATGGCAGGTGGGGTCACAGGCTCCTGCACTGGCAGATGAGGGAGCGCCTGGCGACAAGGCCGCCGCTTCTTTCTGACAACAGCGCTGTTTCAGCGGGGTATCTGACGCAGGACTGCCAGCATATTGGCCAGTCCCAGGCGATCGATGCATCTCTGCGCCACCATAATGCCCTGGACAAACCCTCCGGTCAGGAGCAGTCCTGCTTCCCACTCTTCCAGCGATCCGACAGCTGCCGGACGCAGCACCAGGCGATGTCTGGTGGCAACCCCCGCGAGATTGCCAGCCCGGACCAGCTCGGGAAGCGGGAGGGTCGAGGTCAGCACCGGGATCACTCCACGACTGGTGAGATGCGCGAGTTCGGTTTCTATCACGGCTTCCCGAGCGGCCCATTCCGCCTGGACAGGCACTTCATAGAGAAGTCGGCGCTCGACTTCCTGCTGCCCCAATGTATGGAAGACCGGTGGCCAGCCATCAGCCGCTCCGAGGTAGACCAGATCCACCGCCTGTCCCAGATAGAGACGGGCATCCTGCCAGGTCCGGATGCCCCCTTCGACCGAGACGATGATTTCCTTGACCACGGCGATTTCCGTGACTGCACAGGACTCCACGAGCCGTCCGAGGCGTCGCCCCTCGACATCCTGCAAATGGACCCATTGGACTCCAGCAGCGGCGTAATCGGCAATCAGTGCCCTGAGGTCGGTGGACCAATAGCGTATCCCGTGCGGCTGACGGCTATCGGGCTCCGCCGCGACCGCATCCATGACCGGAATCATCGGGACCAGGAGAGTCACGGACCGGAGTGTAACCGCCTCTCCTTACGGGCTGGCTAATCTCGGACACCGGTTCCGGTATTGGCGGACTTCTTCAGATAGGCGAAGTACGGCAGACCGCCGAGCACTGCGAAAATGCCAAGTGCAACGCCGAGTCCCCGGGTGTCGAGGAGCCCCTGATCGATCGCCCGTTGGCTGATCAGAATCGCGATGGAACTGCCGAGGGTCATCAGCGCAAACTCGACTGCGAACACTCGTCCCCGGAAGCTGTCGGGCGTCAGCAACTGCAACAGCGTGGCGGAATACACCCACAGGACCGAGCGTCCCATGGATGACAACACCACCAGCACGAACGCCAGTTCGATCGAGCTGGACAGCGGGAAGAGGATGCCAAAGCCTCCTGTGACGAGGAAGCAGAGTCCCAGACGCCGGAACATCTCGACTGGCCCGGCGGTCCCAAGACGTCGCATCAACAGTGGACCAATGAGTGTTCCGAGCCCGAAGGCAAAGTAGAGCACGCCCGTGACATACGAGATATCGAGTGTCCCATCGGGCTTTTGTCGGGGCCAGGCGTATTCCGCGAGTAGTGGATAGAGGATGGCTCCTCCGGACATCCCCAATATCGTCTTCACCAGGAGCGGTTTCCCGAGATGCGGATTCTGCCGGAGGAACCGCAGCCCCGACAGAAAGTCCGCCCAGCCTCCGCGACGTGGCGCATCCTGGTTCGCTGCAGGCAGATTGAGTCGCAGCAGGAAGAAGTTCGCGATGACAAAAGTCAGAGCATCCAGCACCAGCGCCAGTTGCGGTCCGAGCCATTGCACCAGGACTGCCCCTGCGACTGCTCCCACGGCCAGCATCACGCTCCAGATCGTCGCACCCAGCGCATTCGCCACTGTCAGATGCTCCGGCGGGATGATCATCGGTACCGCAGCCTGATTTGCAGGGAGATAGAACGCCTGCGTCCCCATCTTGAGGAAGGTCAGCCCGATGATGACCGGGATCCCCTCCGGGGTCAGAAACGGCAACATCAACAGCACCAGGACCGCTGCCACGAGATTGGCCCAGCGCATGACCTGATGGCGGGGATAGCGATCAGCAATGTTGCCTGCCGTAGGGCCGAAGATCACGTTCGGCAGGAAGCGCGCGATCATGATCCCGGCCAGCGCTGCCGCACTGGTGATGCGCGATTCTGGCAGCTTGGCCAGATTGACGAGCAGTTCCGTGAGCGCAATCAGATCCAGCCAGTCGCCGAGCAGACTGATGATGTTCGCGAGACACAGATCCCGGTAGCGCCGGTCCGACCGGAGCAATGCCAGATACCCGATACGCTCTGGTATCGGTGGCGGCGGCTGGGGGGCGATGGGATCTACCCCTCGCCGGAGGAAGTTGCCGGTATCAGAGAGTCCACGAGGGCAACAAAGTTGTTCAGCAGCTGCTGGCCCGCTTCGCCAGACTTCACCGGGTCACATTGCAACCCCCAGACCGACCCGCGTCGCAGCGCTCCGGCAGTCGGCAAGCCCCCCAGGGTGTACTCGCCCGCCAGGCTCTTTTGCAGATTGGAACTGAGGATCATGTAGTCCTGTGTAAAGTGCCACTCGACCAGAGGATCGATGCCCTCGAACAGGGGATCGTCCAGATCGAGCTCCATCCGGTGCCAGCCGGTGTAGGGCTTGCCAATACGGCTGGGCATTGATCGCGCTGTGCCGGGAAGAATATTCAGGCCCGGCTGTCCCGGGGATTCTTCAGAGCCGCTGGCCAGCATGTGCATCCCGAGGCTGATGCCCAGAATAGGTTTGCGCACCTCTTCGTAAAAGTTCCAGAGGGCGCTGAACATGCCGACTCCCTCCAGGGTGCGCATGGCTTCGCCGAAGCGCCCATATCCCGTGAGCACGAGAGCGTCGTATGCGTGGGCGGTCAGACCATGCTCCAGACGTGCCACCTCGGCTCCGGTGGCCAGCAGCGCATTTTCCAGCGCCAGGGCGCCGCCAAAGCCGAAGTCGAGGATTGCGAGGTTCGCCATGGCCTGTCCCTGACCTGAGTCCGCGATATCCCCGCTGTCCGGGGAACTGCACGATACCGCCATTTGTGGAGCCGTGAATAGCGGGGGCTGTGATACAACGCCGGTATGCCAGAACTCCCGGAAGTAGAAGCGGTGGCAGCGGTCCTGCGGGAGGATTTGCCCGGTGAGATCATCGAGAAAGTCACCGTGCGGTGGCCCAAATGGACCGGCGATCAGACCCCAGCTGCTTTCGGACGGGGGATCCGGGGGAAGGCCATCACAGCCGTGGCGCGACGCGGGAAGTACCTGCGCTTCTGGCTCGACGACCAGAGCCAGGTCTGGTCGCATCTGCGAATGACCGGTCGCTGGCTGGTGGATCCCGAGCCCGAACAGTACGAGTCGCATTGCTCCGCGCTGATGCGCTTCGTCTCGGGACGGCACCTGGCCTTTGTGGATGTCCGGAAATTTGGACGAGCGCACTGGTATCCACCGCAGATTCTGCCGAATGAAGAGCGGCTCCTCGGACCCGAGCCGCTCGATCCTGCTTTCGATGCCCGGGCGTTGCACAGCCGCCTCATTGGTCGTCGACGGGAGCTCAAAACGCTATTGCTCGACCAGCAGTGCATCGCCGGACTCGGGAACATCTACGCCAGCGAAATCCTCTTTCGTGCCCGGATTTCGCCCTTGCGACGCAGCGACAGTCTCACCCTGCCCGAAGCCCGGCGCATCCATCAGGCCATGGTCAGCATCCTGCAACTGGCCATTGAGCAGCGGGGGACGACGGTGTATGACTATCGCGGTGCGCGGAATCAGGAGGGGGGCTATCAGCACTTTCTGCAGGTCTATCAGAAGGCTGGAGGGCCCTGCCCACGCTGTCGCAAACCAATCGTCCGGCTGGTCCAGGGGCAGCGATCGACCTTTTACTGCCCAACCTGCCAGCGCTAGCTGTGTCAACAAACCCTGCACGAGGTCGCACACCTCGCTAGAATGCTGCCCTGCAACCTATGGCGAAAACACCGACCGTCCTGCTCATCGAACCCGATCACCTCTTTCGGGAGGCACTGGAACCCCTGCTCAAAGAAGCGGGCTTCCAGACGCGTGTGGCCTCCGATACAGACGAAGCACTGAACGCGGTGGGCGATGCAATGCCTGACGCGCTGGTGGTCGCCTGGGAGCTGCCCGAAGGGCATTGCATGAAGCTCCTGAAACGGATCCTGACCCGGGGGGAGTTTGAAGGGCCGCTGGTGATCTATGACTGCCCCAAGGTCCGGGCGGCAGAAAACAAGCTGGAAGAGTGGATTGATGGCGAGCTTGAATACGCGGTCCTGGAGGCTCCGGCCGACGCGGACGGGGTCCTCGAGTCGCTGATGGAGCTGCTGGATTAGCGGGTTGGAGACATAATTTTGCTACACTCCTGAGTCTGGCAACCGTCTTCTGACTGGCTGTACCTTTCGTCACGTCTGCTCTGACGCACCCAAATTGTGGGTGTATGTGTCGACGCTGAACTCACAGGAGGATTCCATCACCATGCTCTGCTCTCCCCGTGCGGCCATTGTGGCTGCGCTGGCGCTGGGGCTAATCGGGTGTTCTGGGGGAAGCCGTACTCCGGCGACTCCCGGACACTCCGGTTCTGCGCCCCTGGACCTGCTCGATAACCCCATCTTTAACGACCACGCTTCCCTGGCTGGCAGCGTCTCCGGTATGAGTGCCCTGGGTGGCGCTACGCTGGCGATCAATCCGGACACTGGCACCGGTGAGGTCCTGCCCCTCCGTGGCGTGACCGCCACCGATGACAGCTACATGCTGTCGCTGCAGAACTTCTTCTCAGCCCGCAACATTCGCATCACTGGCATCAGCGCGACTGCAGACGATCTGATCGTCGATTACGTCATCAGCCACCCCTTCCCGGCTCCGGCCGATCTTTCGGCTCCGCCGAACGGATCCACGAATCGCGCTGACCTGGGGATCACCGGACGCGCAGTCTTCCTGGTGGATGTCCCGACAGCTACCGGCAACACGTTCTTCGGCGATGTGGTAGCTAACGCCCGCCTGCTGCGCAACGTGGATGGTTATGTCCAGCCCAAGGGGACCATCCCCCAGGCGGCTACCAAGACCGCCAATGCCTTCCCCTATAAGTTGATCGTCGATGAAACGCTGGGCGCCAATGGCAACCGCGTCGGCATCAGCAACCTGGGACTTGCGAAAGGGAACTACCGCTCGCAGGATGGCTGGCAAGCCAGCAATATCGGCGCGACCCGAGACCAGTGGACCGGGTTTGACTACCTGCATCAGGGCCAGTCCGCCGCCAGCAGCATCACGATCCGCAAGTCGGAGCTGAGTGGCAGCCTGAACTTTGATCTGGTCATTCTCGCCAAGTATAACGACCCGCGCGGCGGCACCAATGCCACCCAGAAGCGGGCGAATCGCCTCCCCTCCACGCCAGCGAGCGTTGCGAACTTCGTGTATCGCATGCCCTATGGCGCACTGGACGTTGGTAAGGTGACCTACCGTGGCGAGACCGGCGGGCTGCAGCCAAATGTGCCGCTGTCTTCAACGGAAGTCCGCTTCACAGTCCGCGACTGGGATGCCCGGGCGAATGTTACGACCCGGCCGGATGTCAGCGATGACTCCGATCCGACCACAGTGGAGCCCGGTGGCCCCGGGATGCCGACTGTCACAGTCGACATTCCCTCGGTGACCACTTCCGCAGTCACCCTGAATCTCAACGATGACGACACTGCCATCGGTGGCGATGTCGCGCCGGACTCCGGCGAGGCTGGCGATGCGCTCTACTTCACTGCCAGTGTCCTGAACACCGCCGGCACCGGCGGACAGTCGGCTGGCGAAGTTCGCGGGATGCTCCGCACAACCGACATCAGCAACAGCCAGGACCGCTCGGCCTATGAGTTCGTGCTGGATCCGGACCTGAATCTGATCACCAACGCGGCACAGAAGCCAGCGCTGGAGACCTTCCAGGCGTTCAGCGTCAATGTTGGTGGGATTTCGAACGATCCCCCCACCGCAGTCGTCGAGCTGGCTGCCGGGACGAATCCCGTCATTCCCGCCCTCGGCAATGTCGTCTTTAACCTGGTAACAGAGAGCGATCCGGAGAGCGACACCGTCCTCTACGACATCGACACGTTCTACAACGGCAGCTTCATTCCCGATGCGACTGGCGTCGATCCGGCGGATCCGCCAAGCGTCCTCTTCACTGGTCAGGCTCCGAACAACCCGGGTGCATCAAACCTAGTTGGTGAAGCCCGCGTGCGGTACTACGACCCCGCCCGCGCCGCCAGCCCGATCGAAATCATCCTGCCGTATGAAGTCGCGCCGGCGAGCGCCAACACCCCGCCGACTGCCACTATCACCCTGCAGGGTGGTCCTAATCCGACCATTCCTTCAGGTGGCACCATTCAGTACAACCTCGATGCCGAGAACGACGTCGATGGCGATCCCGTCTTCTACGAGATCATGTACAACTACACTGGCGTCTTTACTGCGGATGTCGCGGCTTTCGATCCTGCGGGGGCCCCGCCGATCGTGCTGCACACCTCGACTGCCCAGACCAACCCCGGTCCTGGCCCATCAGCCCGGACGACCCGGATTCGGTACTACGATCCGCTGCGTGCTGCCACTCCGATCGTGGTTGACCTGAACTACACCCTGGCCGATCCCGGCTGTGGGCTGGTCACCAACACCTATCTCTTCGCGGGCTCTGCAGAGGGTTTCGTGGGTGGAGAGGTGTATGGCCTGCCGAATGGCGACGAGGACACCTACGGCAACTTTTCGCAGGTGACCTGTACCAACGCGGCCGTGGAAGCTGCTTCCGGCGGGCTGATGAACGGCAACTATTGGGGTAGCTCCTGGGACGTGGAATCGATCTGGGGCACCTGTGCCTTCGTGACTGACTACGGCGCCAATGGCGACTACAACCTCGTGAGCCCCCTACTGGTGGTACCAACACTCTGCGGTGCCACGGAAGTCAGCGTAGTCTGGGACCTGCACATGCTCGGTAACGCCGGCGCATCGTTCCAGATTTACACCTCCACTGATGAAGGCTGCTCCTGGGTCGCTCAGGGGTCACCGATCAACGTCACCACGACCGACGTACCCGTCACCGTCCCGAATGCAACCGTGACCTTCACAGGCATTTCCGCCGGGCAGGAGATCCTCGTCCGGTTCCAGTACCGCGACCCATCAGCCTTCGGCTACTTCAACGGTGCTGCGGGCTATGCTGGTGCCTGGATCGACAACGTCCGCATCCGCGCTACTTCTGCGGGCACCTGGACTGGCGGCACTCCCAACCCGCCGCCCACCACCTACTTCTCCGACAACTTTGAAGGTGCCAACAACTGGAGCACCTTCGGGTTGCCGCAGACTGATGCGGCTATCGGCTGTGTCCTCGATCCAGGCCCCTGGGGCGGCTGGAACATCTGCCCGGCTTCCGCTGGCTTCGTCACTGGCAACGCCATGACTGTCGGTGGCGACCTGGGTTCCTGCACCACCTTTCCTGGCGACCTGGCGCATTCGTCGGACTTCAACATCGTCTCACCCTTGCTGGACCTCACTGCTATTCCTGCGACGGCCGTGATCCGATTCGATGAGATCATGGGGCTGACTTCCGGGACCCTAAACACCCAGGTCTACATGGCGATTAACCCCGCTTCTGGTGATATCCCCGCCTGGGGAGCGCCGATTGCGACCTTCACTCATACCCTGGGTGAGCCCTCAGGATCGCAGGAGCGCGCAATCGCGATTCCTGGCGCGTATCTGGGACAAAACAACGTCCGGGTCCGCATCCGTGTCACCACGGACTTCAACGCGACCCCCGACACCTGCAACGACTTCGGCGCAGCGCTGACAGTCGTCAGCGTCGGTGATATGGGCTTCGACAACTTCTCGATTTCCGAGCCGCGTTGCCCCTAGGCTTCGCAAATCGGAAGCGATCCTTCACGGAGCGGCTTCGGCCGCTCCGTTTTGTTTTCTACCCAGTTGGGTTCGGCAAAAAGGGAACTTCACCGAGGAGTGTGATGCCCGACCGGGTCACGCGATGTGTCGCGGCCAGGACACCGACCCCGGCAGCCACAGCATCGGTCATCGCTGCTGCGAATCGGGGGTCTGCCTCCCCGAAAGGACTGACTGAGATCGCATCAGCACGTGTCACCAGAAACACGATCCAGGGCTCATACCCGTTTTTAATCGCTTCGATGAGTTCCCGCACATGACGTGTGGCCCGATCAGAGACGGCATCAGGAAAAAAGGCCCGTTGCCTGATCACAAGATTGCAGCACTTGACTTCAAGCAGTTGCCGACGTCCATCAGGCTGCGTAAGTCGAAAATCGAGTCTGCTCCTCCCAAAACCGACTTCCCTTTCGATGGTGACAGCGTCCTGGAATGGAGCAAACACCCCATTTATCAAGTGTTCCGCCATCAGTCGATTTGGCAACTGGGTATCGACGCTCACCCATCGGCGCTGATGCCGGATAAGCACCAGTGTTGCGTCGGTTCTGCGGGTCCTGGAATCCGGCGGCACATGAACCAGCAGTTCTGCTCCGGGTGTCAATAACTCCCGGAGGCTGCCCGGCGATGGGCACCGGACACTGATCGTCCGCCCTTCATGCTCTGCCAGGATCACAAACCGGTTCGGTCGAGCCAGAAAGTGGGCCGCCTGCAGAGGTGCGGGGAACGCTAGTCCGGAGCCTGTCGCGGGCGACGTCACGATCGGTACACTACGAAGCATCCTGACTCCGTGCAAGGAGGCGTTCTCATCCTGCTCGCACCCCGACTGCTGCTGGTCCTGTGTGGGCTCCTGCTGCTTCCGCTGGGGAGCTACGCAGCGCCCACTTCCGCCAGTACGCCTCCCCCATCTGCCAGAACTCCCGATGGCACCCCTCCGGAGCTGGTACGGCTGGAAGAGCACTTTGGATTGGTCACCAGCGGACCGGGCTTCGACAGATTGCAGCGGGTCTCCGAACGCCTGCTCGCGTCGTTGCATGAGGACTGGCGTCCGCGCATCAAAGCGATTCGGATCCTCGATGACGAGACCCTGAACGCCTTCGCTACACCTTCAGGCTACATCTACTTTTTTACGGGGCTGATGAATGAGCTGGAAACCGATGATCAGTGCGCAGCGGTCCTCGCACATGAGATGACTCATATTCTCCATAAGCATGGCCAGGAAATCGGTCGCGATGCCTGGAAGTTCCAGCTTGGAGGGCTCCTGGCCGCGATTATCGCCAAAGAGCCGGGGCTCTATACGGCAGGGCAGGTTCTGGGGCATAACTCGGCCATGAGTTACTCAAGGAAAGCCGAGACGGATGCCGATGAAACAGGCCTGCTGCTGATGACCAAAGCTGGCTACGAGCCAGTCGGGATGCTGGAGTTTATGTCTCGGCTCGAGTGGGCATCCGCATCAAATCCGCTCCTGGAAGAGGGCTACTTCCTCACCCATCCCTATCCGGTGGAGCGCCGTCAGGCCATCAGCGCCTGGATGGCTGCCCGCAACTATCCCGTGCCGGTCCAGATTCAGAAAATGCGTGCCCCGGTCACGATTGAACCCTGGAGTGAAACGCCGGAGGGTCCGGTCGCCCATCTGTGCCTTCATGTCGGGGGGACGGAAGTCTTTCGATTCGCCGGGACCCCGGAAGAGAGTCAGCCCCGCGCCGACCGCGCAGTAATCCGACTGCAGGCCGTCCTGGAGGCTGGCGCACTGGATTACGACTTTGCTTCTCGACAAACCGCGCAGGGCACCGAGATCTACACCCGCCATGGGGTAGTGTTTGTGTTAAGCCCTGAAGATGCCGCACTTGCCGGTGTGCCTGAAGCGGAGTTGGGGATAGCCACCGTGCAACGCCTGAAGCAGGTCCTGTGGCAGCGACGCATAAAGCAGCGATTGGGATAGCTGCTCGCATGGCTGCGCATGCTTACTCCCGTGGGGGCAGTTGCGTGAAGAGGGGCGACCCATCCATGTCCGCCGGCATCGGACGGTCAAAGACACGCAGGACAGTCGGCGCGATATCCAGCACAGACGGATGCTGCTTTTCGATGGTCCAGTTGGTGAAACAGATGCCCATGGTGATGTCGGGATCAAAGGAGCAGTGATCCCCGGACCAGGGCTGATTGTTGTCCTCGATGACTTCCAGCGGTGCACCACCCAACGATGTTTGCCAGGAGACACGGTACCCATCGGCGAATCCCATCACCAGGTCCGGTGCCTGATCCATCGCCGGACCGTGATAAATCTTCGCGCCATCGAACACCTGACGCAGCACCTGGGCCCCATTCTCGGGATCCCGGAGTTGCAGCAGGCCGGCGATGATCTCCTGCTTCACCCGCTCAGCTTCCTCCCCGGGCTGGACAATCCCCTCACCCTCACGGCCCGCCTGGTTCAGGTAGATCTGCCCCAGGCCCATGGCGTACGCCTTCGTTTTGGACCAGTCGACATCGGTAAAGAACTGGTCCCCAGCGAACAACTGCGCAGTTGAGAGTTCTTCAGTTGCGCCCTGATTCGCCGTCTTGAGGGTCATGAATCCGTTGTTGATGAGCCAGCGATTGAGGTTGACAGAACGCCGGAAGAGATTGAACCCGTGGTCAGACACCACCAGGAGGATGGTCCGGTCATCGTTCGCCACTTCCGACATGATGCGCGCTACCAGGGCATCCGCCCGCTGGTATGCATGGAGGATGGCATCGCGGTATCTTGGGTCCTCGGCTTTGACCGCGTCATAGGCGGGATGCGTCGGGTCGAAGAAGCGCCAGAACATGTGCGCGACATGATCGGTCTGCTGTGTGACGGCAAAGAGGAAGTCCCAATCGTCCCGGCCCAACTGGGCGAAGAGCATCTCCTCCCATTTGGTTTGGGTCTGTTCGATGTCGTCGAGAAACGCATCCTCGTCCAGCACGTGCTCATTCAGCCCCCACGTCTCAGAGGGCCAGCCGACAGTCTTGTAGTGCCCGTGGTCCTCCGCCAGCTGCTTGCTCCACTTCGACGGATAGGAGATCGGGAGCGGCGGCTTGGTCGGGTCAAACCCAATCGGGGTGATGTAGAGCTCCGCCACCGGCAACTGTGGGTCGCTGAAGTCCAGGCTGGTCAGGAATGCCTTGAACGTGCCATGTACCTGGATGACTTCCGTGACGGGAAAAGAGACTTCCACAAAGTCACTCCAGGTCCGGAGCTTCATGGGGACGACCGTGACTGAGCCATCCGTCTGCGTAATCTCCAGGACTGCTTCGTCCGGAGCCTCACCGGGCTTCAGCAGGGCGGGCAGGGTGATGTCCACCGGCAGCGCGGTGTTGGTGCCACCGGGATTCTTCACACGATTCGGCGGACCGATGATGTCCAGTCGAATCCCGCCGCTGCGGGCTTCATAGTAGACCTGCTTAACCCGGCCACCGAACTCCGTAAAGCCCTTCGCGGTCACCCGACGCGGATCTGTCGTGTAGAACGTGTAGGTCCCCTGGGTCCCCCGCACATCCCCCACGCCCAGGCCGCAGATCATGTAACCGCCCGGGATTTCATCAGGAGGGAAGCTCACTGGGGCGTGGAGTACGACAGTCCGGATACCTGCCCTGGTCGTGATCCGCCAGATGGGGTCGCCCTGCCGGTAGTTCCGGAAGTCCGGAGGCTTAATGGGAACTGCCTTAAAGACGGGATCAAACTTGGCTGGCGCGGAGGTATCGACCATCGCGTTGTCGATGTCATAAGTCTCCGGATGACGTCGCAGGAAGTCAAACAGGTTGGTCTTTCCTGGATTCATCCCCGTGATCATGCTGGACCAGGAGACAGGTGATTCCGATGGATTGCTGGAATGAAGCGCACTGTAGCCCACCAGCCCTGCCCGGTCGTTATCCAGGGCGAGTCGCTGCAGGTTCGGCAGTTTGCCCTCAGCCATCCAGCGTTCAGTCAGATCGGCGTCCATGCCATCGAAGCCAATCACGATGACCCGAAACGGGGCCTTTATCCGCTTCGGAGGGATCACCAGTTCCCGGGTCGCGACATGGGCGACCAGCAGCATCAATCCGCCGAAGCAGCAGAGGGTGATGAGTTGAGCGGTTCGGCGACTGGCCAGCAGAGCAGCGGACATAGGATGGTGAGTCTACCCCACCCTCGACCAATTGACGCGAAACTGCGGCTCGGTGTCCTGGCCTTGAGGGATGGTGTAGCATCCCAGCGTGATGCGCCCCCCTTCCGCCAGGGGTTGGCTTGTGAAATACTTCACAAGCGGCCTCTGCAGGAACCGGAGCGACTCCATTAACGAAGGATCGCTCGCAACATGGACGAGAGCCGGAAACACTTTCTGCTGCGACGCCTCCACTCCCTGACCGGAGTGGTGCCCCTCGGGGCATTCCTGGCGGAGCACTTTTTCACCAACGCCAAGGCGGCGTTGGGGCCAGCGGCCTACGACAAGGCGGTCGCTGACATTCAGGGCCTTCCCCTCCTCATCTTTATTGAGGTCTTCGGCATTTTTCTGCCGCTGGTCTTTCATGCGGTCTACGGGCTCATGATCACCGCCCGCAGTCAGCCGGCTTCTTATGGCTATCTGCGCAACGCCCTGTATCAGTGGCAGCGGACCACCGGCATCATCGCGTTCATCTACGTCATCTATCACGTCGGCTCCACCCGGATCTACTTCATGATCACGGGGACTGAGCTGGACTTCGACTGGGTGGCACGCACCCTGGCGAACCCTGTGGTTCTGGGGGTCTACATCCTGGGAACGGTCGCTGTGACTTTCCACTTTGCGAATGGTCTGTGGAATTTCCTGATCAGCTGGGGCATCACCACCAGCCGCAAAGCCCAGGAACTCAGCATGTACGCCTGTTTCGGCATCGGCGCCATCCTCCTGGCCTTTGCCATCAATTCGCTGCTTGGATTCCGGGGCGGCGGCATCAGCTGGTTCCAGCCCTCGGATCACACCGCGTCCCTGCACAGTACCGCCACACCGACTCTTGCGACGTCGCCGGAATAAGGAAGGTCATTCAAGTCATGGCAACAGCAACTCTGCCTAAGGGAGCCGTCGTCGCCATCGTCGGGGGCGGACTGGCGGGACTCAGCGCGGCGATGAAGTGTGCGGAGCGCGGCCTGCAGGTCTGTCTCTTTTCGCTGGTCCCGGTGAAACGCAGCCACTCAGTCTGTGCCCAGGGTGGCATCAATGCCGCCAAGAACACCAAAGGCGAAGGCGACTCCACCGCCATCCACCTCGACGACACAGTCTATGGCGGCGATTTTCTTGCCGACCAGCCGCCGGTCAAGGCCATGTGCGACATGGCCCCGTCGATCATCGACCTCTTCGACCGAATGGGCGTGCCGTTCAACCGGACCCCGGAGGGGCTCCTCGATTTCCGTCGCTTTGGTGGCACACAGCATCACCGGACCGCTTTTGCCGGCGCTTCCACCGGACAGCAATTGCTCTATGCCCTGGATGAGCAGGTCCGTCGTTGGGAAGTGGACGGCAAAGTCACCAAGTACGAGGGGTATGAGTTTGTCTCGCTGGTCAAGGATGGCGAGACGGTCACGGGTCTGGTGGCGATGAATCTCGCGACCATGGAGCTCAGGGCGTTCCCTGCGGATGCCGTCATCATGTGCACCGGTGGTCCAGGCATCGTCTTTGGCAAGAGCACGAACTCCGTGATCAACACCGGCTCAGCCGCAGCGATCTGCTATCGCCAGGGGGCGTGGTACGCCAACGGCGAATTTATTCAGGTGCACCCGACAGCGATTCCCGGTGAGGACAAGCTGCGCCTGATGTCGGAAAGTGCCCGCGGGGAAGGGGGACGGGTCTGGGTCCCCAGGGACGGGAAGCCCTGGTACTTCCTCGAAGAGAAGTACCCCGCCTACGGCAACCTGGTCCCCCGCGACATCGCGACCCGGGAGATTTTCCATGTCTGTGTCGACCTCGGCCTCGGGGTCGATGGCAAGAACATGGTGTATCTCGACCTCACCCATATTTCCCGGGAGATGCTCGATAAGAAGCTCAAGGCGATCCTCGACATCTACGAGAAATTCACTGGCGATGACCCGCGTGAGAAACCGATGAAGGTCTTCCCGGCCATGCACTACTCCATGGGCGGGCTCTGGGTGGATTTCCAGCAACGGACCAATCTCCCCGGACTCCTGGCAGCCGGCGAGGTCGATTTCTCGATCCATGGCGCGAATCGACTGGGTGCCAACTCCCTGGTCTCCTGCATCTACGGCGGTTTCACGGCCGCAGAGGCCGTGGTGGAGTACCTCGGTGGCGTGGAGACTCTCGCCAAAGACCGGGCGCAGTCCGTCTATGACCACGCGATGTCCGAAGCCGAGACCGACCAGCAGTGGATCTACAAGCAGACCAGCGGCACGGAAAATCCCTATCAGCTGGCCGACGAGCTCGGCAAGTGGATGACCGATAACGTCACTGTGGTCCGGTACAACGACCGGCTGCAGAAGACCGACGAGAAGCTGCTGGAACTGATGGAGCGCTATCGCAATGTCAGCACCAGCGACACCGGACGCTGGTCGAACCAGGTCGTGAGCTTCACCCGCCAACTCTGGAATATGCTGGAACTGGGGCGGGTCATCACGCTGGGAGCCCTGGCGCGAAATGAATCCCGGGGAGCGCATTACAAGCCTGACTTCCCGGATCGCAACGACGACGAGTGGATGAAAACCACCATCGCCAGCTGGACCGCCGATGGACCAGCCCTGACCTATCGCCCGGTAGACGTCAGCCTGGTGCCGCCCCGCAAACGCGACTACACGAAGGGCAAGGCGACTGCTGCTACGCCCGCCAATGAGCCGGTGGCCACCGGCAGCTAGTTAGCAGACAGCAGACTGCGTCATCTGTAAGAGAGCCAGAGGAAAGAGGCCGAGCCATGAGCACGCGACAGCACATCAACTTTCGTGTCCTGCGCCAGGAAGGTCCCGGAAAGCCGTCCTACTGGGAGTCTTTCCGGATTCCCTACCGGCCCAACATGAATGTGATCTCGGTGCTCATGGAAGTCCAGCGGAATCCGGTCACCGCTGAGGGGAAAGCGACCACTCCCCCCACCTGGGATGCTGCCTGTCTCGAAGAAGTCTGCGGCTCCTGCACCATGAACATCAACGGCCGGGTGCGGCAGAGCTGTACCGCCCTCATCGACACGCTCCCTGACAATTTCACGCTGGAGCCGATGAAGAAGTTCCCACTGGTCCGGGACCTGCAGGTCGATCGCTCCAGCATGTTCGAGTCGCTCAAGCGGGTGCAGGCCTGGGTGCCAGTCGATGGGTACTACCCCCTGGGTGAGGGTCCACGGCAGCCTCCGCAGATCGCAGAGGAACGGTACGCCCTCTCGACCTGCATGACCTGTGGCTGCTGTCTGGAAGCCTGTCCGCAGGTGAACGAGAAGTCACCCTTTATCGGCGCCGCACCTATCTCGCAGGCACGTCTGTTCAACATGCACCCCACCGGAGCCGGTCAGTCTGCTGAACGGGTGGAAGCCCTCATGGGCCCTGGGGGCCTGGAAGACTGCGGCAACGCCCAGAACTGCGTGGAAGTCTGTCCCAAAGAGATCCCCCTGGTCGACAGCATCGCGGAGATGAACAAGGAAGCGACCCGCCACGCTTTCCGGCAGCTTTTCTCGCTCCGATAGGACTCTCCTGGCTGCCGGGTCCCCTGCTACACTCCATGTCAGCCACGCCATTCTGACGGGGGGGACTGCCCTGCCATGGAGACTACGGTCTACCAGCCGACCCACAAGATTCGCATCGTCACAGCCGCCGCCCTGTTCGATGGGCACGACGCCGCGATCAACGTGATGCGCCGGATCCTCCAGGCCTCTGGCGCCGAGGTCATCCATCTGGGGCACAACCGCTCCGCCGAAGAAATTGTGGATGCGGCGATTCAGGAAGATGCCCAGGGAATAGCCGTCTCGAGCTATCAGGGTGGGCACGTTGAGTTCTTCAAATACATGCATGATCTTCTCCAGCAAAAGGGCGCAACACAGATCCGGATTTATGGCGGTGGCGGTGGGGTGATTGTCCCTGAGGAAATCGCTGAGCTGGAATCCTACGGCATCGCCAAGATTTTCTCGCCTGATGACGGTCGGCGCCTGGGACTCCAGGGGATGATCAACCAGATTCTGCGGGAGTGTGACTTTCCGACCCTCCCGGCAACGCTCAATGGCGAACTGAAGCAATTGGCACCGACCGCCTGGCAACACCTCGCCCGAGCCATTACGCTGGCGGAAACGGTCGCGTCTGGTGGTACGGACATTCCCGAAGCGATGCGCGCTGCACTGGCTGCACTTGAAGACCGGGCCAAAGCTACTCCAGCCCCGGTCATCGGGCTGACGGGCACAGGAGGGGCCGGGAAGTCCTCCGTGACCGATGAACTGGTCCTGCGATTCGCCCGCGACTTTCCCGAGCTCTCCATCTGTATTTTGTCGGTGGACCCCACCCGCAAGAAGACCGGCGGTGCCCTGCTGGGCGACCGGATCCGGATGAATGCCATCGAGGGGGATCGCATCTACATGCGATCGCTGGCGACACGGGAGTCCGGGTCAGAGATTTCGCAGGCCCTTGATGAAGCGGTGGCGGTCGCAAGGTCCGCTGGTTTTGGATTGATCTTTTGTGAGACCTCAGGCATTGGGCAGGCTTCGAGCGCCATCACTTCGCTCTCAGACATCACGCTCTACGTGATGACGGCCGAGTATGGCGCGCCGACACAGCTGGAAAAGATCGAGATGCTCGACTTCGCGGACTTGGTGATTGTCAACAAGTTCGATCGCCGGGGCTCTGAGGATGCCTTCCATGCGGTCGCGAAACAGGTGCAGCGAAATCGCCAGGCTTTCGCAGAACCGCTGGAAGCCATGCCGGTCTTCGGCACGATGGCGTCGCACTTCAATGACCCCGGCGTCAATGCCCTCTACCTGGCGCTGCTGAGCAGACTGCAAGAGAAGACCGGCAAACCCTGGCAGTCATCGCTGGCGTCGAATGCCCCAGTCGCACAGATGACCGAGGTCGCCACCCGGATCATCCCGCCACGTCGTGAGCGCTACCTGAGTGAGATTGCTGAAACGGTCCGGAGCTACAAAGCCCAGGCGCGGGCACAAGCCCAGGTGGCACGACAGGTCCAGCAACTCGAAGCTGCTGCGGCCATACTGCGACAACGGGACCCGCAGGCCGACATCGAACCGCTCCGTGCGGCAGCGCATGACTTCAGTGCTGCCCTCACGCCTGCGAACAAATCACTGATTGATCAGTGGGCAGCCAAACGGGCGCAGTATCAGGGTCGCGAGTTTGTCTATCAGGTTCGCGACAAGGAAGTGCGTGTCGAACAGGTCACAGAGTCGCTGTCGCACCTCTTCATCCCGAAAGTCATCCTGCCGGACTATTCCGATCACGGGCTCATCCTGCAATGGCAGTTGCTGGAAAATGTTCCCGGCGAGTTCCCTTACACCGCCGGTGTCTACCCCTTCAAGCGGACGCAGGAAGATCCCACCCGCATGTTTGCCGGCGAGGGTCCACCGGAGCGCACCAATGCCCGCTTCCATTTCCTCGCCAAGGACATGCCGGCGAAGCGTCTGTCCACCGCTTTCGATTCCGTGACGCTCTACGGCGAAGACCCCGACTACCGTCCTGACATCTACGGCAAGGTTGGCGTCTCCGGGGTCTCCATTGCCACGCTCGAGGACATGGAGAAGCTCTATGACGGCTTCGATCTCTGTGCTCCGAACACGTCCGTTTCGATGACGATCAACGGTCCGGCGGCGATCATCCTGGCGTTCTTCTTCAACACCGCGATTCATCAGCAGGTCCGCAAGCAGGAAGCCGAGCTTGGCCGGACGCTGACCGAAACCGAGTATGCCGAGCTCAGAGCCTGGACTCTGACGCAGGTCCGGGGCACGGTCCAGGCGGACATCCTCAAGGAAGATCAGGCCCAAAACACCTGCATCTTCTCCACGGAGTTCAGCCTGAAGCTCATGGGCGATGTCCAGCAGTTCTACATCCAGAACGGCGTCAGAAACCACTACTCGGTCTCCATTTCGGGGTACCACATCGCTGAAGCGGGCGCAAATCCGATCTCGCAGCTGGCCTTTACCCTGGCGAACGGCTTTACCTATGTGGAGTACTACCTGAGCCGGGGAATGCACATCGATGACTTCGCCCCGAACCTGAGCTTCTTCTTTTCGAATGGGCTGGACCCGGAGTACGCCGTCATTGGACGGGTCGCCCGTCGCATCTGGTCCATTGCCATGCGGGACCGGTACGGTGCTGGAGCCAGGAGTCAGATGCTGAAGTACCACATCCAGACCTCTGGCCGGTCGCTTCATGCTCAGGAGATGGCGTTCAACGACATTCGCACGACCCTCCAGGCGCTGATGGCGATCTACGACAACTGCAACTCACTGCACACCAACGCTTACGACGAAGCCGTGACGACACCCACCGAGGATTCGGTGCGTCGGGCAATGGCCATCCAGCTCGTGATCAACCGGGAATTAGGCCTCGCCAAGAACGAGAATCCCCTGCAGGGGGCGTTCATCATCGAGGAGCTGACGGAACTGGTCGAGGAGGCTGTTCTGGCAGAGTTCGACCGGCTCACAGAGCGCGGCGGAGTCCTGGGAGCCATGGAGCTGCAGTACCAGCGTTTCCGGATTCAGGAAGAGTCGCTTTACTACGAGCATCTCAAGCATTCCGGAGAACTACCGCTGGTTGGGGTTAACACATTCATCGACCCAGCCACGCTCGCACCTGACTACGAGCCCCCTAAAACGGAGTTGCGTCGCTCCAGCACCGAAGAAAAAGAGCAGTGCATCCGCAATACCCGGGCGTTTCAGGAGCGGCACAAAGACGCGGCGCCAGCAGCGTTACGGCGGCTACAGGAAGTCGCGCTCTCCGGCGGCAATCTCTTCGCCGAGCTCATGGAGACGGTCAAAGTCGCCTCGCTGGGCCAGATCACCCACGCGCTTTACCAGGTCGGCGGCGAGTATCGGCGGAACATGTAGTGTCGGAACCACTGGCTATATGTCGACATCACTGGTATCCTTATCGTGTTCCTTAGCGAGTCTCCTATCTTTCGGCTGACAGGAGCGCACCAACCATGCGACTCATGATGATCTGCACCGCAATTGCGGCCCTCTGCTTCACTTCCGGATGTCTGGCATCGCTGCCAGTCAAGATCAAGTCTGCGCCGTCCGATGCACCTGCAAAAGTGAAGGAACTGGCGGGCGGGGTCACCCTTATCACAGATGACAAGTGGGATGTCGAGGTCATTCAGGCGTCCAACACATTCCCGGTTGTGGTGGACATGTACGCGGACTGGTGCGGCCCCTGCCGGAAGCTTTCTCCCATCCTGGAGGAGATCAGCCACGAAAACAAGCGGGTCAAGTTCGTGAAAATCAACACGGATGACAGTTCTAAGGGCAAGTCATTAGGAGTGGGAAGCATCCCAACCCTGATCGTCTACAAGAATGGCACCGAAGTGAAGCGGATTGTCGGACTTCGTCCCAAGGATGCACTGGTGTCCGAGTTCGCCAGTCTGTAGCGAATTCGTGCAAAAGCGGCTCGCGACATCCGCGGGCATCTGGTAGGCTACCCGCGCTCCTGAGGTTCAGGAGCGCTTTCTTGACATCCCAGACAGCGGTGCCTCCCTCCCTGATGTTTTCACCTCGTCAACTGCTCCTCACTTCCGCATTTCTGACCTGCCTTTCCGGAGCGATCCTGGGCAATCTGGGCTGGCTGCATCAGGACCCCAGTATGTTTTTCTGTGGCTACTTCCCCTGTCAGATTCTGGGACTGGCCCAGCTGGCCCTCGTAGAGCGTGCCTGGCAGCGGTAGCGGTAACGTACACGTAAGGCTGAGAAAAGGGATTGGGCGCTGTAGTGTTTCGGGCGTAGAATACCGACGCTGTTTCACTCTCGCCCAACCTGCTACGCCCCGAGGTTTGTTCATGCGACACTGCTCTCTCTGGCTCCCACTTCTGGGTGCCGCTCTCGCGGTGGGCTGCAATAGTTCAGCCCCAACGAACACCACGTCAGATTCCCCTGGTTCCGAGCCGGTCCAGCTGACCAGCGAGGTCGCAGGTCCGCTGGCAGATGTGTCACCGGGAATGGTGGCCGGGATGCTGGGGCTCTCCCAGCTCGACATCAATCCAGAAACGCTCCATGCCGAAGTCACCACTCCACATCTGGCCCAAACTCAGGGCGATCTGTATCACCTGTCCATCCGCCCGTTCCTGCGCTCTGGCAACGTCAAGGTGGCTGGTGTCACCCGCGGACCGGGGAGCACCATCGATGTCGACATCACCTTTAGCCATCCCTTCGCCGCACCGTCTGATCTGAATCCGCCGGCATCTGCCACCAAGCGCATCGACCTGCACATCTTCGATGTCACCGCCATGGTGGTCGCAGAGGGGAGCCACACCTTTTTCAGCGGACCAGACGCTGTTACCACCAATGCCAATTTGCTGGTCAACGCTGATGGCTACCGGAAGCCGGGAGAGACTGTCAACCTGTCATCTCTCGGCGTGACCAACGCCAACGTCTTTCCTTACAAGCTGGTCGGCAACATCGACACCGGCAATCCGGCGGGCAACTACAACCCGACCGCCAACGGGTGGACCGGGGCATCGCTGATCGCCCCGACGGGATACGACGTCTTTCCGCAGGGGGGGACCTCCACGGTCACGTTCCGCCTGGATGCCACGAATCCCATCAGTCTCAATCTGGTGACGCTGGCCAAGTACATGGACCCGCGTTCCACCCCCAATCCCAAGAGCAAGCGCCTCCCAGTGGCGGGGGATCCGACCGCCCTCCAGTACATCCTGCCGGAGGCTGCTGGGGATGTGCAGCGCCTCGAAGGGGCAGTTGTCGGGACCCTCAACTCCGGCAGCAGCAGCGAGATCGCCACGTTGAATCTCACGATTCTGGACTGGGATCACGATGCTGCGGTCGCGGGGACTTTCCCCAACAACAGTAACCTCAACGAGATCTCAGAGGCTTCCACGATCACCGGTGTCGAACTGAGTGCACCGCAGCTCTACGCCGGAGGGGTGTTCGCCGGTGGCGCGGTCAGCGGTTCCGGCCCCCTCTGGACTGTTTCGGTACCGGTGAACAATCAGGACCTCTTCTCATCCCCCACCCCTACTCAGGTGCTGGCGATGGTAAAAGTAGCGGACTCGCAGGATGACGATGACACCACCGACTCCACCAAGCCGATCGCCCTGAACGAGTCGCTGGCTCCGGTGACGACCCTGAGCAGTACCCGGTACCAGGTGGTCCGCTTTGAGGTGCTCGCCTCCAATGCCGGTCCTTCCTGCCCGGTTTACTCCGGTGGTTCCTGGGCGCTGGAAGCGGTCGCTGGCATCCCATACAACCTCGATCTGGATGCGGCCTCCACACCCGCCAGTGATGTCGATGGCATCATCCTGTACGAGATCGACTACGACAACGATGGTACTTATGACAGCACGGTGACAGCAACGAATGGGTCGGATCTCCCGGATTTTCCAGGGTCCTTCACCTACCCAGTCCCTGGCACGCAGACGATCAAACTCCGCATCACTGATGGCAACGTGACTCCCTTCTCGACAGAGTGCACTCTCACGGTCAACATTTCTGCGCCACTCAGCGTCACGCTCGATCCGCTCCCCGTTCCGGGTGGCATCAATGCGGACATGGTCAATCAGTCTGCGACAACCACGGTGACCGATAACCCGGATATCCTGGTCGCCAAGCCTTCTGGAGAGGTCTATTTCCTCCTGCGACGTGGGTCCACGCCTCTTGACTGGGTCGTATACAAGAGCACTGACAGTGCGACGACCTGGGGTGCGCCGAACACTATCACGACTCCGTTCCCGAGCCCTGTTAATGCCCAGAACTCGGCTGTGCGCGGTATCTCTCTCGGCATCATGAATGACGGCCGGCCCTGTTTTGCTGGCATGGACTCCGGCTTTGACCTCCTCTTCAAGCGCTCGGCTTCTGAAACTGGTACATCCATCAACTGGGGTCCGACATCGGAGGGCTCGGAGATCGAGATTGCGTCGGACTGGTACACACCCTCGGTGATGCCGCATCCCATCGATCTCAATCGCCTTTACATTCTGGCGAAAAACAACAGTTCCACGCTGGGCGTCAATCCGTGGAGCAGCACCCTCTGGATCACCAATGACGCGACCTCACCGAATCCGACGTTCGTCCAGGCGGGCATCATGGATGTCGATGGATCGACGACCAACGAGTTCGACCCGATCGCCACGATCGATTCTGTCGGCAACATCCATGTCGCCTGGTGCTCACAGAGCAACACCGGCAGCGCCAAGTACCGCAAGTGGAATGACACGGCGCAGGCGTGGGATGGCCCGGAAGTCGTCATCGGACAGGTCGGGGTTGATGTGACGGGTGCAGATGACACCAACATCGCAGTGAACTTCGCCAACGAACCGGTGGTGGCATTCCTCAATTATGAGACAGCCCTCCGGGGGAACCTGGTCGTCACCAAATTCAACACGGGCTCTGGCTGGACGAAACCCCGGACCGTGAACAACACGAATTACCCGAACCTCAACAGCCTCCGGAAGTACTGCGGCGTCGCCATCGACTCCAACAACCGCATCCACATCGTCTGGCGCGAGGATGGGACCACGGACGCGTGGGATGACACACCCATCACTATCTTTAGCGCCGATGGACGTCGGAAGCTGACACCTGATACCAACGTCTTTACGGCCACCACCATCACCGATGACTTCACCAACTCCCGCATTCAGTATCTGCCGGGCGTGAACAAGATGCTGGTGACCGCCTATGCCAACGGCACCGTCACTGACGGCAAGGTGCGCTACCGACGGTACAGCTTCTAGACGTCAGCAAAACCAAGCCGTATATGCGGGCTCCCTCACCGGGAGCCCGCGTCTGTTTCCGAGCAGCGTGCTCATTGTTGTGATGTCGAGTAAGCTCATTATTGTCACTCTCCAAACCTCGCCGGAGGCTTCCCTCGTGCGCCCTTCACCTCTCTGCCTGATTCCAGCCTCGATCCTGCTGCTCAGTTGCGCCGCTCGACCGACGAGCGGTACTGACACTTCCACCTCCGCGTTTAATGCCTTTTTGCAGCCGCCAGTCGCGACCTCCCCAGGCCTCGTGACTGGCGTCATTGGAGCTGTCGAGCTGCATGTCGACAGCCTGGCGATGAGTGCTGAAGTCCTCCCCACGCGGGCTCTTTCAACGCAGGGCGATGTGTATGAACTGAGCGTTCGTCCCTTCTTCAAACCAAAGGATATCCGTGTCCGGAAAGTCGAGCGGTCTGGTGCCGGGCAGACGCTCCGGGTCACGGTCGCCTTTTACCATCCGTTCGCTGCACCAGATGATCTGAACCCTCCGGCGACAGCATCGAAACGGATTGATCTGCACATCTTTGATGTCACGGCCCTCCTCGCGGTTGAAGGGACCGATACGTTTTTCAGCGGAACGATCACGACCAATGCCGCGCTGCTGCGCAATGCTGATGGCTATCGGGATCCGGGGCAAACTTTCGACCGGACAACCCTCGGTATCGCCGGTGCCAACATCTTTCCGTACCGACTTGTGGCACAGGACATCAATCCCCTAAATCCCCTGGGGAACTACTCCCCGTTCAACAACGGCTGGACCGATTTGTCGCTCCTGGTCCCGACGGGATTCGATGTGTTCCCTCAGGGCGGCAGCGCAGAAGTGACATTTGATCTGGAACTGACAGGTCAGACATCTGTCAGTCTGCCACTGGTCACACTGGCGAAGTACATGGATCCCCGCGCCACGCCCGACCCAAAAACAAAGCGTCTGCCGCTGCCGGGGGACCCCACCAGTCTGCGGTACTTTTTACCTGAAGCCGCCGGTGATGTGCAGCGCATCCAGGCAAGCGTCAACGGCTCGCTCGCTGGTAATTCATCTGCTGAGCAGGTGACCATTGACCTGGAGGTGCTCGACTGGGATCACGATGCGAGTGTCGCTGCGCCGTTCCCCAATAACGCAGATCTCTCGCAAGTCGCCCGGCCATCGCAGGTGGGAACCATTGACATCAGTGTCCCGCTATTGCAGGCAGCGGGCCCCTTCCCGGTCTCCGCAGTCACCGGTGCTGCACCACTCCTCAGTACCACGGCGAGTGTGTCGAACACGGACCTGTTAGATCCCCCCACCACTACACAGGCACTGGGATTGGTCCGGGTGACGGACCAGCAGGATGCCCACTCCCCCGCCCCGCTGGGGCTCAACGAGGGTCTCCAGCCGGTCTCTTCCCTGAGCAGCACGCGCTATCAGGTCGTGCGGATCCCCGTGACGCCCGGCGTGGTTTCAGGGCCGGTCACCATTACGTTGCTACCGGAACCAGCTGTTGGCCTGAATGCCGACATGGGGGGGGAAGCCGTGAGCTACGCCTTCCTAAGTGACTACGTCACCAGGGGGCTTGTCAGCGAGGGGAACGGCGATTTGTACACGTTCTTCCTCCGTGATGAAGCGCCCATCGCCTGGGTACTCTACCGATCCACCGATGGTGGAGCCACCTGGGGCAATCGCAACGAGTTTGCGACATTCGGAACTCCTACCGCACTCACGGCTGTACGCAACGGGCTTGGCTTGGGGCTTCTGGCGAATGGACTCCCCGCCCTGGCGGTTATCGACACGGGGTATGACCTGGGGTACATCGCAGCGCAGTCGGAGTCTGGGGGCACGGTGACGCTCAATCCACTAACCAGTGGCGTCGAAATTGATGGCGACGGGTCCTGGAAGGATCCGGTAGTGCTGCCCCATCCGACCAATCCGAACCGCGTCTATGTTGTCGCAGAGAACTACTTCATCAGCGGCACGCCAGCGGGCCCGAATTACCGGGGAATCAGTGTCTTCTTCTCCCAGAATGCCGCCAGCGCGAATCCCACGTTTACGCTTCTACCCGGCACAGCGGATTCCCTCGACACCGGAGTACAGCGGGATGAAGCGCTGCGCGGCGTCATGGATGCTCAGGCACGCTTCCACCTGGTCTGGATAAACCGCATCTCCGGCAACCATCAGCTCTTTTATCGGCGATTCGACGATGATGGCACTCCGAGCGGCGGCTCCTGGGCAGCGACGGAAGTCGTGATCGGTACAGGGACCAGTCTGAGCGATCCCAGCATTCTGGTGACCAGCGCGAACGAGCCGATCGTGGCGATGAAAGACAGTGATCCGGATCCCACCTTTCCGAACGACAATAGTGTCAGGCTTACGCGCTTCAGTAGTGGCACGGGCTGGTCGCCCCTTCTCACGGTGAATGACCCCCCAAATGGCGCACTTGCCGCCAACATCATCCTCTTTCCCGACATGGCCCTCGACAGCGCTGGCCGGATTCACCTGGTCTGGCGTGACTCCAGGGAAAACACCTCGACTCCTGTGTATGAACTTTGGGGCGCAGTACTGAGCAGTGATGGCCAGCAGAAACTCACTCCCGGTGACTTCGAGATCATCCCGGGGGTGGATGGCACCTATGAGTTCATCACGACCATTCCAGCCATCGAATGGGACCCGGTATCACAGCGCATGACGGTCATTGGGCGGATCAGCACGGCTAACGCTACCGGACGGGTGCGGTATCGGCAGTACACTGTCGCGCCCTGAGCCCTTCGGCTTAATCGCCCTGCACGAGGCTGAAGATGAACCGTCGGACTTCAAAGCGAATTGAGGTCCGGCTTTTTGCTTCGACCATGGCTGCCCCTCTATACTTGCCAGGGCCACGGATTGCCTGGCGACGCAACGGACTGCCTGCCGTTCCCGCATCACAACTGACTCGTTCGCTCGCCCTGCGCCGGAGGACGTCCATGCGCCATCCCCTGTTCCCTCAGCTCTCGCTGCTCAGCCTGCTGCTCGCTGCCTGCTCCGCTTCCAGCGAAGCACCTTCGGTTGCTGGTCTGGAGTCGACACCTGACCCACTGACTGCCAGTCAGGTCTATGCTGCTCCTGGTGGAATGGCGGAGGCGGCGATGGGCGCGTATGCGGTTAGCGCAGACCTGGAGTCGCTGACCGGATCGGTGACTCCCCTGCGATCTGCCGCAAGGCAGGGCGACCTCTACTTGCTGTCGCCGCGCCCGTTCTTCGGTCCCCGTGATGTGCAGCTGGTGCAGATCGGACCAGGCCCTGAAGCCGGGCGAGTCATGGTGACTGTTCGCTTCTCCCATCCGTTTGCTGCGCCCGCCGACCTGGTGCCACCGGCTTCGTCGACCAAGCGCATCGACCTGCATCTGTTCGATGTCACGGCCCTCGTCGTGACACCTGGAACTGATACGTTTAACTTCGGCGAAGGCCCACTGGCAACCAATGGGAGTCTGCTCCGAAACGCCGATGGCTATCGCGATCCCGGGTCGACTTTTAACCGCAGTACTCTGGGTGCAGCGAGCACCAATCTCTTCCCATACCGCCTCGTGGCCAAGGGAATCGACCCGCTGAATCCCCTGGGGAACTACCAGCCGGGCGCGCATGGCTGGACCGGCAGTGCGCTGCTGAGTCCGACAGGATTCGACGTGTTTCCACAGGGGAGTTCGGTCGATGTAACCTTTGATCTGGATGCCACCAGCGGTGCCATCGACTTTGTGCTCGTGCCGGTCGCCAAGTACATGGACCCCCGGGCAACCCCGAACCCCAAGGCGAAGCGGCTCCCCGAGCCTGGGAATCCTGCCAGTCTGCGCTATCTGCTGCCAGAGGCCGCGGGTGATGTCCAGCATATCAACGCGACAGTCTCAGGCTTCCTCCGGTCCGGCATCAGCAGCGACATCGTGCTGATCGATCTGACGGTGCTCGACTGGGATCATGGAGCTTCGGTCGCACCCGCTTTTCCGGATCCGTCCAATCCGTCGCTGATCTCCGAGAATTCAAACGTGCTAAATGTCTCGCTCTCCGCTCCTCAGCTGGCCACCATTGCCCCATTCCCCGGCACCGCTCCCCTGGGGACTGCCCCGCTGATTACGAGTAGTGTCTCGCTGAACAACGAAGACCTCTTCAATCCGACCACCACGGTCGATGTCCTGGGGCTCCTGCGGGTGCAGGACACCCAGGATCAGGACGATGCCACGGACACCACTCTGCCGATCGTCCTGAACGAGTCCCTCCAGCCTGTGACCCGGCTTTCTTCGACCCGCTATCAGGTGGTCCGCATTCCGGTAGTCCCCACGGCCGTGTTGGGGAATATCACCCCGGATCCGGTCCCGGGCGTGGGCATCAACGCGGACATGGGCAGTACTGCCATCAACATTGGCAGTCCAGCGCAAACCCGGGTGATTGCCGTGCAGGGCAATGGTGATGTCTATTGCGGCGTCCACTCGGCTTCACCGAACACCATCCGCATCTACCGGAGCACGGACGATGGCCGCACCTGGCTGAATCCGGCTGCGACCCTCACCAGCTACGCCGGTGGAGCTGCCGCTCCAAGCGCGAATGGCTTCAGCATCGGCGTGATGGCCAATGGGCTCCCCTCCCTTGCGGCGATAGATACGGGCAACGATCTGACCTACCTCGCCTGCCAGAGTGAGAGTGGCGGACTTGTGAACTATGGCGCTGTGAGTAACGGCGTCGAAATCGAAACCGCCGGCACCTATCGCCAGCCGATCGTGCTTCCCAGCCGCACCATCGCCAACACGGCGTATGTCCTGGTCCGGAATACCTCCACGACCCTGGGACACAACCCCTCGCGTCTGACGCTGTACCAGACCACAAACGCCTTCATCCATCCTGCTGTCTTCACCCAGCTGCCGGGGCCGGTCGACACCGGAATCACTGCGCTTCCGTCTGCAAATGTCGCGGCCGCTATCGATGGAGCCAACAACCTCCACATCGTCTGGGAAATCCAGGGTGCCGCATCGGTCGATGAGATCTACTACCGCAAGTGGCTTCATGGGACTCCGGGAAGCTGGGACGGTGCTCCGGTCCTGCTCACCGGTGCACCGTATGCTGATGGCGGACTCACAGAAGTCGCGATCTCGATCAACAGCAACAACGAGCCGGTCGTGGCCTGGATTGATGACATGAACGGCAGCGCGACCCAAACCGCCGTTTTCCTGACAAAGTTCACGACTGGTGATGGCTGGAGTCTCCCAATCCGCATCAGCAACACCAGCGGGGCTGCTCCGGGCACGAACAACCCGGCCAGGACACAGCTCGCCATCGATACCAGCAATCGCATTCATGCGGTCTGGGATGATGACCGCATGGTGAACGGTCGACAGGAAATCTGGGGAGCGCTCCTTACACCCAGCGGACAGTTCAAACTGGTCGAAGACTTCGCCATCATCCCCTCCATCGCCGGAGAAACCCACACACAGGGACGTGTGGGGTACTCCAATGCCGGCAACCGGGTCATCGTGGCCGGACTCAACTCCACCGCCATCGCGACCGGCCGGGCGCGCTACCAGACCTACGCTGTCACCCCGCCGTAGCCCCGCCGATCTGTACAATCACGGGACGATGCGGAGCCGGCGTCCTGTCACCATCACGCACTTTCGGGCACGCCTCGGAGTGCAGGACATCCGGCTTGTCGCGACACCTCCCGATGAGGACGACCCGGAGACGGACTATCGCTGGCAAGTGATGGTGCCTGATCAGCCATCGTGGCCCACAGGGACCGGCTTCACGAGTCACCAGGCAGTCCATGACTTGCTGGAACGTCTGGAACTGCTCGATGTCACCCTCACCGATGTGCTGCAAGTCCACGATGACGACCTGAGTGCCTCCTGACGGGGTGTTACCATCCCCGGTCGGCCCTCAAAAGGCCACTACTGGACCCATCCGTCCTGTCCAAGGAGTGCTCGCGTAGCTATGACCCCTCCGGTCTTCGGCATCACTACCCCCCTGTACTACACCAATGGTCGCCCGCACATCGGCCATACCTATTCCACCTGCATCGCCGACACCCTGGCGAGGTATTACCGTCAGTGCGGATCGGAAGTCTGGTTTATCACCGGGGCGGATGAGCACGGTCAGAAAATCGCGAACACGGCGAAGAAACACGACAAGACTCCCCAGGCCTGGTGCGACGACATCGTCACCTACACCAAAGAGCTCTGGGACATATTCGGGATGAGCTACGACCGCTATGTCCGGACCACAGAGCCAGCGCATTATCTGGACGTGCAGGAAGTGGTGGATCGCCTCCAGGAGCGAGGAGCGATTTATTCGGGTTCCTACGAGGGCTGGTACAGCGTCTCAGAAGAGCGCTTTGTTCCCGAAAGCGAAAAGGAGCAGGTCGAGGCAGATAACGGCACCGCTGACCTGGTCTGGACCAGTGAAGAGACCTTTTACTTCCGGATGTCAGCCTACCGGCAGGCGCTCCTGGACCTGTATGCGAAGGAGCCCGAGCGGATTCGCCCCGAGAGTCGGCGGAACGAGATTCTCTCGCGACTCCAGGGCGAGGAACTCAAGGACCTCTCGATCACTCGAACCAGCATCGAGTGGGGCGTGCCCCTCGACTCCCTGGCTCCAGGACATGTCTGCTATGTCTGGGTCGATGCGCTGCTGGGCTATGCCACCGCCAGCAGCTATCGGGTCGATCCGGCCCGCTTCGGACATCTGTGGCCCAACATCGTGCATCTGATCGGGAAAGACATTCTCTGGTTCCACACGGTGATCATGCCCGCCGTGTTACTCGCCGCGGAGTTGCCCCTGACCCGGGGAGTCGTGGCACACGGTTTCTGGGTCAAAGACGACCAGAAAATCTCCAAGTCCCGAGGAAATCTCATCCAGCCTGAGCCGTTCATCGAAGAGTTCGGGCCCGACCCCTTCCGCTATTACCTGCTACGGGAGGCGTCCCTCGGCAGCGATGGCACCTTCAGCGACGAAGCGTTCATCCACCGGGTGAACAGCGACCTCGCCAATGATCTGGGGAATGCGCTCCATCGCTCACTCTCCATGCTCGGACGCTACCGACAGGGAACTGTCCCAGCACGTCCAGAGACTCCGCCGGACCCGGCCTATAGCGACCTGCAGGAGCTCATCGCCCGGGTCCTGCCGTCGTCTGATGCCGAGCTGGAGGAGTTTCGCCTGCAGTCGGCGCTGGAGCAGGTCTGGGAAGTTGTACGGGGCATCAACAAATTCATCGACTCCCGGGCCCCCTGGGCGCTGTCGAAGCAGGGGAATGATGCTGCCCTTGACCAAACGCTCTATGACATGCTCGATGCCCTGCGACTGATCGCCATCGCCCTGAGCCCCTACATCCCCAATCTGGCACAGGCCATCTGGAGCCAGCTGGGCCTTGATGGACTGGCGGCAGAACAGCCGCGACAGGCGGCGCATACGCTGGGCCTGTTGCCAGCCGGGACTCTTACCCGCCTGGGAGAGCCGATCGTGCCGCGCATCGATGAAGCGGCCTACTTCGAGCGGCTTGCTGCCGGGAGCGCCCCGGCAGCGCCACCGGCGAACGCCATCGCGACTCCCGCGCCGCCGGTCAAGAAAAAGGGTGGCGACAAGGGCGAGATTCAGTACGACGATTTTGGAAAGCTCGACCTGCGGGTCGCGGAAGTGACGGCGGCAGAACGGGTGGAAGGTGCGGACAAGCTCCTGAAACTGACCGTTTCGCTGGGAACCGAAGAGCGGACCATTGTGTCGGGCATCGCAGAGCATTACACGCCGGAGTCGATGGTTGGGCGCAAGATTGTGGTGCTGGTGAATCTGGCACCGCGGAAACTGCGGGGCGTGGAATCGCAGGGGATGCTGCTCGCTGCCACGACGGCAGACGGGCGCGTCATTGTCCTGAGCCCGGAGCAGGATGCCGCAGCGGGGAGTCCAGTCAGCTAATTTTTGCGGATCAAGGGATGCATTTGCACCGCAGTCCAATGCTGTGATATTGTCTCGTGCGTACTTCGCGTACTTCGCGTAGTTCGTTGAGTTGCGGAGCATGTCCCAGTTGGAGGTCGATTCGTGTCCAAACTCTGGTTGCTGCTCAGTGTGCTGATGTTGAGCATCTTTAGCGGCATTCCTGGTCCGATCTCGTCGGCGGAGGCCAGTCCCCCCTTCTGCTGCTGGAAGCTTCTGAAAGAGGATGTTGCCAGCCAACTCTGCATCTATGATTGCCCTCAAGAGGGCTATCCAGAAAATCTCTGGATTCCCGAAATCAAGCTGATGGCTCGAGCTGTCAACGGCGACATCCCTAGCCGACAGCAAATCCTCTTCGACGGGATTTTTTTCCACGAGATACTGGACAGCATCGACACATTCACGGCGGATCGTGGACATCGCCCCCGAAGTTTGACTGTGCTGTTCGATTCCTACCCACTGTTTTATCATCCCATACGGAGCGATCAGACCGACTGGCCGATCATCGACGGGGCCACTGGAGAGTCCGCTCCTCCCGGCTCTTTCATCCTGGTTCTGGATCAGGAAGCATTAGGGATTCAGTTCACGGTGGGTGAACCGGGAACGGTCTCGAAGTCATACAGACAGAAGCTTGAGAAGCAACTCACGGGAGTGCCGTCGCTGAGCACTGAGATGGCCACTTTTGCCGTCGTGCAACGAATCAAGGATTTCGGACAGTTGATGGGCCGACTACCCGAGAGCCACGCAGAGCTGCTGCAACAGTTGCACCTCCGCGCGAATCGAATGCAGCCGCAACCGGGCCTGCTCGCCCCATCGCAGTTCGGGATCGAAGTCTGGATCAACACTGAGCACAATCTCATCCGGGTCAGCGAGCGTGATCAGTCCGGCTGGAGCCCAGAGCGCCTCTTCACCATCACCTTTGACCCAGCGGTCGGATCTCTGCGCAGCACGGGCGAGATATTGAAGCCAGGCGACCCGCGCCTGTCGACCGAGGGCTATCAACTCTTTCTGGTCTCCCAGGTCAACTAGCCTCCAGTTTCTTCAGCACTGGCCTGACTCGCAGTGCTACACACTTCTGCCCTCCAGCTTCCGGCATTCATTGCCCGCCGGAGGGCTTCCTGATTTTGGCTTGCGACGCCTTCACGGCATCACGTTGCCAACAGTCTCATTGCCAGTTATTCGGAGAGACCGGAACTAGCTAGGCGGCGGCCCGGTCGAGGCTCACGAGCGCTTCCAAGTAGACAATAGCCAGATGCTCCCGCACCAGTTCTGGATGCCGTACAACAGCTGAGAACAACAGAGTGAACTAGCATCTCTGGCATCGCAGAGCATTACACGCCGGAGTCGATGGTCGGGCGCAAGATTGTGGTGCTGACGAATCTGGCACCGCAGAAACTGCGGGGCGTGGAATCGCAGGGGATGCTGCTCGCTACTACGACTGCAGATGGGCGTGTAATAGTGCTGACCCCGGAGCAGGATGCCCCGGCGGGGAGTCCAGTCAGCTAATTTTTGAGGACTAAGGGATGCATTTGCACCGCAGCCCAATGCTGTGATATTGTCTCGTGCGTACCTCGCGTACCTCGCGTACCTCGCGTACTTCGCGTAGTTCGTTGAGTTGCGGAGCATGTCCCAGTTGGAGGACGATTCATGTCCAGACTCTGGTTGCTGCTCAGTGTGCTGATGCTGAGCATCTTTAGCGGCATTCCTGGTCCGATCTCGTCGGCAGAGGCCAGTCCTCCCTTCTGCTGTTGGAAGCTTTTGAAGCAAGATGTCGCCAGCGAAACGTGCATCTACGAATGCCCTCAGGAGGGCTATCCAGACTGCCAATACAGCATCACCACCACCACGCGACAGTTTACGCTCTTCTCGAGTTGTGAGCTCGTTGCCCAAACGTGTCCAAATGGAAGCCCAGGCACACAGTGCGGTGGCTTCATTTCCTACCTGCCCGTTCGGTGCATCGAAGATCCTCCGGAGCCAGAGGAATGTGGAGAGGACTTTGAAAATCAAATCCATCTCTGCTTTGACCCGGATGGGCCAGACTGCCTCGGCACACCTTGCACAGAAGGCACTGTTCCGACTGTCGTTTACTGCAACACCTCAATTTGCCCGACTTGCCCGTAGACTGTTATCTCAAGACAAGGAGCGAAAGCATGAACAGCATCAAACTGCTTCTCTGCACGATCATCGGAATGGCACTCTTTTGTGGGTGTCTGGAGAAGGAAGGCAGGCAATACGCCAGTACAGCCAGTTCCATTCCTGTTGCCACTTCAGATCTGGCAAACACATCATCTTCGGTTCCGAATGTCGGAGCACAGGAATCACCCGCTCTGGATGTCACAGACTCACCCGTCAACAACTCTCATCCGGCTCCTGTGGCTGGAGTAGAGGCAGCAACGTCAGTCGAAGCTGCCGCGAAGCCTGACTCGTGGGTGCCAGAGTTGCCCAAGATGGCGAGGGCTGTGAATGGTGATGTCGCTTCCGAGCAGTCACTCCGGTTCAACGGGATCTGGATGGAAATGATGGATAGCATCGAAACGTTTACAGCGGAACACGGTCATCGTCCCTCGAGTCTGACCGAGCTGTTTGACGCTTTGCCGCTGTTCTATCACCCTGTCAGACAAGATCAGAGTGACTGGCCGATCATTGATCGCGCTACGGGAGGGACCATCCCGGCTGGTGCCTATGCTTTGCTACTGGATCATGAAACCCTGCATATCCAGTTCACTGTCGGAGAACCGGGTACGGTCTCAAAGTCCTTTAGGAAGAACATCAACAACATCTTCTCGGGCGTTCCCTCAATGCAGACAGAGCTGGCTACGTTCGCGATCGTTGAGCGCATCAAGGATTTCGGACGGAGGTATGGCCGGCTGCCGGAGAGCCATGCAGAGATGCTGCAAGCGCTGCACTTACGGCCCCATCGGATGCAGCCACAGCCAGACCTGCTCGCTTCGTCGCAGTTCGGCATCGAAGTCTGGATCAACACCGAGCACAATCTCATCCGGGTCAGCGAGCGGGATCAGTCTGGCTGGAGCCCGGAGCGCCTCTTCACCATCACTTTTGACCCAGCGGTCGGATCGCTGCGCAGCAAGGGTGAGATATTGAAGCCAGGCGACCCGCGCCTGTCGACCGAGGGCTATCAACTCTTCCTGGTCTCCCAGGTCAACTAGCCCCCAGTTTCTCAAGCACTGGCATGGCTCGTAGTGCGACACACTTCGGTCCTCCGGCTTCCGGCATTCGTTGCCCGCCGGAGGGCTTCCTGATTTTGGCTTGCGACGCCTTCACGGCATCACGCTGCCAACAGTCCCTTTGCAGTTATTCAGAGGGGCCGGAACTGTCTAGGCAGCAGCCCGATCGAGGCTCACCAGCGCTTCCGGGAAGACAATTGCCAGATGCTCCCGCACCAGGTCCGGATCCCACATGTCGCCGGAACGACGGAGCAGCTCCCGGGCCGCGACTTCATAGGCCAGCGCTGCCCGATACGGCCGGTCCGAGGTCATGGCGTCCCAGGCATCGGCGATGGAGACAATGCGGACCAACAACGGAATCTCCGCCGCGATGAGCCCATCGGGATAGCCGCGACCATCCAGTCGTTCATGGTGGCTCCGGACGATCTGGCGGGGGCGATCCAGGTAGTTGTGGTCCAGTGGCTTGAGAATCTGCTCCCCGATCTCCGGGTGCTTCTTCATCAGGTCAAACTCTTCGGTGGTCAGCGCGCCTGGCTTGGTCAGCACATGGTCAGGAATCCCGATCTTGCCGAGGTCGTGCATGATGGCCCCGAGGGCCAGAATTTCCTGTTCTTCATCATTGAGCCCGATCCGCTCGGCGATCGCCAGGCTGTAAGCCGCCACCATGTTGCTGTGTCCCCGGGTGTATGGGTCCTTGGCTTCCAGGGCGAGGGCCAGCGCTTCGATGGTTTTGAGGTAGCCGGCAATCATGGAGCGCTGCATCACCGCTTCTTCTATGACCGCTGACAGCAGGGGGAGGACCTGATCCAGGGCCGCCAGGTCTGCCAGATCGAGGTTGAGTCCCTGGTGCTTCGCGAGGACCACCACCGCAATGGGCTGCCCATGCGCCATGACCGGCGCAGCCATCGCCGGGAAATCCGGCATCGACAGAATGCCATAGCGGGTCTGCCGGTCGGGGCGATGGACGAGGGGGATCTGCCGCATGAAGGCGGTCTGAAACAGCGCTTCCAGTTCCGGGGCAAACCGGTTCTCCGGCAGGACCAACGTAAAGATGCCAGCAGCCTGATGGCCGTTGTAGAGCCGAATCGCAGCGCGTTGGGCACCAAAATGCCCCTGCAGCAGTGACAGGCAGTTCCGCAGCCGGGAGAGATAGTCTCCGGGCTGGGCAATCTGACTCGCGATAGCATCCAGCAGACGCTCAGGTGCTTGAGTCCGGGTCACGTCAGATGCGACTCCTTGCGGCAGACCACCCCCACGCTCCGGGGTAGCGGGGGTTACATGGCTAACGTCAGGACCAGACCCCTCGCGGTGCCGTTAGATTTCAGCCGGATGTCATCGGACTCGTAGCGCTCGCGTCGATTTGTATCCCCCTCAATCGACCTGCAAGCAATCAGCCCTGATCAGGGTGAACCGGACAATGGCAACCACAATGGCGGGCCGGGCGGTCTGGTATCCTCCGCTCATGCGCTGCACCGGCGGTTACTCGCCTACCCTCCTGTCGCTCATCATCGCGGTATTCCTGCTGTCCCCTGGTTTGACCGGGTGTTCAGGACTGGCCTCAGCTGCAGATCGCCGCACGCAAGTGGCGGAGTGGAAAAGTGCGACCAAAGACGAGCTCAAGGGAGCATTTGATCAGGTCGCCCGAAATCTCGGACTGGTAGAGGCGGCCTACTACACCTACACCCTGGAGTTTCGGGAGGTCCCCGCCTCCCCGGAAGTGCTGCTGGATTCAGGCCATTTGCCACCGGGACTCACCAATCCCTACACAGGCGCACCACTGGGCTTCGGAGACATGGAACCCATCGGCGATGCGATACGGAGTGGGGCCATCGAGGCTGGCGACATCTGGTTTCGCCCGGATCCCGGCGGGGGCGAGCTCGGCATCGCGGGTCTCTTTCTCAATCCCAACGAGCCGGCAAACGTCAAGTGGATGCGTCGCGACATTACGCGGTACTACGATCCCGCTACCTGGATGGTGATCTTTGGGGATACCCCAGGCGCGGAAGACCGCCTGGTCCGGATCCGGATGGAGCATCTCAAAAGTGCCATCGAGGAGTACGAGATTCGGTTCGGGGATGTCCCGCCCGATTTTGAGGCCCTGCGTCAGGGCGACATGTGGGTCGACTATCCGAATCCCTTCGCTCCCGAGCGGCTGATGGCTCCGTCAGAGGAGTACCACCCCGGCGACTTTTTCTACAAACGTCGGGAGGCCAGCGACTACCAGCTCATCGGTTGGGGTGCCACTGGCGCGACCTGGTTCTACGCCAGCACGCCAGAGGATTGGGGAGTCCAGATGGTGGCTGACGGTCCGGGCTGGCAGCTGGTGAAAAAGACTCAGGCTGAACTGGCGCAACTCCAGGCGGCGGGTCCGGAAGCGTTTGAAATGCCGACGGAGTATCAGGTCAATCAGCGCGTAGCCACGGAGTACATCACCTGGCAGCTCGAGGTGCAGCGGGTCGCAGACTGGGCGGCCACGCATCCTGATTGCGCGTCGTGTGGCAGCACGTTCGTCTTCTGGGCCGAAAAGGATGGGCGTCCGGTCTGTGTCGATGAGCGATCAGGTGTCATCCTGCCCGACTGCTGCTGCGCAGAACTCGAAATGGAGACTCCCACATCGCCTCCCGGCCCGGATCGGACCCGGTCGACTTAACCGATGTAGGGGTACTGTCGGCGGTACTCATAGACCGCAATGGTCCCAGCCTGCGTCACATTCAGCGACCCGGTCAGCCCGAACATCGGGATGATCACCATGTCATCGAGTTTCTCCTGCAACGCCTTCCCTACCCCGCCGACTTCATTGCCCAGTACAAGGACCGTATCTTCCGCAAAGCGGTAGGTGAAGAGCGAAAAAGCGCCTTCACCATTTTCAATGCCGGTGACCCGATACCCCTCGGCTTTGTACTGGTCGAGCACGGCGGGGTCGTGGGCGAACTCCAGATCGACCCACTTGTGGCCCCCCTTCGCGATCCCCCGCGCAAAGCTCTTGTTCCCGAACAGGACCACCCGGGTGATGGCGAAGACTTCTGCCGTACGCAGAATAGCCCCGACATTGCCGGGATTGTTCAGCGATTCCACCAGCAGGACAACGCGGGCCATACGTCGGGGATTACTCGCCCTTGCTCAGGCGATCCGACAGGTGCGCGGGGAGCCCGGCTTCGCGGATCTGCTCCTGGGTCTTATCGATGGAGTAGTCCACCCGAATGAATCGAATGGAGTGCTCCCCCATGTCGTACAGCACGAAACTGGCCCGGGGGTCCCCATCCCGGGGCTGGCCGACCGATCCCACGTTGATGATGTAGCGCTGGGCGGGGTCGAGCTGGATGGGGCTATCCCAGCCAAAGGTCTTTTTCAGGTCTTCTCCCGGCAGGTACTGCGCCCGGCCCTTTTCGTCCATGCTCATCAGAGCCGCTTTGTGTGTATGGCCGACAAACATGACATGGACATCGTCGCCGACGCCCACGAAGGAGCGCTCAACATCGGCTTTGTTCTCGACATAACCGTAGTCAACAATCGGGGCATAGTGCGCGAACTTCAGCTTGTACCCCGCCTGAGTGGTGATGGTCTGCTCATCGGGGAGGCTCAGCAGCCAGTTGATGTCTTCTTCGGTCAGGAGTCCCTTGTTGAACTCAATGGCCTTGAGGGCATTGGGGTTGACCTTCTTGGGATCGGAAGCCTTCAGATAGTCCTCATGATTCCCCTTAAGGGCCAGTCCGAACGTGCGGACTTTGGCCAGGACCTCTTTCGGCTTTGCGCCATAGCCGATGGCGTCTCCCAAATGGACGATCTTCTTGGGATTCTCAAAGCCCATCAGCTGCAGTCGACTCAGACAGCGCCCCAGCGCTTCCTCGTTGCAGTGGATGTCAGAGACGATGGCGAGACAGCGGGAGATTTCCATGAGCGGGCAGCGGACTCCTGAAGGGGGTCGCAAAATGCGGGAACTCGACAGCCCCCGTACCAGCCGGCGAGTATACCGGTCGGATGGACGTTCCTCACGCGGAACGGGCGGGAAGCGGGTCCGTTTGTTACCATGCCCGAAGTCTTTTCGGCCGACCCGATCCCCACGCAGGTATGCCGTCCATGACCTACGCTGAACACTCCCACCGGACCGCACCAGAGCTGCGTATCTTCGACCTGCCCCGCAAGCAGGAACTCCATCTGCGCGCGCTGCTCTGGAAGGACCTCCGCAATTTCAATGCGCGGCTAGGGATGGGACGTCATGCGATTGCGCTCGATTTCAATCACTTCATGGAATGCAGCGAAGCGCTCCTGGGCTGCAAGCCCGGACCTGGCCATAAAGTCCTGCTGATGGGAGCCGCTGAGTCTCCCCTGGGGCTCTATCTCGCTTCCAAAGGGTGCGAAACGCACCTGCTCGATTATGACCCCCGGGTCCAGCGACAGGAGCGGTACGCGAAAGAAGCTGGCCTCGGCGCATTGCTTGCCAAACAGCGCCTGGTGATCCGCAAGGCGGAAATGCACCAGTCGGGGTATCCCGACCACTCCTTCGATTTGGTTATCGCCCTTTCCTGTATCGACCGCACCCGGGATGAGATGGACAGTGCCATCTACCAGGAAGTCGCGCGTCTGGTGCGTAAAGGTGGACTCGCAGCCGTGTCGCTTCGGTATGGGCGGCGCTGGCAGGAAGGCCAGGAAGACCGTCTGCCTTTCCGAATCTACACCGAGGAAGCGCTCTCCACCCGATTGCTGGCTCACACCGATCTGCAACCCCTCCGACGCTTTTATTTTTCAGAAGAAACTGTCGGCCTTGGAGCACTCTGGCCGAAACTGCCATCCGCCATCCGGAATGGGCTGCTGGGCTGGATTGTCTATCCGGTAGGTCAGGCGGTTGCGATCGGGGATGTGTCGACAAAGCAGAACGCGACCCGCATTGTGCTGTTGCTACAGAAGCCCGCAGAGAGTCATGCTCCGAGCCCGGCAGGTGGGTAACCGCGTCTGGTGCCACTGATTTCGGTCATCATCCCCAGCTATCGCGCCTGGCCCCTGATTCGTCAGACGCTGGAAGCGCTGCTTCAGCAGGTGGATCCCCCATCCCATGAGATTCTGGTCGTGGACTCGGGCGATGACAACACGGCGGAAGCTGTCCGGGATGCTTTTCCCAGCGTCCAGGTGATCCACCTGACCAGCCAGACGAATCCTGGCGGTGCCCGCAATCGGGGCATCGACCGCTGCACCGGCGACATCCTCGCCTTCGTGGATGCTGACGCGGTCCCGGCTCCGGACTGGCTCGCGCGGATCGCCGCTGCCCACGCAGCGCATCCTGAATACGCCGCCATCGGGGGAAGCATCGCGAATGCCCATGCCGACTCCCGGGTTGCTCAGGTGGCGCATCTGCTGGAGTTCAGCGGCTACACCCCGACATGGCCACCCCGGCTCGCCCGGGTCATCCCGACCTGTAATCTTTCGATCAAGCGCTCGGCTCTCGGCAATGGACGATTCCTCGAGGCGACCTGGGGAAACGAGGATGTCGAACTCGTCGAGCGACTCCGGAGCACTGGGCTGGTGATCTGGTTTGACCCAGCACTGCAGGTCGCGCACTTTTCGAAAACCGACCCCGTGGCGCTCATCAATCAGCAGCGGAAGCTTGGGGAATCGACCGCGCAAGTCCGTCGGGCCTACGACCTCCCTGGCAGCTGGCTGGCTCGCATCCCGGGCGCATGGCTACTGTGTCCCTTCATCAAAGCCGGTATCCTCTGGAAGCGCGCGCTGTCGCATGAGCCGGGGGCCTGGCGCCTGCTGCTGACTGAAGCGCCTCTCATCACCCGGGCGCTGCTGGCCTGGACCGCAGGCTTCCGTCGGGGCCTGCAGCTACCACCACTGGATCGAGGTACCTGATGATGTCCGACACGCCTGCCTTGGCATTTACCGGAGAGCGGTTGGTTCCGGGACAGGTGGACCAGGGGCTCCTGGCTGAGCATGTCGCGCGGTATCAGTGGGCGCTGTCGATCCTGGGCGAAGTGCTCCCTCCAGCGGCGTCGGTGCTGGATGTCGCCTGCGGAGCAGGCTACGGGACCCACATGCTGGCCCAGGCTGGTTTCACCGCACAGGGCGTCGATATCTCCAAAGAAGCCATCAGCTGGGCCGAAGCGACATTTGGTCCTGCCCGGCAACAGGGGCTCCGACTGAGCTATACCGAATCGGATGTCAGCCAGCTCCCACTCAACGATGGGAGCGTGTCAGGCATCGTTGCGTTTGAGATCTTGGAACATCTGACCGACCCGGCACCTCTTCTGCGCGAAATTAGCCGGGTACTGGCGCCTGGGGGGATCGCGCTGATCTCGACGCCCAATCCCGAGTCACACCAGATCGCTGGCGAAAATGAGTTCCATCACCATGAGTACACCCCGGATGAGTTCCGCCAGCTCCTCACAGCCCACCTCCCGGAGTGGACTTGGACTCTCTCGGGGCAAGTCGGGCAGCATCCAGGAAGCAGCCTGCTCACTTCCCTCCGCAAGGGGTACATCGGCCTGAAGCGGAAGCTCGGCATCGGTGCGTTGGTTAAGAAGCGTGTTGCAGAGTGGACCCCAGCGATGGACCTGCGTCAGATGCCGACTCCTTACAAGTTCGTGCCGGACCACCTCCACGGTGTGGAGTACCTCGTCGCGCGACTACAAAAGCCCGGAGCACAATGCTGATGCCGTGTGGCCGGACAACCATCATCATCCTGAACTATCAGGGGAGTCGGGATACCGCCGCCTGTCTGACCACCCTTGCACCAGCCATTGCCGATGCCGAGGCTGCTGGCTTTGGTCCCTTCTCGACGCTGGTCATTGACAATGGCAGCGAGCTGGACGATTTCACCTGGCTCTCGAATTATGTCAACGATCTGCCATGGGTCACCTTCCTCGCCAATGCCGAGAACGTCGGCTTTTCACGCGGCGTGAATCAGGGGATCCGTCAGGCCGCCCGGGACGGCGCGGAAGCGGTCCTGCTCCTGAACAACGACACACTTCTGAAGCCAGAAGCCCTCCGTCGACTCTGCGAGCAGGCGCAGCCGGATCGGCTCCTGACCCCCCTAATCCTCCAGCATCCGGCGCACGACCGGATCTGGGCCTGTGGTGGCCGGGTGACCTGGCGTGCACTCCCCGGAGAGCTGGACCGGTTTAATCAACCAGTCGCGCAGCTTCCACCGCGACTCATGGAGGCTTCGGTGGTCCCGACTGGCTTCTGCACCGGGTGCATGCTGCTCATACCCATGGCTGTGCTTCAGGCGATAGGTCTGTTCGACGAAACCTACTTTGCGTACGTTGAGGATGTGGATTTCGCGCTCCGGGCAAAAAAAGCCGGGATCGGGTCCTTTGTTGTGCCGGCTTCTCGGGTTTACCACCGGGCCGGTCAGGCCACGGGTGGCGGGTACTCTGCCCGGGGACGGTATCTATTGGGCTACGGCACGGCAGTCTGTGCGCGTCAGCACGCCACTCGCTGGCAACGCTTCCAGACCTGGTGCTGGTTGCGTCTGTCCATATTTGTAGCAATGCGGCGGGAGTCTGGCGGCCCGAACGCGGATGCGCCGATCGCGAAATGGCGCGGCTACAAGGATGGGCTCCGCGTAGAACTGCAGCGTCCTCCTCGCCTTCCGCGCTCCTAACCTCTTCGAACGATCACCTTCCCCCCAGAATTAGGAGACCCCCCGGCGAACCGGGGGGCTGTTCCTCTTTCCGCAGTAGGTGGAGCCGTCAGCTTACGCCGGCGGGTCGTAGATGCCGATGCACTTGTCGAAGACGATGCAGCGGACTTCGCAGGTGTTGCAGGGGAGACCGAAGACGGAACCCGGAACCACCCAGTAGATCCGGATGCAGATCTTGTCGGTGCCGTACTGCAGGCCAGGCAGGTTGCAGAGCTTGTACTGCAGGCCAGAAGCGGCGAAGGTCTTGCCGTCGAGCGACCACGCATACGGGCCACCGTTCGGGGTGCTGGTCTTGAAGTTGACATCCTGGATGGTCAGGGGGTTCTGGCCAGGGATGCACTCCGGCAGCATCGAGTTGTCAGCCGCGAACAGGTGTCGGGCTTCCACATCGAAGGCACCGAGCTTGTAGAGGCGCGAGCGCTTCCGGAACAAGCGGGTGATGTTCACGTCATAGGCAACGGTGTCGCCGACGTAGTACAGAGGGTTGCCAGCACCCGTATAACCACGGGGGGCGAACGGAGCGTCGGTGTCGATGATCAGCGACACCCGGAACACCTGGTTGGCCACGGGGCCGTAGGCGATATCCTGGGCGGAGCGAAGATCCAGACCGTAGGAACCATCTTCATTGGCCACCATATCGGTGGTGCTGACGACGGCGCCGGTCTCGGCATCGACGATTTCGAAGTAGCCAGAGCCGCCAGCATAGCTGTCGACTTCGGCCGCAAGCGCCTCAAGGGCGCTGTCACCCTGCGCATTGTTGTTGGCCGGGGCGACGGGGCTCGAGGAGCCCCCACCACAGCCGAACAACGCAGCGCTCATGACCAGAGCAGTCGTGAGCATGAGTCTGCGCATGACTTTTTCCTCCACTGCAGCGAAACGAGTAAGGTTGAACAGACGGACGCGGTTAGCGGACAGGAGGGATAGTACCCTATCGATCCAAGTCGGTCAAGCCTACCTCCACCTGCCAGGGGAAGATTCTCACGTTTTTCCAGGGACAGATGTACTCCGAATCACGCTTTCCATCAGTGATTGCGCTCAATTTGACAGCATCGGAATCCGACCCATCAGAACCCCCGGTAACCTATTTCACAGCATTCTTATAGCTACTTTTGCGTTCGAGCTCTCAGAGGAGATACTTAGCAATTTTCACGATGCCAGAATCCATTGGCCATCTGAAATCGCCTTTGAATGCGCCTGACCGGTGTCGCAAATCCGGGCAAAGATGTCAAATCAGGTGACTGCTATGCTGCTGCCTATGGTCACAACGGCATCCGTCGCCGTGATAGTAAGGATTCGTGTCCGCAGATTGGGAGCCCCGGCCTCCAAAGTCAGCTCTGTCAAAACGACTGGCATCATCGGCAAAATTTTCTCCAGAATTTCCTTGCTCGTGCTTCTGGCCTGTGCGTTGGTCCCGGAATAGCGACCACTCCCCGGAAGAATTCCGGGGAGTGGTTCCAGGAAGAGCGATGGGACCTGGGCTTAAGCCGGCGGGTCGTAGATTCCGACCACGCGGTCGAAGATGACACAGCGGACTTCGCAGGTGTTGCAGGGGAGGCCGAAGACGCTGCCAGGAACGACCCAGTACAGGCGGGTATTGATCAGGTCAGTACCGTACTGGAGGCCCGGCAGGCTGCAGAGCTTGAACTGCATCCCAGTCGCGCCGAAGGCCTTTCCATCTGGCGACCAGGCATAGGGGCCGACCTGCGGAGTCTTGCCGATGAAGTCCACATCCTGGATGGTCAGAGGGTTCTGGCCAGGAATGCACTCGGGCAGGAGGGAGTTGTCGCCGGCGAACAGGTGGCGGAACTCGACATCGAAGGAGCCGAGGCGGGTCATCCAGCGGGCGCGCCCTGGGACGCGGGACTCGATGCTGGTGTCGTAGCAGACCGTGTCGCCGATGTAGAAGAGGGGGTTGCCGGCGGGGGTGTAGCCACGGGGCACCATGCCAGCCGGACCTTCGGTGTCGATCGTCAGGCCGACACGGAATGCCTGGTGGAGCAGGGCGTTCTGGCCCAGCCCCTGGCCTTCCCGAAACTCGACATCGTAGGTGCCGTCACCGTTGTCGACCAGATCCTGGCGCAGAACGACCGCACCGGTCTCCGCATCGAGGATCTCCACGGTGCTGGAGGGAGCCTGCAGCCCCTGGGCATCGATCGCCGCCATGATGGCTGCGGGGACCTCAGTGGCACCCGCATCGGCCAGGGTGTTGGGGGTGGAAGTCAGGGGTGTGGTCGAGCCGCCGCAGCCGACGATGCCGGCGAGAGAGATGCTCAGCGCGAGAGCGAGGGTCACTTTGCGCATTGTGAGGGAGGCCTCCTGAGAGTGGTTGAGTCGTTGCTGACACTCACATAGAGGGGATTCCCGGCAATTTCGTAAGGCCTTTTTAAAAATTTCTGCCAGACGTCCGTGTGCAACCCGTGTGGTATCTTGGAAACTATTCATCGGCCTGCCCTGCCCGGTGAAGACCTGCGCCTGCAAGCAGTCCGAATCCGGATGTGGCGCGTGTCCTGCAGTAGGAAAGCCCTGCACGACCGTATCCATATCCACAGGCACCCGTCCTGGGTGTTAATCCTGCATCCTTGTGACGACGAGGCGCATCCCCCATGACGTCCCTTTGGAATCGGCGACCCGCCCTCGGGCTTGTCAGCCTGACCGCACTGCTGGCGCTCGCCTGCAATACCTCTACTCCTAACACTCCGGCCTCCACGGCCGCCGAACCCACCCCCACGCTGCCCCCGCAGCTCGTCGGGTCCCTGGAACTGCCGGTCGGCCTGATCCCGCATGGGGATGGGCTCTCCTCTGGTAGCGGGGTCCTGGGGGTTTGGCAAGGACGGGTAGCCAGTGATGGCTTCACCACCCTGGAACCAGTCGCTGGGCGCAGTGGTGCAGCCCTCGGGGATGTGTACATCGTCAACATCGATGAGTACATGGGCGGCGGCTTCTGCGGCGACTGTGTCCGCGTCGCCGGGATGGGGCGTCCCACCCACGATCCTGTCAAGGGGGACACGGTGGAGGTTATCTTCGAAGCCCGGCATCCCATTCCCCTGCCGCCGGAGCTTCCTACGCCTGGCCCCAAGGACCGCCTCGACCTGCATGTACATGATGTCCAGGCCATCCTGATTTCAGAGGGGAACAATGTCTTTACCACCAAGACCAAGCTGGTCCGTGGTGAGAACGTGCTCCGCCCCGCGGTCCGGCTAAATCCTTCGCTGCTGGTGAATGCCGATGGCTACACCAGCCAGCTTGACCCGGACATCGATAACTACTACCCCACCAACAGCAATGTGCATCCTTACAAGATCCTCTTCGAGGATCCCACGAACGGCAACTACAACCCGGCGATCGCGCCGATCAATGGCTACCCCGACCTGCGAAACCCCACTGGGCACAACGTGATGCCCATGGGTGCGGGCTATCGGGCCACGCCGTTCCAGTTCTTTGTCGCTCCGAACTCGGTTCGCGAGTTCGTGATGGTCGTCTCCTGCAGTTATGGCATCAGCGCTCAGGGGCGGGGCACCGACATCGGCAAGCGAATGAATCCCCGCTACTTCCTGCCGCTCTTTAATCTGAAAGAGCCCTGGAAAGTGAAAGCTGAGGTCATTTCCAACAATCTGATCGGATCCGCCGCGTCGACCACTGCACAGGTACAGTTCCAGGTCTGGGACTGGCAGCAGACCGCGCAGGTAGATCCCATCTTCAACGGTGGCAGCAGTAACCTCAACCGCATCGACCGGCCCAGCAAGCTCCGGAGTGCAGAGGTGGAAGTCCCCTCGCTGGGCTTTAGCAAGATACTCACCACGGCCGATTTCTCTGGTAACGGCCAGGAATCCACGCCGCTGACCGCGACAGTCACGATCAACAATGCCGCCCTCGCCGCTGGTGGCGACTACTGGGGGCTCGTGGCAATCCGTGATGACCTGGACAACATCGAAAGCAATGTCCGGGCGTTCGGTAAAGACCTCACGACTATCTACCAGTTGCGGGACTTCTCGACCTACCAGACCTTCCTGCTGACGGTCGCTCCGGCTCCGAACCCGCCGGTTGCCATCATCCAGACCACTCCCAGTCCGGCGATCTCTGATGCACAGATCCCGATCAACTTCGATGGCTCTGCGTCATTCGACACGGATGGCACCATCGTCTCGTACGCCTGGGACTTCAACTACTCCGGTACCCCGCAGAACTTCCAGTCGATGGCCACAGGTGCTGCGGTGGACTATGCCTATCCCGTCCCCGGTGTTTACACCGCTGCCCTGGCAGTCACGGATAACAACACCCCGCCGCTGGTCGGTTTCGCGACTGTCCAGGTGACCGTGAACTGCCCGAGTTCTGTCCCGGTGACCTGTTCTGTCACCGCCCCGCCTACCTACACAGGATTCTCTGTCAACACAGGATGGAGCCTGGAGAATGGAAAGCTCGATATCGCTTTCCTTCCAGATGGTCGGGCTGTGTTTGAGGACAACAAAGTTCTGGTGGCCGCCCCGGTGAGTGTCGGCTCCGCGGGTACACCGGTGCCCATCATTCCGGGGTACCCCGGACAGCACATTGGTTCCATCGATGTGGATCGCCAGGGTCGCATCATCTGGGTCAGCTGGCAGGAAACCATCGATGCCCAGGATGAGACCATCACGACCCTCGATGTGGGCCCACTCCAGGACAAGCACGCGGGCATGGGCAGCATCATCCATGTCGTCGAGAAGCAGCCAAACAACCAGTGGGTCGAAGTGGCGGCTATCGATGTCAACGCCCAGATTCATGCGGTCGACACCGATGAGCTGGACAACATCTGGTTCATCACGGCGGCGCACAAGCTCCGGAAGATCAACGATGACCTGGTGATGACCAGCTTCAACGTGGATCTCGACGAGAAGGCGGGGTATGCCCCGGTCTACAACATCGGCGAAGTCTTCGACATGGCCATCGACTTTAGAGCCAGTTGCTTCCTCGTGCTCACCACCGGGATGGAGCAGGGCACGCTCGACAACAACCCGAACTATCGTGGCGGCGTCTACGCCAATGTCTGGCGGTTCGAGTGCGATGGTTCCTACAGCACCACGACTTCCGCCGGGCATCCCAATCCCCTGCGGGACCTGCTGATCATTCCGCCGACTGGCTACCCGTTCATGAACTTCCTCGGATTTGATGCCCTCGCGGATATCGAAGTCGATAACTTCAGCGGGGCAGGCTACGGCACAGTCCTGAATGGCGAGCAGAACTGCCAGGTGATCGTTGGTGGCTCTGGGCTGGTGGCTGGTGAAGGGATCCGCATCGCGTCGACCTTCTCACGCTTCTCCAGCGACCTCGGCCAGGATTCCAGCATCCTGATCCCGACTACGGTCGGGCTCCGGGCGCTGGCCATCAAGCCGGACGGCAGCAATCAGATGGTTGCTATCGCTGCGGACACCAATGCGACGCAGGTCCTGGAGTTCTACGACTTCCTCGGCGGCTGGAACTAACCCGCTGCGGATCTGCGCCTACGACATCACAACGCCCGGGGCAACCCGGGCGTTGTGGTGTCTTGTGAGATGAAATTTTTCGCTGACAGCTCTGTGACTCTTGATGCTGTACATTGAATGTGCCATAATCCCCGCAGGAGACCACCCCCATGGCAGGCATCCAAATCCGGCACAGCCAGAAAACGTCGCTGAAGCAGACGGTCAAGCCGTGGGTCCAGCTCCAGACCATTATCAGGCACAAGCTGCTGGTCAAAACGAACCTGGAACTCCGGGTCGCGGTGGAAGAGGAGCTTCGGGAGAATCCGGCCCTCGAGGTAGTGGAAGAAGCCGAGCGGGAGCGGAAACTGGACCGGACCCGGGAACGGCAGGAAGAACGACGTCGCGAACTGCGTGAGGAATACGAGGCCTCTCTCCAGCGACGGGAGCGGGGCGCGCAGATGAACGATCTGCTCGCGTCCTCATCGGAGCACTTTGAGGACCCCGATGCTAACTACTACCGTCGTGATGAAGAAGAGTACGACCCGCTGACAAACACCAGCAATCGAGCTGGAGACATCCGGGAGTCGCTCAAACGGAACTACCGCCTGCAGTATCCCCAGGCGGCCCGCGAAGAATTGCAGGTCGCGGATGCCCTCATCGACCTGATTCAGAGTGATGGCCTCATCCATGTCGACTTGCCGGAACTGGCCGAGGATCTCAGCGTTCCGCTCCGGGAGGTCCAGCGCATCCAGTGGCAACTCACACAAACCGATCCCCCAGGCATTGGCGCATCAGCGCCTCAGCAGGCCCTCCTGGCGCAGATGTCGTATCTCCGGTCCAGCCAGCCGGAGCTGCCGCTGGACCTGCCAGAGAGGATTCTCCGGGATCACTACCATCTGATTCTCGAAGGGCGGGTCAGCCATCTCCCCCGGGAACTGGGCGTTTCTTCACGTCAGGTGGAGGATGCGCTCCATTTCATTGCAGAAAACCTCTTCCCCTACCCCGGCGAGTTGCTGGGTGGGTCGCTGGGAACAGTCGAACGGAATCAGGGCATCGGTGGGCCGGATGTTGTGATCCGGGCACAGCCCACAGCCGAGGGGGCCCTGGAGTACTTCGTGGAAGTCCAGGACGCCGGGCTGCCACGGATGCGGATCTCCCGCTGGTATCAGGACGCGTACCACCGGATCAAGGCGGGCGGGACCATCGAGTTTTCATCTAACGAAAAAGAGCACATCCAGAACTATTTCGACCGGGCCTACTGGTTCCTCGAAAATCTGAGCACCCGCTCTGAAACCCTGCGAAAAGTGACTGAGGCGCTGATCGGGATTCAGGGGGCCTATCTGACACAGGGCGTCCTGGGGCTTCAGCCGCTCACGCAGGAAGATCTCGCGAAAGTGGTCGGAGTCCATCCCTCCACCATCAGTCGCGCACTGAACGGCAAGTTCGTGCAACTCCCCGACGCCCGCCTGGTGCCGTTCACGGTCTTCTTCGACTATCAGCAGGTGGTCATCGAAGTGATTCGACAGATCCTGGCGGATGAAACACCTGAGAAGATGTTTTCCGACCAGGCTATCTCAGCAGAACTGACCCGTCGGGGATATGAAGTAGCGCGGCGGACCGTGGCGAAGTATCGCGACATCGGCAGCATTCCTCCAAAGGGGCAACGGAAGCGATCCCTCATGCGGGAGGAGCGGACTGAGCAGAACAGCGGCGCTGGTCCGGCCAAACGGAGTCAAAAGACCAATGGATCGCCAGCCCCAGTCACAGAAAGCGTGGCGCGACAAGCGCGGGACCGGTTCCTGGATGTGGATGAGGAGCAGGAGTTCAATCCCGTCGCCCCACCGCTTTCGCCGGGTAGCTCAGGGGACCAGTCCCGGCCGCTCACCACAGACTAGAGCTTCTGGACAGTCGACTCGCGATCGAGGGGTGCGACAGGAGCATCCTTGAGAATGGCATCCGGATTGACCGCCGCTTCCTCGTTGGTCTTGAAGTCACTCCACTTCCCCTTGAGGACCACTTTGCGCTGGGGATTCTGGAAATTGATCTGCCCCTCGCCAATGAACGGCAACAGCCGCCCCCTGCGGTCTTTCAGGTAGTGAAAGGTCCCCCAGCCGGTCCCGGTCCAGCCGCCCCCATCCGAAAAATTGGCCCGGACCCCACGGATGATGTGTGGCTGCTCCACTGAGATGTAGTACGTCAGCGACTTGAAGAACTCCTGGTCGTAAGACACAGGATTGAGCCGCAGGACGTAGCACTCGACGCTCTCCTTGTTGCCGAGGTCATACTCCTCTGTCCCGCTCACCCGGAGCCGGAACCGCTCGTGAACGAAGTCTGATGAGAGTGCGCCTCCGGGTAGGGGCAGCAGCGGACTGGTAAGTCCCTGAACCGCCCCGCGCTCCGCCTCGCTGCTCGCAAGCAGCAGCCCTAAGAGATAGAAGTTGAAGCGATTTGGTGACCAGTACTCATAGCGCCCCTGGAGCGGGATCAATCCGGGCGCATTTACCCGATCCTCCCGGAGTGCCTTGATCGAGATCAGATTCGCGGGGTCCCGGAAGACAGTCACGCGCGCGGAGAGACGTCCGATTTTTTGGTCCGTGAAGAGACGGTCCGCCGCCTGGAGCAGGTCGATGGCCTCCGGCAGGGTGGTGGCGACCTGCGTCGGGGTGGGTGGGAGGGTCGCGCTGCTTTCCGCCTCTCCTGCTTTTGCTTCAGCTCCGGAGAAGAGCAAACAAACTCCGAGCAGACACAGGAAGCGGCCTGACAGAGGGATCAGTCGGTGCATATGGGAGAGCCTCCGGAGCGGACAGAGCGTGCTGTGATGATTATAGAAGTCCGATGCAGGGAAAGAGGGTTTGGCCGGGGGACTGCTAGCATCTTCCTGTGCCACCCTTCGCCGCCCGGATTTGGGGACAGGGCCTCCTGACGGGGGTGCTCTATACGCTGGTGCTGGTGAGTCTCTTCTGGCCGGTGATGTCAGGCCGGGACATGTTCTTCGCCGGGGACATCGTGCAGCACTATCTTCCCTGGGAGCATTTCGCGCAGCAGGAACTGCGACAGGGGACTTTGCCGCACCTGCATCCAGGGATGTACTGCGGACACCCGCTCCTCGCTGAGGGGCAGGCAGCACTCCTGTATCCGCCGACCCGTCTGGTCTACGCGCTCAGCAGCGATGGATCGCTCGCTCGCAATGTCCAGGCCTTCCACCTCGACCTGCTGCTGCATTGGGTGATTGCAGGGTTAGGTATCTGGTACGCCGCCACGATCATGGGGCTCCCCTGGCGTACTGCAGCGCTGGCGGGTCTGCTGGGGTGCTGCGCGGGACTCTTCCTCGTCCTGCCGGTCAATGTACCGATTCTCCGGGTGGCAGTCTGGACTGGCTGGCTGATTGGCAGTCTGACTCTCTTTCTCCGGAGCAATCAGGCGACTGCGTGGCTGGCGATGACCTTCTTCTGGGGCCTCTGCTTCCTGGCGGGGGGGCCACAAATGACAGCCCTACTGATTGTCGGTTGCGCCATCTACGCCCTCGCGAGTCTTATCGATATCAAGGATGCCCCACATCCGCTGGTCGCACTACTGGGAGCGCTGGCCGCGCCTGTCGTAGGAGCGCTGCTTGCGGCGGTCCAACTGCTGCCTACCTACTTTCTCTATCAGCAATCAGCGATTCAGCGCTTTGCCGGAGCAGAAGCGTTGCAGTACTCCGCCACCTGGTTGCAGCTGGCGAGCTGGCTCATCCCCCCGTCATGGCTGGGAGGCTTGCCCCCGGGACACCCGCTCCCCTCGTATTCGCCACCGGCCCTCTGGATCGGAACCATCGGCGCAGCCTTGAGCCTCGCCGGGCTGGTGAGCACCCGGGCACCCTGGCGACTCAAAATCTGGCTCAGCGTCATCCTGCTTTTCGCATTGGGCGCTCTGACCCCGGTCTATCCTCTGGTGATCGCGATGTTCCCACCGCTGGGAGCATTCAGAGCCCCTGACCGCTATCTGGCAATCGCGATTGTCCCCCTCTGCCTCCTGGCAGCCTGGGGCCTCGAACATTTTCTTGCGGAGCAGGAAGAGGGTGTGCCCTCCACTTTTCCATCCTGGACACCTTCCGCGATTGCCGGACTTTTGGGACTGGGAGTTGCCGTCAGCTTGGCGTCATGGGGACTGCGTCTGGACAGCAGTACCAGCATGGCAGAGGGAGCCTGGCAGATGCTGCGCGCCATGGGTCCCGATACTGCTCTGCAGCTCGTCGGGCTGGTGCTGCTTGGCGGACTCCTCTGGGCACAGCAGCAGGGCCGACTCTCAGGTCTTACTGTCATCTGTGTTTGCGGTCTCTTCACGCTGATTCAGTGGGGGCTGGTGAAGGACCGCATTCCCCCACTCCGTACCCTGCCGCGGTCGCAGGTGCTGGAGACGCCTACCGTCGCGCAACAGATCCAGGAACAACTGACAGAACAGCCCTCGGTCGCCTGGGGCCGACTCGTGCAGGTGCAGCCCTTCTCGCAGGCAGCGCGTCTCTTCGGTGGGATGGAAGCGTTGGACCCGGAGAGCAAGCAGCTGATGACCGACTACCTGTCGTGGCATCACGGGGCGGGTGACAAAGACGCCCAACTCGCCCGACTCCATCAGCTGCATCCGAATAGCGGCACCCTCTGGGGGATGTCGTATGTGGGCGGCATCGCCAGCCTCTATACAGCCCGAATGGATCAGTACCTGGATTTTATGGACTCCACACAACTCCAGTTGATGCTCAGGATGGGGACCCGCCCTCAGGGCACGACACTCCTGGACCTCGCGGGAGGCCGATACCTGCTGCTCTCAGAAGGGGTCCCGCGCACCCTCATGCCGACAGTCATCGTCGGCGATCAGGTGGTCGGCATCAATACGAAGGCGCGTCCGCTGGCCTGGCTGATGCAGCCCGATGGCTTTCTGCCGGAAAGTACCGAGACCCTTGAGTCGTTAGTCAGGCTCCGGCTCGATCCCGGGAAGGTCCTGGTGCTCGACTCCTTACGGGAACCGCGTCCTGCAATGCGCAAAGATGCGGTCCTGCCTGTGGTGAGCTGGCACTGGAGCAACAGCAACACCCTGCGACTGGAAGTCGAAACCCTCTCCAAATGCTGGCTCATTGTCAGCCTGCAATCTCAGGATGGCTGGACCGCCCGGGTCAACCAGCGACAGGTGCCCCTGCATCGGGCCTGGGGAACCTTTCTTGCAATTCCCCTGGATGCCGGACCGCAACGCATAGAGCTGAACTATCTGACCCCTGGCTTTCTTCCCGGCCTTCAAATATCGCTGGTCACGCTGGCAGCGCTGATCGCAGGATTCCTCTGGTATGGACCGGCGGGAGCATGGCTCCGGGAGCGCTTTCAGATGCCGGAACCTGCAGCCGAGGACTGATCACCAGCCCCGTCCGGCCATGAGTTCGGACGCTTCCAGCTTCCGGACATCCAGTGACTCCATCGCCTTGCCCAGTCCGCGAGACACCCGTACCAGGACGTCAGGCTGATCAAAGAACGTCGCTGCTTCCACAATCGCCTTTGCCCGGACTGCCGGATCCTCAGACTTGAAGATGCCACTCCCAACAAAGACCGTCTCAGCACCCAGTTGACGCATCAATGCGGCATCTGCGGGAGTCGCGATACCACCCGCGGAAAAATTCGGCACTGGGAGCCGCCCCAGTTTGCGAACCTCCTGCATCAGGTGGACCGGCGCACCCCAGTCCCGGGCGAGGCGCATCAGCTCGGCGTCATCTGCCGCGAGCACCTGACGCAACTGGGCATTCATGGTCCGCATGTGGCGAACGGCCTCGACCACATTGCCGGTCCCGGCTTCGCCCTTGGTCCGGATCATCGCAGCCCCTTCGCCGATCCGACGGAGGGCTTCCGGCAGATTGGTCGCGCCGCAGACAAAGGGGACGACAAAGTCGTGCTTCCAGATGTGATTGGTTTCGTCGGCAGGCGTAAGGACTTCAGATTCATCGATGAAATCGACCTGGAGGGCCTGGAGAATCTGTGCCTCCACAAAATGCCCAATCCGGGCTTTGGCCATGACCGGGATCGTCACCGCCGCCTGAATTGCTTCAATGAGGGCGGGGTCAGTCATGCGGGAGACCCCCCCCTCGCGACGTATGTCCGAAGGGACCCGCTCGAGCGCCATCACGGCGACCGCGCCGGCTTCCTCAGCGATCGTGGCCTGCTCGGCAGTGACGACATCCATGATGACGCCGCCCTTGAGCATCTCGGCCAATGCGACCTTGGCTGACCAGCTCCCGGTCGTCGGCTGCACGCCGTCGGGGTCCGGCTGGTGATGCACTCCGTTGGTCCCGGATTCGTCGCCCATCGCCAGATGTCGCGTGGTCATGGTTCGTCTCCTTCAGGCCAGCTGCGAAATTTCTTGGCCGCCTGCGGCAGTACTGTACGGGAATTCCGGCAGGAGCGGTACCCCTGAATGGGGCTAGAGACCGAGGCCCGTGAGCCGCTGTATCCAGAGGCGGGTTGGCTCGGCCAGTGCGGTCTTCAGCGCAATGTCCAGGGCTTCCAGGAGCAGTCCGGCTGCCACGAACCGCGAAATAGTCGGCCAGGGAACGGCTGTTCCAGGCAAGGTTACTCGGGCATACAAGGGGAATCCGAGAGCGGTCGCAAGGGTGATGAAGCTGACCACGCGGACCACGCTCCAGGTATGCCAGGTCAGCAGCAACAGGAAGAGGGCGACCCCCGTGGAATCAACGAGGGCAGCAGTGGCATAGACATAGGCGTTCATGTATCCCATCTGCACGGCCCCGAAGAGGAATCCGACACTGCCGGCAGAGCAGAGACTGGCTCCCATCACGAGCAACATGTGCTCTAGATGAATTGGAATGAAGCGGGCCGGGTCCCCCTCCGGTCCTTCCCCCGTCGCGATCCAGTGGTGCATTTCGGCCACATAGGCCTCCCCCTGGATGACCGGGACCAGCCCGGTCAGAGTGCCATCGGACGCATAGCCGGTGGGCGAGAGCCAGCCAAAGCTACTGATCATCCCGGCGCTCATCCAGAGGGCTGCGAGGAGCATCTCGCGCAGGGCACCCGGCAGGTCGATGGCGGCATAGCGACGATAGAGCACCAGTAATGCCGGAAGAGTGGCGCAGAGAGGGAGACCCCACCGACTCACGACTGGAACTGGTGCCTGTGTCAGTGCAGTCCCGATGAAGAGCACGAGCAGATACGCCAGCACAAACCGGACATCGGAAAATGTCTGCCAGTCCCTGCTTTCAGCGTTGGTGCTCATCAGATCCACCACAGGGCGAGAAGGCCGGCGATCACGCCGCCTGCGATGGTGTTGAAGAAGTTCATCCCTTCATTCGACAACCGGGCGCCGAGGGTGCTCCCCAGTGCACTCTCCAGCCAGTTCGCCGCCGCTGCCGCGATCGTGACTCCAGCTAACCCTGGGAGCAGGGACATCCCCAGGAGTCCGCCGGGGAGTCCCGCCAGAGCGACCGCCAGCCCTCCCAAGATCCCCGCCAGTGTCCCTTCCATCGAAACCGCACCTTCCGCTCCGGGCTCCAGGCGTCGGAATGTCAGTGGGTGAATCGGCGTACGGCCCAGCACCTGGCCGATTTCGCTGGAGACCGTATCAGCGCAGGCGGTCGCGAAAGCCCCTAGAAAGGCCCAGCGCAACGCCTCCGCATCCGGACCTGCCTGCCAGGCCCACAGGGCGATGAGGGTCCCGGCTGACACGTTGGCCAGGGCGTGTTTCGCACCCCGCTTGCCGCCATCTTCCTGGGCGATCCCCCAGGCCGCTTTTTTCTCGTAACCAAAAGCGGTTGCCAGATTCGCCAGCACGAAAAACGTCAGCGGCGGGACCAGCCCAGCCCAGCCAAGAGAGAAGTAGATCAGGCTCGCCATGACCCAGCCACCGAGCGCTCCACTGCGCGAGACTCGATGCAGGCCAAACGCGGTCCCTGCCAGGAGGCCCGGGATCACCAAACTCTCCAGCCAGAGGGGCAGTCCAGGGATGAGGGTCGGCACCATGCGTCAATAGTAGCGAGAAACGGCCACGGCGGGCGGTGTCCGGGTTGGCTGGTGTACACGGGGCAAAAAAAAATGGGCTCCGCTGACGGAACCCAGCACCTGAAGTGCTCTAAGTGGCGCGCTGCCCACCCGCAGCGCGTCCCCCTCACGTTGTACTGGCGAGTCTGTTAGCTGATCTTGAAGGTCAGCGTCTTGCCTTCGGCGGAGAGGGAGTACTCCCCCTTCTTCAGCCCTTCGAAGACAAACTTCCCGGTGTTGTCACTGCACTGGACCATCAGATAGTCCGTCCCCAGGAAGAGCCGGATGGGGAAGATCTTGAGTCGCTGACCGTTGTTACCGATGAGGTACCCGATGACCTTGTTGTCACCTTTGATCGTGTGCGTTGTGACTTCCGGGGTCTTCTTGGTGTGAAGCTCGGTCGAGAGCGACTCTTCGGCATTGACGATCAGGATGTCCGCCAGATTCGTGAAGATACGCCCCTCCACAGTGCGACGAGTCCGCTTCGCCAGGTTGCCGTCGTTGGGGAAGATCTCCTCGACCGCGACATCCAGGGCCTTGGCCAGACGCTGACGGGTGAGATAGGACGGAGTTCGGTTGCCCGACTCGATGTTGGAGATGGTGGCCTGAGCGACCCCAGTTTCCCGGGAAAGCTCGATCTGTGATTTATCCGCTTTGACGCGGAATTCTCGGAGGCGATTGATAGCCGGGTCCTGCCTTTCTATAGTCTGTCGAACCGTCAGGCTGCCCACCAGTCACGCCGGACAGCATCCTCTGACACAGCAGGAGTATACCGAGGTTAAGGCCATATCAACTGCTAGAACGGGCCTGATTTGTCCGAAATTCGGTCAAACTAGGAGCCGTCCGCCTGATAAAACAGCGAGCAGTGGGCCTCAGAGCAGACCGAATTCCGGAGACGCAGCAGGCTAGATGGTGGTGACCAGCCTGCTCTTTTCGAGATGGACCTGGCCATCCTTCATGTCATAGCGGAAGACCCAGAGTTCCTCATCGCCAATAAACCCCTTCACATGCAGCTCCTTCAGCTTATTGGTTGGGTCCGCTTTCAGGGCATCGCCCATGGTTTGGGCGACAAACTGCACCACAGCACCTTTGTCTTCCGGGAGAGTACTTCCCTCCTTGACGAACACATGGATTTCTTCCCGCTTGTAGTCCATGTGGTCGAAGATGGCCCCGTGCTTCTCGTGGGCTTTGACCGCTGCTTCCGCTGCAGCGAAGGCTGCCTTGTTGGCATTCTGCTGCCCCTCGCAGCCCATGAGCCCGGAGGCCAGGACCACCATGATGAATGCACAGACAAGCTGCCACAGAGGCATGGGGAGCGCGAAGGTGGTGGCGTTGCGGGACATCGGACGGTTCCTCCAGGGAGTCAGACGAGTCGGAGACAGACAGCGATCAGGGCTACATCGCTTGCTGTGTTTTGTAGTGGTGGAAGTCGGGTTTCAGGTTGCCGTACTGGTCGGCGTAGCACTTCATGAAGCCGACCTCATCGAGATTCTTGTCGTTGACGTAGAGCCAGACCTGGACCATGTCGTTAACGGTCGGCTTTTTCCCTTCCGGATAAGCCCCATACCAGTCCATGGCGATCTTCTGTAGGAACTCTGCCTGTTTGGCGGGATGCACGCCCTCTTTGATGATGATCTCCATCTTCCCGTGGGAGACAGACAAATCGATGATCTGGTCCCCCACGCCGGGGAAGTTGCGGGCGACTTCTTCGGCAACCGCCAGCGCGGCTTCCTTTTCCTCCCGGGTCGTCCCGGACTTGGCGCAGGCCGTCACGCTCAGGGTGGCCAGCAGCAGGGCACAACAGAGACAGAGTAGTCGGAGCATCGGGCTCTCCTGAAGCGAAGTCGTCGTACCAGCCGGGGAGTCTACCCCAGAGTTGTGCAGTTTGGAGGGATCCCACCCGTTTTTGTGGCCTGGGGTGAAGATGCTCCATTTTCTCCCCCGCTTCTCCACAACTCTTGTGACAACCATGATCTGGCGTCTGCTGTGCTAGCATGAAATGCTTGCCCCGCCGCCAAGGGGGGATAGTCACCAACCGCATCGACGCCAGGGGATCGCGCTCGCCAGGAGCACCGGGGCTCCATCGCGTAGCGCCGCACACGCATGGAGTGGTTCTACGACCGGTTCAGTTATGACCTGGGGATCGACCTTGGGACCGCCAACACCCTCGTCCATGTACGCGGGGTGGGAATTGTCATCCGCGAGCCCTCGGTTGTCGCCGTAAACTCCCAGACCGGGCAGGTACTGGCGGTCGGGGACGAAGCCAAGAACATGATTGGCCGGACTCCCTCTTCCATCAAAGCGATTCGTCCGCTCCGCGATGGGGTCATTGCCGATTTCGACATCACTGAGAAGATGCTCCGCTTCTTCATTAAAAAAGCCGCGAAGTCTCAGCGGGGGCGCTTCATCCCCCCCCGGGTGATTGTCGGCATTCCGTCCGGGATTACGGAAGTCGAGAAGCGGGCAGTCATCGATTCCGCCAGTCGCGCCGGTGCCCGTCAGGTGTTCCTGATTGAGGAGCCCATGGCCGCAGCGATTGGCGCAAATCTCCAGGTGCAGGAACCTCATGGCAGCATCATTGTGGATATCGGCGGCGGCACCACAGAAGTCGCGGTGATTTCGCTGGGGGGCATTGTCTCCTCGATGAGCATCAAGATCGCTGGCGACGAATTCGACGAAGCGATCGTGAACTTTGCCAAGCAGCAGTTCAATCTCCTTATCGGGGAGCGGATGGCAGAAAAGGTCAAGATTGAGATCGGCTCAGCCTTCCCGATGAAGGAAGAGAAATCGACCCTCATGCGGGGGCGGGATCTCATCAGCGGGCTGCCAAAGACGATCCGCGTCACCAGTGTAGAAGTCCGGGAAGCCCTGGAAGACAGCATCGATGCGCTGGTCAAAGCTGTCAAGGACACCCTGGAGAGCACTTCGCCGGAACTCTCGGCGGATATCTACGACCGGGGGATCGTGCTGGCGGGCGGTGGTGCACTGCTGATGAATCTGGACAAGCGGATCTCCCAGGCCACGCAGATCGCGACCTTTGTCGCGCCGGATCCGCTCTCCTGCGTGGTGAAGGGGACCCAGAAGGTCCTGGAGAACATCGGGTCACTGAAGGGGGTGCTGATTGCTGAGGTGGTCAACCGCTAGTCGGGCTCCCTGGTGGGCGCCCTATGTGGCGCCGATCATCGTGGTACTCCTCACAGTCGCCCTTCTCGGATTCGGGCATGTCCTCGGATGGGGTACTGCCCTCGCAGGTCTGTTCCTCGCCGCGCCCGGACGCACCATTCCAACCCCGCAGGTCGCGACAGCGCCAATCCCTGAATCCCTCTCGCTGGAAACGGAGCGGGCGCAACTCCAGCTGGAAATCAGTCAGCTCAAAGAAGAATTACTCCTGCTGCAGCAGAGTTTGTCCGGACAGAACCACTTTGCACAGTTGTCGCAGGACTATCAACTGGCGTCAGCACCGGTGCTGTACCGTGATCCGACCCGCGTGATCCCCTCGTTCATCATCCATTTAGGGAGCCAGCAGGGAGTCCGGGTCGGACAACCCGTACTCGGACAGGTCAGTGTGATCGGTCGAGTCAGTGCGGTATGGCCCGGTCGTGCCCGAGTCGATTTGCTGTCAAAGCCCGGGGTCGCCTTCGGCGCTCTCGTGCAGAACTCCCGGGCATTGGGGATCGTGGAGTCCAATGCCGGCCAACTCGAACTTTCCTTTCTCGCCAAGGGGACCTCGGTGAACAGCGGTGATGCCATTGTCACCAGTGGTGTCCCCGGGTACACGCCAGCAGGGCTCCCCCTGGGGATCGTGGAGACAGTCAGCGACTCCGGAGAATCTCTTACGCTTCAGGTCACACTCATGCCACTGGAGAATCCCTGGACTCTTTCTGCAGTCCAGGTTGTGCTGATGCCACCTGTCGATGGCGATGGCGGGACCCTCAGTGAAGAGCTGTCAGGCGGGAGGGATCGCCAATAGCGATGACACTTCCTTCGCAGATCGGCATGATCGGGGCGCTGACCATCCTGCTCTGGGGGCTCGGGTGGCTCTCGCCCCTCTTCGCCTTCTCGCCGGGGCAAGCCTTGCTCCTGCTGGTGTGGGGATTCGCCCCCTGGTGGGCGCTGATCCCAACGACCGCCATTGGGGGCTTACTTCTGTTTGACACCTTCGGCGAGGCAGCGGCTCCCCTGATAGGGGCGATTGGGATTTGTGCGCTTGCCGCGATACCACTTGGACACTGGATGCGAGAGGGCCGGGGACCTGCCAGAGGACTCTTCCTGTTGCCGCTTTTTTGTTGCGGTCCCTGGTATCTCTGGCGACTACTGCTGACGTACAGCGACACCAGCAGCCGGCACCTCCCCTGGTGGCCTCTGGGGATCCTAAGCATGGTCGTCCTCTGGGGTGCCATGTTATTTGTCCGGGAGTATCAGCCCCGACGACGAAGCTACCGTCTGTCAGATGCACCTCTGCTCTGGCGGTCCGACGGATGACTTACTCCAACAATGAGTCACATGCCGTGTTTGCGGGCATGGTCTACAAACAACTGCTAATCGGAGCGCTGTTGCTGCTCTTGTTGTCAGCGTTGGGCTGGCGGCTGTTTGAAATGCAGGTCCTGGACCAGCAGGGCTATCTCCTGTCGGCCCAGCGCCAGCAGATCGAGGAAGTAAAGCAGCCCGCGCCACGCGGTGAAATCCTGGACCGTAACGGGGTGCCGCTAGCGGACAGCGTGCCGCAGTATGACGTCACCTTTTATGTCCCGGAGTTCCCGCTGACGGACTGGTCCTGGATTCCCAAATTGCAGCAGCTGCTGAGTCTTTCGGACGAGGCGACTGCTTCGTGGCAGGAAGAGATCACCAGCGCGAAGCCCTATACCCGTGTCACGCTGGTGCGTGACATCCCCTTGTCCCGACTCATGGAACTTGCAGAGCGAGGTCCGGAGTTTCCGGGCATCCGCATTGCAACTGGCATCAAGCGGAGTTATCCACTGGCGCAGGCCACCGCCCAGCTGCTGGGCTATGTGGGAGCCATATCGCCGGCGGAGTTCGAGCGCCTGGGTCCGATGGGCTACCGTCGCGACGACATGATCGGCAAGGGTGGCCTGGAGGCACAGTACGACGCTTCACTGCGGGGCAATCCGGGCTACCAGACTCTTCAGATTGACCATCGGGGGGTAGTGCAGGCACGGATGACCAAACCGATACTGCTGGATCCGCAGACCGGCGAGACTCGTCCGGCGGAAGCACCGCCCCAGCAGGGTCCAGCCTTACGGACAACCATCGATGCCGCCCTGCAGGAGAGCATCGCACGTCTGCTTCAGGGGTACGGTGGTACAGCCATCGTGATGGACCCCTACATCGGTGAGATCTATGCCGCAGTATCACTTCCCAGTTATGACCCAAATCTCTTTGGAGGGGGTGCTCCGGCATCAGAGGTGTCGGCGCTTTTTGAGGATCCAAAGAAGCCGATGCTGAACCGCTTCTCCGGGGCGTACTTCGTTCCCGGATCGACCTGGAAAATTGTGACCGCCCTCGCCGGGCTTGAAGAACAGATCATCACGGAGCACACCAGCTACTACTGCGATGGGGTCTATCACACGCAGACGAAAGACTTCAAGTGCCACAAACTGACAGGGCACGGGTCCCGCAGTTTGCTGGGAGCGATGGCGGACTCGTGTGACGACTACTTTTATCAGCTTGGCGTCGGCCTGGGAGTCGACCGCATCTCCAAGTGGGCGAAGACGTTCGGCTTCGGCGATCCAACCGGCATTGATCTCCCAACGGAATCCGCAGGACTCGTCCCCACCAGTGAATGGAAGCGCGAACGACGCGGCGAAAAGTGGTTTGTTGGCGACACCATCCCCTACGCCATCGGCCAGGGTTATGTCCTGACCACGCCGCTGCAGATGGCGCGGGCCTATGCCTTACTTGCCAATGGCGGATATCTGGTGACGCCTCATCTGAACGCTGATTCTCGTCCGGCCCCGATCGAGCCGCAGCCGACCCCGAAACCGGAGAATCTCGAGATCATCCGCCGGAGCCTGCGGATGGTGGTCCGGGGTGGCACCGCCCGCGGAGTGAACTTTAGCGACTTTCAGATCGCGGGGAAAACCGGGACAGCGGACCATGTGGTTGGCAAGCGGCCGCACACCTGGTTCGCCTCCTACGCTCCGTATGAGAAGCCGCAAGTGGTAGTGGTGGTGATGCTGGAGAGCGTCGGTGGCAAGGGGGGGGAAGCCGCCTGGGCTTTCACTCGTCAGATTTACCAGCTCCCTCAAATGCGGCCCTACCTCGGGCTGCAGCCTCCCGCGACCCCTGAGGATGCGACCCGGCTCGCCAGCAGCACCCCCAGCACTGGCCGATCGCGCTGAAGTCGTGCATTCCCCCTATATAGGGCACGCCCCGGCGGACCGGGGCGTGGACTCGATCTGTGGTGCGCGGGGGGGGATTTGAACCCCCACCCCCTTGCGGGGACTAGGCCCTCAACCTAGCGTGTCTACCAGTTCCACCACCTGCGCACGTTACCGGCATGGATGCACTCGGCATCCTGGCCGGGCTCAGGAATGTATCACAACTCCTGCGGGCCTCCAACCAGCATCCTGGTGTGGCTCATTTGTCCCGCAGATGCGGGATCAGTTCCGGACGCTTCGGCTCCCGTACCAGTTCCCCGCCATCTTTGTACAAATGACAGGCGGCGAAGTGTGTGCCGGACAGACGCCGTGCATCAGGAAGCTCGGAGCCACAGGGCTCCAGGCGGTCACCACTCTGCTCGAACCGCTCCCAACACCGGGTGTGGAATCGGCATCCTGATGGCGGATTGGCCGGCGATGGCACATCCCCTTCCAGCAGGATGCGTGTTTTCTGAATCTCGACTTCCGGCTCCGGAATCGCCGAGAGGAGTGCCTGCGTGTACGGGTGCCGGGGGTCCTCGTAGATTTCCTCGCCCCGTCCGTACTCCACGATCTTGCCCAGATACATCACTGCGATGTAATCGGAGATGTGGCGCACCACCGCGAGGTCGTGGGCAATGAAGACATAGGTGAGGTCCATTTCCTTCTGCAGGTCCTGCAGGAGGTTGACGATCTGCGCCTGAATCGAGACATCGAGGGCAGACACCGGCTCATCGCAGATGATGAGCTTGGGATTCAGGGCCAGCGCCCGGGCCACACCGACGCGCTGCTTCTGTCCCCCGGAGAATTCGTGCGGGTACCGGTTCGAGGAGTCCGGGTTCAGCCCCACGCGCTCCATCAGGTCTTTGACCTTCGCCCGACGGGTGGTTGGAGTCCCCTCGTTGAAGATCGTCAGCGGCTCCGCGATGATCTCGCCCACGGGCATACGGGGATTCAGTGACGCCTGGGGGTCCTGGAAGACGATCTGCAGGTCCCGCCGACGCTCCCGCATCTCGCGTGGGTTGAGGTCTACCAGATTCTGTCCCTCGAAAATGACTTCACCGGCCGTAGGTTCGATGAGCCGGAGGATGCAGCGACCCAGGGTCGACTTCCCGCACCCCGACTCCCCGACCAGCCCCATGGTCGTGCCCCGGGCCACCTGGAAGGACACACCATCCACCGCCCGGACTGCACCGACTTCCTTCGAAAATATGAAGCCCCGTTTGATCGGGAAGTGCTTCTTCAGGTCCCGGACAATCAGAAGGGGCTCCGCACCATCCTGCACTTCCTGGGGGACATTGACCGCTTCGGGATTCGTTACAAGGGTGCTCATGCCTGCGCCTCCGATCCGACGGTCTGTTGCCCCTGCTGGTCGTACCACCGCAGGGCCTTCAGACGGTACTCCTCGTCGAGCAGCAAACAGGCCGAGGCCTGACTTTCGCTGACCTGATACAGGGGCGGCTTGACATCGATGCACTCCGGGAAGCGCTTCGGGCAGCGGAGCACGAAGGGACATCCGGGCGGGAGCTTCGCCAGATTCGGAGGCTGGCCCTCAATGGGGTGGAGCCGACTCCGCTTTTCATCGAGCCGTGGGAGACAGGCCAGAAGACCTTCGGTATAGGGATGCTTCGGCTGACGGAAGATTTCCTGTGTCATGCCGGTTTCTGCGACCCGTCCGGCGTACATCACCACGACCCGGTCGCAGATTTCCGCCACGACCCCGAGGTCGTGAGTGATCATCTGGACCGCCATGTTGAACTCCTGCTGCAGTTCAGCGATGAGTTCCAGAATCTGCGCCTGAATAGTGACATCCAGCGCTGTGGTGGGCTCATCGGCGATCAGGAGCGAAGGATTACAGGAGAGGGCCATCGCGATCATGACCCGCTGTCGCATCCCACCGGAGAGTTCGAAGGGAAACTGCTTCATCCGCTCTTCGGGCAGGGGAATCCGGACCCGCCGGAGCATCTCGGTCGCCCGCTCCCAGGCTTCCTTCTTCTTGACTTTCTGATGGAGGATGATGGCTTCAGAGAGTTGATCCCCGACACTCAGGACAGGGTTGAGGCAGGTCATGGGGTCCTGGAAGATCATCGCGATCTCATTACCCCGAATGCGCTGCATTTCCTTTTCGGGCAGGGTCAGGAGGTCGCGACCCCGAAAGAGAATCTGTCCTCCCATGATCCGGCCGTTGCTGGCCAGAATCCGCATGACCGTCAGGGCGGTCACCGACTTCCCCGACCCTGATTCTCCCACGATCCCCAGGGTTTCCCCTTCATGGATCGTGAAGGAGACGTCATCGACGGCCTTCACGACTCCTTCATCAATAGGGAAGTACACCTTGAGATTCCGGACTTCCAGCAAAGGAGTCCGGCTACTGGCAGCCGACGAGGTCGCGGTGGCGGCACCCGGCGCGGCAGAGGGAGCAGCTGAGGTCACAGGTGGGAGTCGCTCCAGACGGTAAGAAGGTCGGACGATAGCGAGACCAGGCAGTGGGGCGAGGGCTTAGTAGCCTCCGGTGGCCACATACCCTGAGAGGAACGCCGCGATGCCGACCGTGATCAGCCACGCGAACGCGATCCGTCGGATGTATCCCCGGTACTGCTCATCGATCCCTTTGATACCGCGGGACGAAATGTTGGAGGTGCCACCCAGGATGCCCCCCATACCTTCACTCTTCGACTGCATGAACATCACGCCCACGATCAGGAGCAGGGCGAGTACGATGTTCACCAGGAGGACGATGGTGTAAACGATCTGCACAGCGGCAGCCTCCCGGGCCCCACGGCCCACGCGCATATCGGCGTGGTTGCCCACGCCGGAGTCCCTACAGTGTAAAAAAGACGGTGCACCGGGGCAATCGGCTCTGGCAGATTCTCAGGAAAGTCGGCCATGTTCCTCTTTCTCCCTCTTGATGATCGCCCCTGCAATCTCCTCTTCGTCGTCATGTTGCTGGCGATGGCGGGGTCTCAACCCTGCCTGTGGGAGCGATATTCACCGGGAAATGACCTCCGGGCTGCTCCCCCAGTGCCCCGATCATTGGCCGATATGTCGCCTCCGCCGCGTCCCGGCACTCCCCTCATCAATCTGAACGCCCTCGCTGCCGGCGGACTCGTCGGCAGCCGTCAGATTGATCCGGCACGCCTCCCGGTCCCCCCGCTGCCTCCCGGAGGCCTCTATCACTTTGTCGTTCCGAGACTGGAACCGACCAACACCGACCAGGCTTCGAAGGAGGCGTATGAAGAGGTGCGCCGGTTTCTGTCCACCGATGGAGGCCAGCAGCGAGTGATTCATGTGCTCCAGGGGAAAGCATCCCGCGAGAGTTTGCCCGCCGGTCCTATACAAGCCTGGGAGGACCGGACCGAAGGCTGGATTCGCTGGATCGAAAGGCTGCAGCTCCCCAAAGACCGGCTGCTGGTCACCATGGACGACAACCGTCATGGGCAACTGGCCAGCTGGCTTCGGGAGCGCTACAGCTGGCTGTCGGATCATGTGATGGACGGGGCCGATGAGGGGGGGATGCTGCTGGCGGCTCGCAGCATCCGGGAATCGAGAGGGGCTGCGATCCGAGTAGGGCTGATCTATGCCTATCCTGGCAACGCAAACACGCCTGGGCGATATGAGAGTCTCGCTACGGAAGAACTCATCGCCCGTCAGATGCGCTGGCTTGGGGTGACGGTAGTCCCGCTAAAGGACTTGCGGCCGGGCGATCCCCTCCTGCTGATCCACAACTGGAACATCAAGCAAGGGGACAGCCATCGCCAAGGCTCGCCGCAGGCGAATCCGTTCCCATTCCCCCTGTCCGAAAAGCTGGCTGGATACGAACAACACCCGCTTTATGTAGCCGATATCTCCCACGCTAACGGCGGGGACCCAGCGTTCGCGCAGGCGCTGCATGAGCGCTGGAAGTCCGGCGAGAGTGACCTGCGGGCTTATGCGGGCTGGAACACGGCTGCCAACTCGCTGGGGACGGTCCTGGCAGTGCTGGCCATTGATCAGGCGGTGCCCAATTCGGCTTCGAAGCTCAAGTGGCGGGAGGAGTTCCTGACCGCCCGTTTCCTGGATGACGTGCTCTATCAGTCCCGGATCCGGCAGGAGATGGAACAGCGACTCCGGTCCGCCAAGGGGGACCCCTGGGCGCTGACGCCCCTGCAGACTGTCAAGTACGAAAATGAACTAACCAAGGGACTTTGCGCGGAAGCATACAACCAGGGCTGGATTCCCTCACCTTCGGGCTGGTCACTGGCGCTCCCCTGGCAGCGGAGTTTTGAGGCGTCGATTACGACGTCAGCCATTCGACAACTACGCGCCGATACCGCCTACTGCCGCTGATCCGCATCCCGGGTGATAGACTCGTTTCACATGAGCACTCCCCACACTGGCACCGGCAATCGCCTGCAGTTTGAGCAGTCTCCATATCTCCAGCAACATGCCCAGAATCCCGTGGACTGGTACCCGTGGGGCACAGAAGCGCTGGAAAGGTCGCGTGTGGAGAACAAGCCGATTCTGCTTTCCATCGGCTACAGCACCTGTCACTGGTGCCATGTCATGGAGCATGACACGTTCGAAAATCCCGATGCCGCCAGGGTGATGAACGAGCTGTTTGTGAACATCAAGGTCGACCGCGAGGAGCATCCGGACCTCGATGGCATCTACATGCAGGCATCCCAGGCGCTCACGGGCTATGGGGGCTGGCCGCTGAATGTCTGGCTGACCCCGGATCTGGTCCCCTTCTATTCCGGCGGTTACATGCCGCCCTATGCCCAGGGGAGCCATCCTGGTTTTATCCAGCTTTGCCAGATCCTGCACATGCAGTTCACGCAGCAGCGTGAGCGGGTGGACGAGATCGGTGCCCGCATCACGGAGGCCCTGACCCATCGACCGGATCAGCTCACAGGTGGATTGCCGGCTTCCGTGATGTCGCAGGTCCACAACTACTGTCAGGCGACCTACGACCGGATGTTGGGAGGCTTCGGACGTCCGCCAAAGTTTCCTCCGGCGATGCTGCTGACGTTACTGCTACGGGATGCGCGTCTGACAGACTCAACCGTCGCTATGGAGATGGTGGAGCACACGCTCCGGGCGATGGCGCAAGGGGGCATCTACGATCAGGTGGGGGGGGGCTTCCACCGCTACTCCACCGATGCCCAGTGGCTGGTCCCACATTTTGAAAAAATGCTCTATGACAACGCTCTCCTCGCGCGGGCGTATACAGAAGCCTGGCAGCTTACCAACAGACCGTTCTACCGGCAGATAGCCTGCGAGACCCTGGACTATGTGCTGCGGGACATGACGCATCCCGAAGGTCCGTTTTACTCAGCGGAGGATGCCGACAGCCTGCCACCGGGCATCACCGGGGGCGGCCACAAAGAAGAGGGGGCGTTCTACACCTTCAGTCTCGCGGAGTTCTCTGAAGCGCTTGGGACAGAGTTACCCACAGAGTTGCTCCGGGAGTATTGGGATGTCTCAGAACGGGGGAACTTCGAGGGGAAGAACATCCTGCATACCCCCGTCTTCCAGGAGAAGTTCATCACGGGTCACCAGCTGGATGCTGCTGGCTGGCTGAAGACGGTGAAAAGCGCGAAGGAACGCTTACGGGCGTTCCGGGAGCAGCGGGAACGTCCGCATCTGGACGACAAGGTCCTCACCTCCTGGAACGGCCTGATGATCGGCAGTCTGGCCAGCGCGGGAATTGCTTTCGGGGAATCGCACTATGTCACAGCAGCGGAACGAGCCGCTGCATTCGTGCTGATTCATCTGCGTCAGCCGGATGGCCGATTGTTGCGTCGATGGCGGGCTGGAGATGGTCGACTGGCGGGGACGCTGGAGGACTATGCCTGGCTGGCGTATGGCCTCATGGAGCTTTACGAAGCGACACTCACACCGTCATACCTGAACGAGGCGTTTGCGCTGGCCCAATACATGGCGACCCACTTCGCCGATCCCGCAGGCGGTTTCTTCCTCACGGAAGAGGGGGCTGCGGACCTGCTGGTACGTCCCAAAGAGCTTTTCGACAACGCCACGCCTGGCGGGAACTCGGTCGCGGCCTATGTCTGTGCGCGACTCTGGGCCATGACCGGCGAAGCCGCATGGCGCGCTATGGCCCTGGGAGCGATTAACGCCGCTGGGGAGTATGTCCTGCGGGCTCCCAGCGCTTTCGGCTGGCTGCTTCAGGCGTGGCAGTTTGTGCAGGCATCGCCGGTCGAGATTGTGGTGAGTGGTCCCCTGGATGACCCTGCTACGCAGGAATTGCTGATGACTGCCCGCTCGTTTTACTTACCGCACCGGGTGCTGCTCCACGCAGCCCCCGAGTTAGCGGCTCACTTCCCGCTCGTAGTTGCGCGCCCGGCAGTCGGGGGAAAGCCGACAGCGCATGTCTGCCGGGAGCAGGCGTGTCAGGCCCCGGTGACGTCGGCGGAAGCGTTGTTTCGTCAGCTGCAGGAACCCCAGCCAGCATAGGTGTTGAGGGTCCGGGTGTGGGCCGTATACTGCTTCCTCCGGCCGACCAGCAAGTCGCGGAGGTGTGGCTGAGTGGTTGAAAGCGGCGGTCTTGAAAACCGCTGACCAGCAATGGTCCGGGGGTTCGAATCCCTCCACCTCCGCCAGTGAGCCCCTGTCCGACAACTGTGACTGGCTTGCGAGCAGTCTGATTCATCGTCCGCCCCAGGAGCATCACCACTGTGTTAGGAGTCGTAGCTCAAACTGACTTCGAGTGGTTCTCTTCCTTTGCCTCAGGTAATCAGCCTGTCTTGGTACCAGAAGTCAATTTCTGGCGTCCTGGTCAGGAGAGTTTCAGGGCGCTAAAGGTTGGCGAGCCCTTTTTCTTTCGGCTCAAGAGCCCACACCACGCTATTGGAGGGTTTGGCTTTTACTCGGAGACCGTGCATTTGCCGCTGAAGTTGACCTGGGACCTCTTTACAACTCGCAATGGAGCAGCTACCTACGAAAGTTTTCGGGATCGCCTGCACCGGTACCGGGTCAAGAACGGCAATTCCATGGATGTTGGGAAGCCAGTGGTTTCTGTTCTCCTTCGTGACGCCATTTTCCTACCTCCACAACTCTGGAAGAGCTGGAATCAAGCCGAGCAATGGCAGCGCAACATCGTTGCCTACAAAGGATATCCACTCACTGAGCCTCCCGGAGCACAGCTTCTCGACTTTATGGCACTCATCCAAGCTGTTAAGCCACCCGACTTGAGTCATGAATTCGTGATCCCCGCTCTGGATGATCGTGTGGTTGCCACAGCAGCCAGCATCGTCCGCGAGGGTCAGGGAGTGTTTCGCGCCAGACTCCTTCAGCACTATAGGCGCTGCGCGATAACCGGTGAGCATTCACTTCCGGTGCTGGATGCTGCTCACATCACGCCCTATCTCGGACCTGCATCAAATCACCCGCAAAACGGGTTGGTACTGCGAGCTGACATCCACAGACTGTTCGATGATGGCTATGTTTCTGTGACTCCGGACTATCGATTCGTAGTCAGTGAACGGCTAAAGGACGAGTTTCAGAATGGCAAGACCTATTACGGACTGGCGGATCGTCAAATCCTTCTGCCTGATCAGGCTTCCCACTACCCGAGCCGGGAAGCACTTGAGTGGCACCATGACGTGGTTTTCCGGCCTTGATCCCGGCCACCCTGCTACTCTATCCCGTTCGTGACTACTCTCGCACGCTCTCAGAGGACGCCATGACTACGCTCACCCTTGCCACTGTGCAGCTCGACATCACCGACAGGCTCGCGACCCTGACCCTCAACGACTCTGCCAGCATGAATGTCATGGGCTACCAGATGGGGGCCGATCTGAAAGTCGCGATCTCCAGTGTGGCAGCGTCGACCGAAGCACGAGCGTTGTTGATCTGTGCTGCAGGGAACCACTTCTGCGGGGGCGGCGACCTCAAGGCCATGCAGGCAGGATTCGACAACGACCCACAGGCGTTCTTTGAAGTGGCTTTACGGGACATCCACACGGCGATCAAAACGCTCTGGGACCTGCCGATCCCGGTGGTCTGTGCTGTTCAGGGCTATGCCGCCGGCGCAGGGGCCAACTTCGCTCTGGTGGCCGACATCATCCTTGCCGCGGACAACGCCACTTTCTATCAGGCCTTTACGCAGGTCGGAGTCTCCATTGATTCGGGCGGCACCTGGCTGTTACCACGCGCCATTGGCGACAAGCGCGCCCTGTATTACCTGCTGACCGGAGCAAAGCTCTCAGCGGGCGATGCCTGTGGCATGGGGCTCATCAGCAAAGTGGTGCCCCAGGAGAATCTCCAGGCAGAGGCCCGGAAACTCGCGCAGCAGCTGGCCGACGGTCCGACCAAAGCGTATGCGGAGATTCGACGGCTGGTCGCCAACCACGGCAGTCTCGACTTCGCGAGCGCGCTCGATGCTGAACTCGCCGCTCAAATCCGCATGGGAGGCACCATGGACTTCCAGGCGGGTGTCAATGCGTTCCTGGCGAAAGAGACTCCTTCGTTCCGGGGGCAATAGCCTCCCCTACTCTTCCATGCGGGAACCCCGGGAATTGGGTCCCGGTTTGCGCCGACGAATCCGTCCCCCGTTTTGGGGCGGTGGCGGGTTGAGCTTGTCTGCTATCCAGTCGAGGAGTTCATCGTACTTGATGGAGGCTTCCTGGCCTTCGTTCAGGTCCTTTACTTTCACGCTGTCGCCGGCAATCTCGTCGGGACCCTGCACGATGACGAAGCGGATCCCCTTCTTGTCGGCGTACTTGAATTGACGCCCCAGATTGCCGGGATTCGGATAGGTTTCCACCAAGGCCCCGGAGTCCCGTATCTCCTGCGCCAGGCTCAGGTTGTCCATCACGGTTTCTTCTGAGAACGTGGTCACCATGACCTCGGTACCCCAGGTGACATTCTCCGGGTAGAGGTCCAGCTGCTCCAGGACATCCACCAGCCGGTCGAAGCCGATGCTGAACCCGACAGCAGGGAGGTCCTGCTTCATGAAGGTCCCGACGAGCCCGTCATAGCGCCCGCCTCCACCCAGGCTCCCCAACTTCTCCGGACCCATCAGCTGTATCTCAAAGACTGGTCCGGTGTAGTAATCAAGTCCCCGAGCGAGTCGCGCATCGGCGATGAAGATGTCGAGTTCCAGTCGCTGAGCCGCCAGCAGATGCCAGAGGAGTCCCAGTTCTTCGAGCGCAGCCTGCCCCTCGGCTGAGGAGAGCTGGAAGTTCAACTGAAACTCTTCTTCCTGTGCCACAGCGGCGGCAAAGGCAGTGTTAAATGCCTCAATAAGCTCGAACAGACGACTGGTCGCTTCCGCCGGAATGCCCTGCAGGTGGTACTGCTCCCGTACCGCCGCCTCGCCGATCTTGTCCCACTTGTCGAGAGCAATGATGGCACCGGTCCAGGCATCTCGCGGCACCCCGGCTTCCAGCAGGAGCCCATTGAGGAGGCCCCGGTGATTCACGACAATCCGAGCATCGGCGAGTTGCAGATCCCGCAGGATGTCGTGAAAGACCGCCAGGACTTCTGACTCCGCGTAGGGGGCTTCGGCCCCGATGATGTCGATGTCGCACTGGGTGAATTCGCGAAAGCGTCCCTTTTGCGGACGCTCCGCACGCCAGACTGGCCCCAACTGATAGACCTTGTACGGGAACGCGATCTCGTTGAAATGCGAGGCGACGACCCGGGCCAGGGGGACCGTATGATCGAAACGGAGTGCCAGATCGGCTTCCCCGCTCTTTTCGCCCTCGCCCCGCTTGAGGATCTTGAACATTAGCTTTTCGTTTTCGCCGCCCCCCTTGGCCAGCAGCGTTTCGATGTTTTCGAAGGCTGGGGTCTCCAGCGGCTCGAAGCCATACGCCTCGAAAAGGTCCTGAATGACATCGAAGACCCAGTAGCGTTTGCGGACCTCCCGGGCGAGGAGATCACGGGTGCCCTTCGGCGGTTGCGGCGTCACGCTCATGGCGGCGAGTCTAGCAGCAGGACTACGGTCACGGGGGGAATCAGGTACATTGCATGTCCGTGGGCTCCGCACCCTATTCCATTCGCCAGGCGCAGCCAACTCTCATCGACTCCCCGCTGTATGTGGAAGTCCGGGGGCCGATCCAGGCTCCCTCCGTGCTGTTCGTTCATGGAATCTGCGCGTCCACCAGCTACTGGACCTGCCGTCTCGGAGCGCTCCAGGACCACCTTCAGTGCGTCACGCTGGACCTCCTTGGACATGGACGCTCCCCCAAACCTGTCACTGGCAGCTACTCCCTGGAAGAGCAGGCGGATGCGGTCGCGCCCGTACTGATGCACCTTGCCCGGGAACAGGGCGGGCCGGTCCCGATCGTCGCGCATTCCATGGGGAACTTTGTGGCGCTGGAATTACGACGTCGTCATCCAGAACTGGTCAGCAAGATTCTGGGGATGGGCTTGCCCTACTTCCCCAGCAAGGAAGAAGCCTATGCGTCCTTCCTGCAGATGAACCCATTCGCGGCATTGCCGGTGCGCCGTCCGTGGTGGGCCGGTCCGCTGCTCAACACGGCCCGCATCAGTCGGGGGAAGCTGGGGTACAGCTGGTTCCATAAGAACTACGGCTTACCCCGGGACTGCTGGGAAGATGGCTTTGCGGTCACCTGGGAATCGCTGTCGCGGTCGCTGCACAATCTGATCCTGGGGGTGGATGTCCGGGATTTGCTGGCGAGTGCGGGGACTGCCGAGCTGGAGTGGTGGCATGGCACCCGGGATCAGTCCGCCCCGTACCGGTATGTCACGCAGTTATGGGAGGCACACCCGGAGGTCCCGACGACCACCATTGAGGGGGGCAATCACAATGTCTGGATCAGCCATAACGACCAGATGACCAACACGTTTCTGGACCGTCTGGTCCCCTGACACGCGAGGTGGCTCCCGGGATTCCATTGTGTGGTTCCTCACATGCCCTGGTCGGGGCTCTGCTACCATGAGTCTGGTACCACGCGGACACAACGGAGGTGCGCATGCTGCGTCGCATTCTGCTGGGCATTGATGGGTCGTCGTACAGCCTTTCGGCTCGTCAGTACGCCATCGAGATTGCTCAGGCCCATCAGGCCCGGATTTCGGGGCTCTATGTCATCGATCAGGGCATCCTCTCCGGACCGCGCGTGGCGATGCCCGGCCCGACCTTCATCCCCATGGAGGTGGTGTCCTACGAGGACTACTCCGCCGCGCAGGAAGAATTGCGTTCAAAGGGCAAGATCCTCCTTGACGAGGCAGGTGCGGTCGCGGAAGCGGCCGGTGTCGGATTCGATCCCCTGCTCCGCATCGGATTTCCGGATCAGGTCCTGCTGAAAGAAGCCCGCAGCCATGACCTCGTACTGGTCGGCCGCAAGGGGAACTCTGACATCAAAGAAGAAACCCTGGGCTACACCGGCGAAATGCTGGCCAGTACCTCAGCGGTTCCTATCATGCTGGCCCCCCGGGAGCATCGCCCCATCGATCATTGCCTCCTGGCGTACGACGGTTCCCAGCAGTCGGTGCGGGCCATGCGATCACTTCGGCAGCTCATCGAAGGGACCAAATGGCCGGTCACGATCCTGACAGTCCAGGAAGCACGCCGCACCAGCGAGGGGGTCGCCCGGGAAGCCGAGGACTACCTGCAGGCGCACGATATCGAGGTCGATGTGCTGATTAAGTCTGGGGATCCGGCGAAGGCGATCATGGAAGCCATCGAGTCGACCGAGTCTGACATCCTCGCGATGGGAGCCTTCGGCAACCGGGGTCTGCGGGAATTCTTCTGGGGCTCTACAACCAACAAGATTCTGGCGCAGGCTGGCACCGCCGTACTGGTCGCGCATTAGAACGTACTTCGAGTCGGTCATCACTACTTTGGGCACCCCAACGGGTGCCCATTTGTTTGCTCCAGTGCAGGCATCAAAAAAATGAGCTACAGCCGGCCCCGAAGGACCGGCTGCCACTCGCACCAGATGAAGTTGTGACCGGTAGTGTACCACCGGTCCCGGCTTACTCGGCGACTGGCAGCGCTGCGAGCGCTTTTGTCAGTTCGATGACTTCCCGCTCGCTGATTCCGACCCGTGCCTGATCCGCGTAGTACCGCTCGATGATCTCCCGGGTACTGTCCTTGGCTTGCCGTTCTTCCCGGAGCCGCTTGACCTCGCTGGTCACCTGCTGAATGAGTGCGGTATCGGGTGTGATGCCAGCGGCTGCCAGTTCCGTAGCGTACTTGCGGAAGGCGTACTCCACAGCCGCCGTCCCGGTGTGCTTACCATAGACAAAGGTCATCTCCCCGCCAAAAAAAGTGGGATCGATCACCTGGTACATCCGTCGGTCGATAGCCAGACCGGCTGTATGGATGCCGCTTTCATGGGCGTAGACATTGCCGCCGACAATTGGCTCGTGAGGCTGAATCGGCAGGCCGCTGAGGTCCTGCACCAGCCGGGAGAGGCTCAGCAGCTTGTCATAACGGAAGTTGGGAATCTCGATGCCATAGAGGTAATAAAGCGCGCCCAACACGCTGTGCATGGGGGCATTGCCCGCCCGCTCACCGATGCCGTTCACGGTGACGGTCGGGATGTTGGCCCCGACACTCATGGCGGTGATCGTATTGATCGTGCCGAGATCAAAATCGTTGTGGAAGTGGATCACCTGGTCGATACCCGGGAAAGCGGCCACTAGGCGGGAGAAGTACCAGGACGCCGCCTGTGGCGTGAACGTTCCCACGGTATCCGGGAACGAGAGGCGGGTCCCGCCAGCGGCGAGGGTCTCGTGCCCCATCTCGATGATGTAGTCCAGGTCCGCCCGGGAGCCATCCTCGGCGTTCCCGACTTCGATGGTCTCAACACCCTTCGATTTGGCGTATCGGATCAGTTCGACGAACATCTTCTTGTTCGCATCGCGGTACCACTGTACCGGGAGATCGAGCCATTCCGACTCGTCGCGTCCTTCGCGACGGAGGAGTGTCTTGCCGAGCTTGTACTTCACGTGCAGGTCCGATCCTGCAGTGAAGATGAAGAAGGTGACGTCTTTCGGCGAGCCCCCCGCTTCGGCGATGGCTTCCAGGGTCTTGTCAATGTCCCCCTGATTGGAGCGGCACATTACGATCAGTTCGAAGTCTGAGCGCAACTCGCCCGCCCGCTTGCCCGCGAGGAGCCGCTTGAGCCCCTCCTGCTCTTCCCGGGAGACTGCGGGAAAGCCGAGGTCAATCATGTGGACCCCGACATCAGAGAGTGCGACCGCCAGTTCGTACTTTTGCTCCGGGGTAAACGCCACGCCGGGGGTCTGTTCCCCGTCACGGAGCGTGGTGTCGTAGATGCGGATTTTCTCCGGAGTCGGGAAGTGCAAATCCTGCACAAACCGGCTGGGCGGGACGATGAGCGACTCGTATGGCTCGCGCAGTTCCATCTGGCGGGACTCCTTTGGGCGGATTACATAAGGATTATACCGGCCAGTTCCTGAAAGGCCTGTTAGCGGGAGCGCATCAGGTCTGGTCATGTTTAGCGACATGCAACGGACCTTAACGCTGATACCACACTCCGTGTGGGACCTCGGACTGTCCCCTCATGGACAGCCTGCTTCAGCGGGAGGAACGGACTCTCATGCGCAAGGTCACCTGGGCCGGAATCGGGCTCATCGTCCTGTCGATTTACGGATGCTCCCGGGGGTCAGGACCCCTCACCCCTGGTGGTCCGGCATCCGCCCCCCTGCCGACAGGAGGAACGATCGGGACTCGGGTGATTACTGGTGCCAGCACCACTTCACCGCTGGGGCTCTTCACTTTTGCTGTCGATGCGGCGCAGGGGACAGCTGAAGTGACCCTCTCGCGCCAGGGGGAGGCTTCGGACAATCTGTATGAGCTCTCCATTGAAGACTTCACGACCAGTGACACCATCAAAGTGGAATCAGTCGATGTCACCCCCACGACGGTCGATCTGAAGATTCGGGTTACCCACCCGATTCCAGCGCCCACCAACCTGGATGGACCGACCAGTTCCCGGAACCGGGCGGACCTGGGAGCAGCCCTCCGACTCCTACTACTCCACGATGTCCAGGCGACCGACGGCAATACATTTTTTGCCAACGACGACCCGGTGATCGCGAATACGGCGGTTATTGCCAATGCGCACGGGTTCTTCAAGCCTGCGGGCCTGGTCCAGCTCCCGCCGAGCTTCAAGGCGAACACCTTCCCCTACCTGTTGGTGGTGGATGAAGCGGCCAACGATGGCACCGGGAATCGTGATGGCGTTGCCGGCATCGCTGGTGCGTTTGGCCAGGGCAACTATGACCCCGCACTGGGGGGCTGGCAGCGACACAACATCGGGCCGGCAAACAACGGCTGGACGGGCTACGGTCTCCTGCATCAGGGACAGGCGGCGCTGCTGAATCTGCGTCTCCATCGCACGGATCTCGCCGCAGGTGAGCAGTTCACTTTCGATGCCGTCTTGCTGGCAAAGTATCTCGACCCGCGCGGCGGCAACACGGGGAGCCAGCGCCGTGGTAACCGGCTGCCAAAAGCAGATGGTGATCCGGTCGCTTTCGCGTACCGGATGCCCTACGGCGCCCTGGACCTGGAAGCGGTGATGGTCCATGGCGAGAGTGGCGGCTGGCGTCCGGATCTGGCGACCTCCACCACCATGCAGTTCCATGTCCGCGACTGGGACGCCTTTGCCGGTGAAACGACTCTGAGCGAACTGATGAACGAGCCGAACCTCGCTATGAACCAGATCGGGGGCAGCGGCTTCCCGGCCATCTGGATTGATGTCCCGGAGATCCTCAGCGAGCCGGTCGCGTTCGACAGCGCTGATATGAAGGCCGACGACACGGCGTTCGGCGGCGATCCCACGATCGATACCGGCATGCCTGGGGATGCCCTCTTTTTTCAGAAGACGCTGACCAAGCCCGCGGGGTCCGGCCAGGTCCCGGGGACCTACTGGGGCATGTTGCGACTGGTCGATCCTGAAGACTTCGACAGCAATCGCAGCTCTTACACCACTCCCGTTGACAAGAATCTGGTGCCGCTGGCGGAAGCAGTTCGCCCCCGTGTCCGCACCTACCAAAAAATCTCCTTCCTGGTCGCCAATCCCAACGGCGCACCGACCGCGACCGCGATGTTTGCGGGTGGCGTAACCAACGTCATTTCCGGTGGTTCTCTCCAGGCGCAGGTCCTGTCGTACAACGATCCGGAGACCGAGCCGGGGTCTTTCACCATCGACTATGACGTCACAGACGGCTTCTTCCCGGAGTTCGCTCCGCAAACTATTACCGGCGGTTCATCATTCCCTGTCGCCCTCCAGAGTTCTGGGATGCTGGCGAACAATGCTTCTGTCACCAGCGTGAACCGTGTTGCGCAGATCCGCTACACCGACAACAACAGCGCTCCTCGCACGATTTACCTGCCGTATGTCATCAGCGGTAATCAGCCTCCCACCGGTGATGCGATGCTCCCGTACCAGGAGTACGAAGTTGGGTCGCTCATGGAGCTGATTCTGTCCAACGTGTCTGACCCTGAGAACAACCCGATCCTGATCTCAATCGACTGGGAGTGGGATGGGACCGAAGGGGGCTTCCAGCCCGATCCAGGATACGACCGGGTAACTATGAACCAGGCGATGCAGGGACGTCCGGCTATCGGCACCCCCGGCAACTGGCTCGTGGGGGTCCGGATCATCGATCCGCTGCATCCGAACGGCGTCATCATTGCCATCCCGTACCGCTCGGTGCCGCCGAACACGTTGCCGGTGGCGACCTTCAGTACCCCGGGTACGGTCGAGTCCGCGACCACGACGACTGTCACGTGCCTGTCGCTGCAGGATCCCGATGGCGATCCCATCACCGTGGAGATCGACTGGAACGGCGATGGCGACTTTGATGACGAGGGGGAGTCCGGCCTCCCAACGATGGACAGTGCCGGGACCATTTACACCTCCCCGGTCCTGAAGAACACTACCAGCGCTTCACCGCTGGCGCCCCGTATGATCACCGTGCGGTACACCGACAATGTCGCCCCGCACCCCTGGCAGTACGCCGAGGCGGGCGAGTACATCCTTGGTGGTAATCGCAAGCCGATCGTTTCCGGAGCCCTGTCACTGGAAGAAAGCCCACTGGCGACTCCGGCAGCCTTCAAGGTGCTCCAGAACACCGGGACGGTCACTGATCCGGAAGGCGACCCCATCACGTTTACCCTGCGGGCAGTGCCGAACTCCGGCTCGGCGTCGAACACCTCGTTCACGGCTTTTCCCCGGACCAGCAGTGTCTACACGAATCCCAGCGTGTCTACGATCACCTTTACGGTCTACGCCAACGACCCGTTGCATGGCAGCACGAGTGGTACGGCCTGGCCAGCACTCTCCGCGCAGCTCTGTGGCGTCTATGTGGAGACTTGGAACTTCGACGCCTCCAATCAGGGATGGCTGCCGGGGTTTGGCGGCCTGCCAAACACCGACAATACGAACTGGTCGGCCTGGACCTGGTGTCCTGCCAGTGGGCAGGGCCTGAGCGGCAACATCTGGACGACCGGCCCGGATTCGGCAGGTCCCTGCAACAACCATCCCGATGACTACGGCGGAAACGTCAACAACAATCTGGTCTCTCCCAGCTTCAGTCTGGCGGCGGCTTCGAAGGCCAACCTGGTCTTCAACTCGTCGATGTCCGGACGGGGGGGAACGACCTGCCACTACCGGATCTACGTCAGCACTGACAACGGCACCAACTGGCATCAGGTGTACGACTACACCAAAAGCAGTTCCTCGAAACAGAACAACTCCAACATGGTGGTGTCGCTGAACAATTTCACCGGCGCTGCCAATGTCCGAGTCCGCTTCCAGTTACAGGACACCAGCGCCGATACCTGGGGCATGAGTCCCTATGCTGGCTGGAGCATCGACACGGTGCGGATCACCGCCTGCCCTTAGCACCTCGCAATCCCAACTCAGCTACTCACGGGAGCCCATCAGGGCTCCCGTTTGCGTGTTATGTAGCCTCTGGCAGATATCCATTGGGTCCAGACCCGTAGCAGTAACCCCGCGAACGGGGTAAAACCACTGTCGACTGCTATGCAAAGCTGCTTGGAGCGTCTCCAAACTCTCAGGCGGCTTGCCCTCGTCCACCCCTGGACTGCCTAAACCCAGGGACGATGTGGATTGTTGCGCCTGCCGTTCCCAACCGCTCAACACCAGGCGACCGCGATCCGGGGCCTGGGGGTCCGCTTTGCCGGCACTGTCCGGACTGACTCGTTCGCACGACGACGGAGGAATCGACGCATGCGCACCGCCTATCGCGGCGCCCTGTGGGCTCTTGCTATGGCCCTGGTAGGGTGTAATGGACAGGGGACCCAGCTTTTGAGTCCCACACTTTCAGGGGGTTCCGGTCTGGGTCAGTCCGTTTCCGGAGCTGTCCCGGGACCAGTGATCATCCAGGGCGATGAAGCTCAGAGCGCTCTGGCGATCTACTCGGTCAATGTGGACCTCGGGTCGCTGACCGCCACCAGCAGTCTCGCACGGTCGGGTGCAGCCTCTGACAACACCTACGAATTGCCGCTGGCGAGTTTCATGAAGCCGCAGCACTTCGAGGTGGTCTCAGTCAACCGGACGCCTACGACCCTCGACCTGACGTACCGCGTCACTCACCCCATTCCAGCCCCGACCAATCTTGATGCCCCCCCAACCGCCGCCAACCGCGCGGACCTCGGCGCGATCATGCGGGTCCTGTTCCTCGGTGATGTCACGACTGCAACCGGAAACACCTTCTTTGCGGGCTCCGAATCTGTGATTGCGGAAACGACCCTGGTAGCCAATCCACACGGGTACTTCACGCCGAAAGGGCTCCTTAAGCTCGGCTCCTCTGCCATCGCGAACACGTTTCCCTACCGGCTGGTGGTTGATGAAGCTGCCAATTCCGGACTGGGCAATCGTGACGGCATCCCCGGTGTCGCTGGCACGTTCGGCCAGGGCAACTATGCCCCCACCGAAGGGGGCTGGCAGCGGAGCAACATGGGAGCCGATCGCACTGGCTGGACCGGCTTTGGCATGCTGCATCAGGGCCAGTCAGCAACCTCAACGGTCCGCATCAACCTGGCGAACCTGCAGACCGCCGGCTCCTTCTCCTTCGACGCTGCGCTGACAGCGAACTACATCGACCCCCGCGGTGGCACGACTGGCGTCGTGCGACGGTCGAATCGCCTCCCTGCTGCTGATGGCGATCAGACCCGTTTCGCGTACCGGATGCCCTATGGCGCGCTGGACTGCGAGCTGGTCCGATTTGCTGGTGAGTCGGGCGGTTTTGACCCGGAGAACCTCTCGTTCTCGGTGCTGAACTTCCATGTACGGGACTTCGATGCCCGGGCCATCGAGACGACCGTTGCCGATCTTGCGATCGACCCGAACGTCAACTTCGTCCAGCAGAATGGCTCAGGCGCACCGAGCCTGACGGTCGATATCCCCAGCGTCATTCCCGCGCCGGTGGCCTTTGACGGCGCTGACCTGGTGGACGATGACTCTGCTTTCGGTGGCGACGCTGCTCCGGATTCCGGGATGGCCGGCGATGAGCTCTTCTTTTCGAAGACCATCACGAAGCCCGGCGGCACCAGCCTCGCCAACGGGTTCTACACCGGCATGGTCCGGGTGGAGGATGTCTCCGCCAGCGACCCGGAGCGCTCCAGCTATTACTTCGCGGTGGATGATGCCCTGCAGCCGTTGGCTTCTGGTCTGATTCCTGCCCCCGTCACCTATCAGTCCTTCCGTGTGCTGGTCACTACGCCTAATGCCACCCCACAGACGACGGTCTCGTTTGTCGGTGGCAGCAACCAGGTCGCCTCTGGTGGCACAACGGAAGTCCAGGTCAATACCTACTCGGATGGCGAAAACGATCCTTCGACCTTCCAGGTGGACTACGACTTCGACGGAACGTTCTTCACAGATGTCACACCTGTCGTGGTGTCCCCTGGCGATCCCCTGCCCATCCCGCTTGGAGAGAGCCCCCGTCTGTACAACAGGATCAGCGCTGACCCGATCATGGCGACTGTTCAGGTGTGGTTTACGGACGGCTTCCATCCAGATCAGATCATTGATCTGCCAGTGGAAATCGGCGGGAACAGCAACCCGACCGCTGATGTCGAGTTCGTCTCCCCCACCGCAGTCGTGAGCACCATCATTCGCCTCAACATCACCAATGAGTCGGATGTGGAAAATGACGCCGTCCGCTACGACATCGATTGGGACTGGGATGGCGATCCGCAGAACTTCCTGCCGGACTTCCCCTGGATTGAACTGACCCGAGGGCTGGCCACGCTGCCGAACTCAGCGCCGGACGTCATCGGCTCCTACACCGCCGGTGTCCGCGTGAAGGATGCTCTTCACCCACAGGGTGTCCTGGTCAGTGTTCCCTACCAGATCGTTCCGACCAATCAGCAGGCGACCCTCACTTTCTCTATGCCTTCTACGGTCCAGTCAGCGGAGACGCTGAGCCTGACGGTCGCGACCTACGATGACCCGGATGGTGACCCCGTCCAGATCAAGATCGACTGGAACGGCGACCTGGACTTCAATGATCCTGGTGAAAGCGGGCTGGTCCCGGTGACTGCCGCCGGACAGGTGTACACCTCGCCCGTGCTGATCAACAACACGAGCGCGAGCCCCCTGGCACCCCGATCGGTCTATGTGGAGTACACCGACAACATCTCTCCACATGTCCCGATTTACACCTCCCCTGGCCAGTACACCCTGGGTGGCAATCGCCCGCCCGTGGTGATCGGTGCTCCTGCACTCGAACTCACCCCTATCGCCTCCGGATCCAGCTTCCGGGTGCTGCAGAACGGGGCGACGGTCTCTGACCCCGAGGGGAACGCCATTTCCTTCACCGTGCGATCAGTTCCCAGTTCCGGAGCAGCCTCCAACCTGACCTACTCCAACTTCACCAATATGCGTACGCCCGCGTACACCAACACTCCCGTCAGCAGCGTGAATATCACGGTCTACGCCAACGACTCACTCCATGCCACCACCAACGGCACCGCCTTCCCAGGTCCCCTCGTGGGTGTCATCTGCCCTGACCAGGTCGTGCAGTACACCTTTGACGGGTCAGGTGACGGCTGGACTCCTGGTCAGCTGTTCGCCCCGGCACTCCCGAACAACGATGGCCTGGGCTGGTCAGCCTTCCAGTGGTGTGTCGGTATGGGCAACGGGATGTCGGGCAACATGTGGACCACGGGTCCCGACGCAGGTGAAGCCTGTGACTTCCGCAGGAACGACTATGGCCCGAACCTCGACAACAACGTGGTCAGTCCCAGCTTCTCGCTGGTTGGACTCTCCCGGGCGAACGTAGTCTTCAACTCCTCGAAGACCGGGCGGCTGGTGACCTGCCGCTACCGGATTCACGTCTCTACCAACGGGGGCTCTTCCTGGACCCAGATCTACGACACCGTACGCACTGGTGCCACCTCAGGCACGCTGAACGAGTCGAACGTCGCGGTGAGCCTCAATGCCTACGTTGGGCAGCCCAATGTCCGGCTCCGCTTCCAGATGGTCGACACTTCGACACAGACGTTCGGGGCTGAGCCGTACACCGGCTGGAGCTTTGACAACGTTCGGATCAGCGGCTGCCCCTAAGGGCTGGCTGTACCCAGAACAGGAGGGCGACGTCCATCAAGACGTCGCCCCTTTTTGCTTTATACGGGCAGGTCGTTATCAGCGCTTGCCGAAGAGCTTGCTCAGGGGGCCAGGCTTCTTGGGAATTTCCACCAGCGGAACAGCCGACTCCTTCTTCAGTTCTTCTACCTTCTCCATGATCTGCTCAGGCAGCAGTCCCTGTGCTTTGAGCTTCTTGCGGCTTTTCTGGCGGAATCCGGGGCGTTGATAGTCCGGGAGCGTCGCGGGGAAGTTCTTATCCACGATACTCAATCCCGGCAGGAGCGCTTTAACCACTCGCTGATGAAGCCCCTTCACCAGGTTGAGATGGGTCGCGCCCGTTCGGGTCTTGGACGCCGTATGCGTTTCCAGCCGTACCTGCGTCTGCTCACCGATGTAGCGTGCGGTGAGTTCGAACTGGACGTAGATGTGGCGATCCTGTACGAACGCCACAACCCGGGTCGGCCCACAGACGGTCGAAATCTCAAAATCCTGGATGCGCCCACCCGGGCGAAGTTCAAACTGCCCGAAGGCCTCCTTGGGGATTTTGGGATGCCAGCGGAGCCAGGTCGTGACCAGGAGTCGCATCGCCACTGCGACCCGCACCCAGTTCGGCGCGTTGGCCAGTAACCGGCGCAGGGCTTCCCGGGCATCCAGCGCGCCTTGCACGGTGAAAGACTGGTCATCAAAAAGGGAGAGGTCCCATTTATCAGGATTTGGTGCCCGCGATGGCAGGGATGGCTGCGCCGCGCTCTGGACGGCCTGTAGGCGCTGGTTGATCTGATGTTGAAGGGGCGTCTTCGGTGCCATAGTCAGGCGCAAGGATAGCCGAGACTCCTCACCCCATGGGTCACTGGCACTTTTATAATCAACCACATGACCACCACACGCCCGGCTCCAGGAGCCGTCTGGTACCAGCATGTCAGTGATGGCGAGTACGCCCTGGATGGGGGAGCGATGTTCGGCGTCGTGCCACGCAATCTCTGGTCGCAGCGCAAACCGCCAGATGACCAGAACCGGATCCATCTCGGGCTGAACTGCCTGCTGATCCGAACTGCGGATCGCAACATCCTGGTAGATGACGGCATCGGGACCAAGGATTCGGAAAAGTTCCGGACCATTTACAAAGTGATGCAGCCGCCAACCCTGCCTGCCGACCTTGGGCGGTACGGCCTCACCGTCGATGACATCACCGATGTCATCCTCACGCATCTCCACTTCGACCATGCCGGGGGAAGCACAGTCCTCAACAACGCTGGTGAGCCAGTCCCGACCTTTCCCAATGCCCAGTACTACGTCCACCGCATTAACTACGAGGAAGCCCGCAATGCCCATGAACGAAACAAGGCCAGCTACCTCGGCTGGAACTGGGTCCCTGTCGAGGAGCGGGGACGGCTGAGCATAGTGGAAGATGGACAGATCATTCCGGACATCCCTCAGATCCGGGGCTTCGACACAGGTGGTCACGCCCGTGGACACATGATTGTCGAGGCGAATTTTCTGGGCACTCCGATCGTCTACCTGGGCGACATCATTCCCACGGCTGCCCATATGGGACTCCCCTGGATCATGGCGTACGACCTGTATCCCGTCGAGACGCTGGAAGTGAAGCGGGAGCATCTCAAGCGGTGGTACGACGAGGGGTATCTCCTCTTTTTCGAGCATGAGACGGACTTCCCCTGGGCCCGTATGCGAAAGCTAGGCGAGGAAAAGTACGAGGCGGTGCCCATCGCCGATGACACCATCGTCTGCGGAGCTTTCGAGTCACGCCTGAGTGAGCCAGTACTGCAGGGGTAGCCACGATGTCGACGCTCCGCCGAAGGCAGTACGCGCTGGCGATCCTGGTCCTTGAGCACAAGTAAGCCTTTTCGCACGTCCTTCAGTGGGACGGGATTTGGCCTATGGGTAGGATCAGCTGGCGAGCCTGGGCATCAATCTGGCAGACAAGCTAGCTGGCTCTGGAGAAACCATTGACGCCTGATTTGCAGCGATTCCGAAGCTTTTGAGTATCCTTGCAGCTATGACCACTCCTGACCTGACAGGCCTCTCCGCCTATCTCGCGGACCTGAACCGCACCTTCGAAAGTCTCCACACCGCCAAGGAAGATGCCTTCTGGACGGCCTATATGGGCCTGCAGGAAGATGCCGAAGCGGCCCGGGCTGACTTGTCAGCCAAAGAGATCGTGCTCAATGAGTGGCTCCAGGATCCGGAGCAGCTGCAGGAAGCGGAACGCTGGCTCAGCGCAGTGCATGCCTCCTCGACGGCCATCGCACCTGATGATCGACTGGTGCTGGAAGGCTGGGTCCGGACCTTTCAGGCGCATGCCATCGGTGATCCTGCAGCCCGTCAACTGGCTGCCGAGATCACCGAAGCCGAAGGGCGCCTCGCGAATGCCCGGGGCAGTATGTCCCTGGGATACACCCTCCATGGCACGTTCATCCCGGCCAGTTCCGTGAAGCTCGCAGCACTGGCATCGACGGATCCTGACCCGGTCGTGCGCAAAGCGGCATGGGAAGGGCTGGCCAGTATCGAACCCCATGTCCTGGACAATGGGTTCATAGAGGTCCTGAAGATGCGGAACCGCCTGGGCCGGATGCTCGGCGGGGAAGACTACTACGATTGGAAAGTACGTCGGACCGAAGGCCTTTCGAAAGCTGAGATCTTCACCTGGCTGGATGAGCTGGAAGCAAAAACCCGAGACGCTGCTCAGTCAGCGGTGGAGGGTCTGGTCGCGACACATGGTGCCAATCAGGTCACCGGCTGGAACATCCGCTATCTGATGTCCGGCGACCTCAACCGGGAGTTGGACCCCTACTTCCCCTTCGCACAGTCCTTGGAGCGCTGGGGTCGCAGCTTTGCCGCAATGGGGATCCAGTACCGGAATGCGACCCTCGTGCTGGATCTGGTTAACCGGAAGGGGAAGTACGAAAACGGCTTCATGCACGGGCCGGTCCCGGCCTGGCGGGAAAGCGGCAACTGGCGTCCGGCTCGCATCCAGTTCACGGCGAATGCGATCCCCGGCATGGTGGGGGTTGGACTCCGCGCAACGGAGACCCTGTTCCATGAAGGGGGGCACGCCGCGCACTTCGCCAACATCGATATGCCCTCTCCGTGCTTTGCGCAGGAGTTTGCGCCGACCTCCGTGGCCATGGCCGAAACCCAGAGCATGTTCCTCGACAGCCTACTGGGAGATGCTGACTGGCGGACCCGCTACGCCCGGACTGCGCAGGGTGATCCGATGCCGTTCGAACTCCTGGAGCGAACAATCCAGGACACCCAGCCGTACGCCGCCTGGGGCATCCGGGCGATGCTCGCGGTCTGCTATGGCGAGAAAGCGCTGTATGAGCTGCCTGAAGATCAGCTGACCCCAGAGCTCATCATGCAAACGCTGCGGGAGGTTGAGCAGCGATTGCTCTTTATCGATGCCAGCCCCCGCCCGATCCTCGCAGTCCCCCATCTCCTGGCTGGTGAGTCATCGGCGTACTACCACGGCTATGTCCTCGCGGAGATGGCAGTGCAGCAGACCCGGCACTTTTTCCTCAAGCGGGATGGCCATCTGACGGATAACCCGAAAATCGGCCCGGACCTGCAACGCCACTACTGGCAGGCTGGCAACAGCCGGACGTTCGGCGAATTTGTGGCCAGTCTGACCGGCGAGCCACTGACCGCCCAGTATCTGGCGGCGAAAGCCAATGCCACGGTCGATGAATGCCTGGCCGAAGCCCGGGCGCGCATCGCACGGCTCGAATCGATTCCTCCATATCAGGGCACCATCGATCTGGGAGGGAGCATCACGGTCCGGCACGGGAACGAGACCATCGCGTCGACCGATGCGATGCCCTTCGAGGAAGCGGCCACGAAATTCGCCGGCTGGATCGAAGCGCAGGCTTCGGTGGCGGTATGACCTCTCTTGAAGCGCATAAAGCTGCCCTTGCCGGACGGAGCATCCGTTTCAGCATGGCCATCGACGGCTCACCAGAGAAAATTTGGAAGGCCCTGGTGACACCGATCCAGATCGCCACCTGGTGCTATCCCGACCGGGTGGAGGTCGACCGGATCGAGCCGGGGGGGGTCTACGGCTTCATCTCGGACGATTCCGAGGATGAAGATGGGGCCGAAATCCTCGAAATGGAAGCACCGGTCCGGCTGAAGTGGCGGTGGTACTCCTCGGAGCCGGCTCCAACGCTCCTGCACTGGGAGCTTGAGCCCAAAGAGGGGTACACCATCGTGCACTTTGAGAACGCCGGCTTCCTCGACACGCCGGACTGGAACCAGGCATACGTGCAGGATTTTGAGGGCTGGGTCGCCCTCCATCTACAGCTGAAGCAGTACGTTGAAACGGGCAAAGTGCTGTCAGAGCCCACTGTCGACTAGCCGTCTGCCCAACGGCGATAGCGCTTACTGCAGGGGCAACGCAGCGACTTTTTCATCCCGGGTGGTCCGCTCCAGGATGTCGCCAATCACTTCGGCGGCGGTAATTCCTTCCGCTTCGCCCTCAAAATTGAGGATGACCCGATGCTGCAGCGCATTGACCGCGTGTTTCGCGATGTCATCGAACGACACATGCGTGCGTCCCGCCAGCAATGCTTCCACTTTGCCGGCGAGCACCAGCGTCTGAGCACCCCGGGGACTCGCCCCGAAGCGGAGAAACTGCCGCGACTTGGCCGTTGAGAACTCCGACTCCGGATGAGTCGCCAGCACCAGCCGGACCGCATAGTCCCGGACATGGCTCGCGATCGGGACCTCCCGGGCGAGGGCCTTCATGGACTCGATCTCCTGTCGCCCCATAATCTTCTTCGGCATGACTTGCTCTTCGCCGGTGGTCCGCTCAAGAATCTGATGCAGCTCTGCCCGGTCCGGGAACGGGACCCACAGCTTGAAGAGGAACCGGTCCAGCTGCGCTTCCGGCAGGGGGTAGGTCCCTTCATGCTCAATGGGGTTTTGGGTCGCGAGGCAGAAGAACGGCTCGCTCAGCCGGTAGGTTTCCCCAGCCACTGTCACCGCATGCTCCTGCATCGCCTCCAGGAGGGCTGACTGGGTTTTCGGGGTGGCCCGGTTGATCTCGTCCGCGAGGAGGATGTTCGTGAAAACCGGTCCCTGCTGGAAGCGGAACTCCCGGCCGGCTGCGCCTTCGATGAGGACGGTGGTTCCGACGATATCGGTCGGCATGAGGTCCGGGGTGAACTGCACCCGGTTGAAATCCAGGTCCAGGACCTGGGCGAGGGTCCGGATGAGGAGCGTCTTCCCCAGCCCCGGGACCCCTTCCAGCAGCGCATGGCCACCGCAGAGGATCGTGACCAGCGTCCCGTGAATGATCGGCTCCTGCCCGACGATAACTTTGGCGATTTCCTGTTCGACGGCGGCAAAACGGGACTGGAAGTCGCTGACTTTCGCGGCGAGGTCACTCATGGGGGCTCCTGCGAGGCAACAAACTGCGATGCTGGCTTGATGATACCTGTCAGGTGGGAGTTCGGAGGGATTTTTGACTGATCTGGTTCACTTCAGAGTCATTCAGAACGATATGTAGATGCGGTCCTCTGTTCCGCGTACAACTGACACACAGCGAGGCCTTCGGCATGTCCCCTGCCCCTCTCCCCCGGGCCAGTCATCTCCCTGCCATTTGTGAGGCAGGTCGTAAAGCGCTCGTTTGCTGCCCTGTCGATGCCATGGCATGGCCTTCGAGGATTGCCTCCACCAACGATGAAGAGCATGTCATCATTTTTGCGCCGCTGTCGTCCCAGGGGCCGGTCCGGCGCTTTCCGGGCGCGCTGATCACCCTGGAAATCGCCACTGAGCAGGCACTCTATCGGCTTCCCGCCACCCTCCTTGAGGAGATCAGTGGCTCCACTCCCATGTGGAAACTGGGCGACCTGCGTCCGCTGGAACGGGTCCAGCGCCGAAGCGCGCACCGCTTCCGGGGATACTTCGAGGCGGCTCTCGCAGCGAAGCCTCAGGGAACAGCCCCGATCACCCTTCCGTTGCCACAGGGGGAACCCCGCAATCTTTCCACGACCGGCTGTTACCTTCAGACCCCAGTTCCGCTTCCCCTCGGGACCCCAGTGCAGATTGATCTCCAGTTAGCGCCCCGGCATGTCTGGACACTGGAGGGCGAAGTGGTACGCATCGACTCCCGTCAGCCCGATCTGCACGGTCTGGGGATTCAGTTCATCGATCCGGATCGGGAAGCGCAGTTGGCGATTGCCCGCTTCATCACCGCTGCTGAGCGTCGCCCACAACATCTGCCGCTGATCGCCTAGTGCATCGACGCCCCACCGATCCTGTCAGTGAAGGACCCTGTAGATGCCGACCCCGGAACCGCAAAACAGCCACCTTTTCGATGCCGCGCTGGCGATCGTCAGCGCGATCGATGAGCGCTCGACTTACACCGCTGGCCGGACGAAAGCTGTCGTCGCCATCGCCAGCGCCATCGCGACCGCCCTGGAGGAGTCGCCAGCCGAGATTGAGCGGCTGCAATGGGCCTGTCTTTATGCCGACCTGGGGATGCTGGCGTTGCCGGATGCCCTAGTGTGGAAGCCAGAGCAACTGACGCCGCAGGAACAACAGCAGGTCCGGAGCCATGTCAATCTGTCGCTGCAAATGCTCGCGAACAACCCCGCCCCGGTCCCTACTGCGGACATTGTCGGCGCGCATCATGAGCGCTATGACGGCGGCGGGTATCCCCGGGGACTACGGGGCTATGAAGTCCCCCGGCTCGCCAATATGCTCTGCCTGGCAGACTCCCTGGTCGGGATGGCGTCAGACCGTCCCCATCGACGCGGCTTCGAGGCCGGGATGATCGCCCAAATCATCGAAGGGGAACGGGGCAAGCAGTTCTATCCGGAGCTGGTCGATGCGCTGGCGACGCTGGATATCGCCTCGCTCCTCTCCATGCGACGGCGTCCGGCCACCGAGGCCCGCCTCCTCCGCGTGGAAGTCGCCTGACGCTCCAGTTTCCTCAGAATTGGCTGGAATCTGCCACCCCCGCTGCCGGGGGCGTTGCCGTTCTTCCCTGGTTCACTACAATGCTGCTGGACTAAGACTGACGGAGAGGAGCCCACCGTGGCCACCATTGGCGAAGATCGCTTCGGACATCCTGAGGAAGAAGAAGCGAAAGGGCGGAAGTTTCAGGTCATCGACAAACGCTTCCTGGAAACCGAGGAGCCCGCGGCCGTACCCGAAGCTCCCCCACCTCCGGTAGCAGCAACACCGGCTCCTGCTGAGGAGCCCCGGGAAGCCCGGACCATTAAAGTGGACATTGGCGCTCCTGCAATGCCGGAACCTGAGGCCATCGCGGAGCCTGCTGAGGATGAGGCCGGTACCGAGATGCCCAGCGGGCTGAATCCGGACCCATTGTCAATTTCCAATGGGCTGCTCTTCATGATCGAAGAGATGTTCACCCGCACGCTGATTTTCATGGGACTGCACCCGCATCCACAAACCGGTCTGACTGTGCAAAAGCTGGATGAGGCACAGCGGGGGATCCAGGTCATCGAGCTGCTCATCAACGAAGTCCGGCGCGACATCAAATCGCCGGAAGTGGAGACGCAGCTGACCAAGATGGTGACTCAACTCAAAGCAACCTATGTGCAACTGGTAACAGGTGGTGTCGCAGGCGGCCTCGGCCCCCGCTAGCTGGCGGCCGCGACCGGCAGGATGCGTCCGTGCCGCGCCAGAACTCCTTCACAAACCAGCGCGACATCCCCGGCCGCCCGGGGCTTCGCTTCCGCCATCGCGATCATCCTCATGGTCGACAGTTGCTTTTCATCGGTGATGAGTCGGGAGATCTGTGTGACCAGCAAGTCAAGACTCAGCTGATCTTCGGGCAGGCAGATCGCAAGTCCCTGTTTCGCCAGCGACTGCGCGTTGTGCAGTTGATGTCCCTCTGCCGCAGCTGCGAACGGCACCAAAATCGCAGGTTTGCCGAGGGCTGCCTGCTCGGCCAGCGTGTTGGCCCCAGCCCGGGAGAGGACGACATCGGCCAGGGCGTAGGCATTCCCCATGTTCCCTATGAATGGTCGCGCAACATAGGAGCCCGCAGAATCAGCGGGCGGCACAACACTTTCCGCTCCTTGCTCTCCTGTCTGATGCAGGATGTTGAGCCCTGGTCCCGCAGGTCCATTCAGGGCCTGCCAGAGGGCTGGAATGTGTTCATTCAGGGCTCGGGCACCCTGCGATCCCCCCAACACCAGCAGTGTCCGCTTGCCATTGTTCTTAATGCCAAACTCGAACCGCGCAGCGGTGGGATCGCCCTGGAACACGGAAGGGCGGACCGGAGTCCCGGTGAGGAAGACCCGATCGCGATACCGTCGGAGTTGCTCCTGCCCCTCTTCGGTGCTGACACAGATCGCATCGGCCACCGGAGCGCTCCACTTGTGCCCTCGTCCGATGACCGTATCCATGGCCATGAGGACCGTGGGGATGCCGGCATGGTGGGCCGCGATGACCACGGGTCCGCCGACGAAGCTCCCGAGACTGATGACCAAATCGGCATCGACCTGCTTCAGAATGGCTTCCGCCTCCCTAAAGGTGCGGCCACTGGAGAGTCGCATCAGCACACTCAGATTCTGTTTCCAGGCAGCAGGTGCCAGCGACCGGCGAAAGTAGGTGATCTCCAGCGGATGAAAGGGAATCCCCCGCTCCGGGATCAGTGTCGCTTCCATCCGGCGGGGGGAACCGATCCAGTGGACTTGCGGTGGGGGATCGAGGGCCTCCTGCCAGAGTTCCAGCAGGGCAAGTCCCGGGAAGATATGGCCACCCGAGCCGCCGCCCGCCATCACGATCGTGCGCCCACGCCAGAGGTCGGCGTTAAACGCCGGCGGCACCGGAATGGGGATCTGCCCATCCGCAGTGAAGTGGCTGCTATGCGCGCAACTCAGGCCGCCATGGTCGGGATGGTCGTGCGGCATCGTCCCCTATTCCATCCCGGACGCCGGCATCGGCGGGTCCGGCAGCGCTACAGGTCGTTCACTGGCACCTGGCAGGGGTCGGCTGTGAGACTCCTGGGCATTCTCCACCTGTCCCGCCAGATAGTGCGTGACAAAAGGGGTGATGAGATCGATCGGTACCGGCAGCACGATGGTGCTGTTCTTTTCAGCCGAAATTTCGACCAGGGTCTGCAGGAAACGAAGCTGGAGCGACATCGGGCTCTTGGTCAGGACATCGGCAGCTTCACCCAGGCGTGCCGAAGCCATGTACTCGCCCTCGGCAGAAATGATCTTGGCCCGCTTTTCGCGTTCCGCTTCCGCCTGACGGGCCATCGCCCGGCGCAACGACTCCGGCAACTCGACATCCTTGACTTCCACGATGCTGACCTTGATGCCCCAGGGGTCGGTCTGCTTGTCGATGATCTCCTGGAGCTTCTGATTAATGTGCTCCCGCTCAGAGAGGAGGTGGTCGAGCTCACTCTCCCCCAGCACCGACCGCAATGTGGTCTGGGCAATCTGACTGGTGGCGATGATGAAGTTTTCGATCTCATTGATCGCCCGGATCGGATCGAGCACCCGGAAGTAAGCGACAGCGTTGACCCGGACTGTCACGTTGTCGCGCGTAATGACTTCCTGTACCGGCACATCCAGCGTGATGGTACGGATATCGACAATCCGCATCGTCTGGAACGGCCGCAGGACGAAGGTGAGGCCGGGCTCCCTGGGGGTATTCGAGACCACACCCAGGGTGTAGACCACCCCCCGCTCGTACTGATTAATGACCTTCAGGCAACTGAGAAAATAGATCAGCGCCAGCGCGCCCAAAATGACGATAGCCGTCATGGCAGGTCGGTCTCCTTCTCGTAGCAGGCTGACGTCACCGCCGGGGCGGGGTGTCAGTGGGCATTGTAGCGGCCGCTGGTATGTCTGCTGGGGAATCCGACTCCGAAAGCGGCGCGACCAGAAGCACTGGCCCATGTTTGGAGAGGATCCGGACATGGTCCCCGACTGGTATGACGACATCGTCCGGCCCGCGGACGGTCCAGTACTCGCCTCGCACGAAAACGATGCCGTTGGGGTCCACGGCTTCCCGGACTTCCGCGATTTCCCCCAGGACCCCGGCGAGCCCTCCTGATGTGACTCTCGAACGGAGTTGTCGTTGCAGATAACTGATGCCGGCCATGCCAGTCGCCAGCACCAACCCCCCGGCTCCGAGGATCGCCATCCGGTTCACCTGCAGTGTGCTGTACTCCGATGGCACCAGGGTCCAGACACCCCAGGCGAAGCAGAGCACGCCCGGTATCCCCAAAAAGCCGGGACCTGCCACCTTTGCCTCCCCCAGCATCAGCAGAGCTCCCAGAATCAGGAGGGTTAAGCCCAGAGGCGTGACAGGAATCTGCGTCAGGAGGAACCCTGCTCCTATGAGGCTGATCCCGCCGATCACACCTGGCAGGATGCCTCCGGGGTGCAGGACCTCAGAGGCGACTCCGACGATACCGATCAACAGCAGCAGCACGATGGCCAGGGGATCCCCCAGTAGTTGCGCCAACTGCAGATACCAGGAGGGTTTCAGAAAGACAATGCGACCTCCCAGGGTGTTGAGCCGGACTCGCTGGGCGGGCGTTTCGATGAGCTGCCCATGCAACGCTTCCAGGACAGTCGAGCCCCGAACCTCTGCCAGATGGATCGCCCCGGCTTCCGCAGGCAAATCGGAGGCGCGTCGTGGTGCGGCGACAGCACCACTCAGCCAGGTCGCGAGGGCCGGGCGTCCGGGGGTCAGTTGCTGCAGATCCTGTATGACATCCATGATTTGCGTCTCTGTCCCGGTTGAAACCACTGGAGCAGCCGGGGCAGTCAGCTGCTGGATGCCCGGCAGCTGGTTGGTCGATTGGGGAGCCAGCGGCACCAGGGGGCCAATCCAGGCATCCGGACCTACGAGGGTGAGATCAGCCGCAGTCAGGAGCCAGGGAGCACTGGTCGCGACCTGGGCTTTCTCTGGGAGGAGCAGGACAACCGGAACTTTCGCCCCCAAGAGGAGGCTGAGATACTCGGGGACCGCCGCGACCTGCCCCCCGGGTGAATCCAGCACAATCACGATGGCATCGGCATTGAGGCTTTCGGCCCCACTAATCACAAGCTCGAGGTAGTTCGTCATTACGGGGAGCAGGGGTCCCCGGAGCTCCAGCCAGAAGATCGTGGGGATGGTCGCCTGACGCGGTGGGTCGGCTGCCAGGGCACGTCCGGAAAGGAGCAGCAGCACGGTCGCCAGCAGCGCCAGCAGGCTCGCCCAGTACGGATGCTGCCCTCGAGGTGTCATTTAAGTTAGATTCTAGCCGGTGCCCGACCTCCTGGATGCCTACAATGCTGCTATGGCACCACTGCTCGACTTCCGCTCCGACACCGTGACCCAGCCGACTCCGGCGATGTACGAAGCCCTGCGCCAAGCGCCGCTGGGAGATGACGTCCTCGGGCATGATCCCACGGTCCTCGAGCTGGAAGAGGAAACCGCCCAACTGCTGGGCAAAGAAGCCGCGTTGTTCTTCCCTTCCGGCACGATGGCCAATCAGGCAGCGGTCCGGGCGCTCACCGCCGATGGCGGAGAGATTTTGCTGGGACTGAAAAGCCACATCTTCAATTTCGAAGTCGGCGGAGTAGGACTCCATTCCCGGGTCCAGACAAACACGGTGGAAGAGCGAGACGGTTATCTGCACTGGGAGGACCTGGCTCCACGTCTGCGTTCAGAAACCGTCCATTCACCGGGGACCCAGCTGATTTGCCTCGAAAACACACACAACATTCTGGGAGGGCGGCTGTTTCCCTTGCCCGCGATGCAGGAAATCGCGGCCGGTGCTGTATCTGCCGGGATTCCGGTGCATCTCGATGGGGCGAGACTTTTCAATGCCTCGATTGCCAGCGGGATTCCCGCCAGGGAATATGCTGCCTGCGCGACCACGGTCATGACCTGCCTCTCCAAGGGACTCGCCAGCCCCGTCGGCTCGATGCTGGCAGGCCCAGCTGACCTGATGGAGGGCTGTCGTCGCATCCGGAAGTCTTTCGGTGGCGGGCTCCGACAGTCGGGCATCCTCGCTGCTTGTGGCCTCGTCAGCCTCCGGTCGATGGTCGATCGACTGGCGGATGATCATGCCAATGCGCGTCTGTTGGCAGAGGGACTGAACCAGACCGGGTTGGTCAAGCCAGTAGATCTCTCGACGGTCCAGACCAATATCATCATTGCTGAGCTGGCCCCCCACCTGCCTGATTTATCGGCGGTGCAGCAGTTGCTGAACGACCGGGGGCTCCTGGTGACCAGCTTTCCGCCCCGCTTCATCCGCCTGTGCACCCACAAGGATGTCGATCAGGCGGCGGTTCAGGCAGCGCTCCAGATTCTGTTCGAGACCGCGGGGAGTCTGGCGAGCCCGGTCGCGACTGCCTGATCTGGAGCGTTTGGCCAAAGTCGTGCCAATAGAGACCTGCCGATGAGGACCGCATCAGCACCACGGGTCATCCTCTGCTCCAGCGACTCCTTCGGGGAGCCGGCGGTATTGGCGCTTGCGGAGGCCGGGTGGCTTACAGCGCTGGTTACTCAGCCGGATCGTCCGCGTGGACGCGGCCGGAAGGTTGAGCCCCTGCCGATTCGGGTTCTGGCCGAGAGCCAGGGGATACCGGTTCTCACGCCTGAAAAGATTGCCACGACAGAAAGCAGGGAGGCACTGCTCGCCCTCGCTCCGGAGTTCCTCGTTATCGCCGCGTATGCCCACTACTTGCCAGCATCAGTTCGGAGTATCCCCACACAGGCCTGTCTGAACATCCATCCCTCAGTGCTGCCGCAGTACCGTGGCCCGGCGCCGGTCCAGGCGGCACTTTGGCAGGGCGATGTTGTCACGGGTGTGGCGATTCACTACACCGAAAAGGGGATCGACACCGGGGACATTCTGGCGGTGGAAACCGCTTCCATTGCGCCAGATGACACGGGCCTGTCGTTGCGTCAACGCCTCGGGGAACTCGGCTCCCGACTCCTGATGCGCGTCATTGAAGAGATTCGGTCGGGTACGGCTTATGGCATTCCCCAGGATCACAAAGCAGCCACCCTGACTCGCCTGCTCACCGCCGCTGACCGGGATCTGCCACTAAGGTTGCCTGCTGCTGCACTGGCAAACCGCGTCCGGGCACTTGCGCCTGATCCGGGAGCCCTCCTGTACTGGAAGGGCGAACCACTCCGGGTCCTGGCGACAAGCGAGATATCAGGGTCAGCCGCGACCCTCACACCCGGGATGACCTGGTCTCCTGGCAAAGGTCGACTCGCGGTGCAGTGTGGTGAGGGAGCGTTGGAGTTGCTCGTCGTCCAGCCAGCGGGACGCGGCCAGATGCCAGTCAGCAGTTGGCTCAATGGTCTGCGGGGCGAACTGCCGGAAAGCTTTGAGCTAAGAGCCGGAGATCCCCGCCCCGTGGTAGCGCCCATAGCAGATGCGGCATTGCTCGCTGCGATCCAGCCAGGAGGAGTCCATGGCTGAACCGAGCGCTATTGCGCCGCTCTTCGATCGCTATCAGCTCGACTCCGCAGTCGGACGCACTCCCTGGTACAAGCAGTACCGCGCGACTGACATGCGACACAACGATCAGGTGTCGGTGAAAGTCATACGCCTCGCGCCGGGCGGAGTCCGGGGGGATTTGCACGAGCTACATCGGTGGTACGCCGACCATCTCGCGCGACTCCCTGGCGTCGTGCAACTCCGGTCGATCCATCCGGTGGATGACCAGCTCTACATATTCGAGCAGCTTCCGGACGCGCAGTCATGGGACGAGGTGATGGCCCCCACTGCCAGTCCGGAGAGTCGGCTGCAGCGGATGCGGGAACTCCTGGCGCGGTTTGAGCAACTCCATGCTGCTGGTGTCAGTCACAACTGCCTCCTGCCGACCAATGTGGTGTATGACTCAAAGCAGGGCTGGCTCCTGGCGGACTGCGGATGGCTGCAGTGGTGCTGCCAGCATGGCTATGCCCCCGTCGATGCCCGGCTGCCGGAAGCCTGGACACCCATGGCAGATGGACATCAGCTCGCCAGTCTGATCGCTTACACGCTGCTGGATATCGACATCACGACCGCCGACATTCCCCTGCGTGTCACCACCGAGTTGAAACGACGGACCCGGGATTTGCCACCTCCGATTCCCGCAGCGTTGATCCAGCTTTGGGGACCGGCGATCACTGAAACCTGGTCGCCGATGAAGTCTGGCCGTCTCGTGCTGGAGGGGCGGACTGACATACCGGTCCCCACCGGCGCTGACCTTCCCTCGACCCCTCTCTCTTCACCTGCGGCCGGCTTTGGCAGCACACCGAGTCTGCCGATCACCGGGTCTATTGCAAGCGCTGCAGCGATCTCCGCTGGTCAGGGGGGAAATCTGCTGCGATCAGGGCATCCGGACCCAGAGTCACCTGCAATGTCTGAGAGCCCCGCAGTGGGGATCGGGATCCCGGTCGGTGTTCCGCAAACCAGGGATCAGCGACGCCAGGAGAGCACGTTCTTTGTGCGCTCGGTGTTCTTCGCGTTGCTCATCGCGACTGCCTTTACCGGTGGACTCCTTTATGCCCTGGCGGCCTTTCTCTTCCGGCCCACAGTCCAGCCCCGTCAGGTGCCCGATGTCGTGGGGATGACCATGGCCAGTGCGAAGAAATCGGTGGAGCGGCAGGGCTTCAGTCTGACCATAAGCGGCGCAGAGTACTCCCAGGAGGTACCCCGGGACAAAATCCTGCGGCAGTCCCCAGAACCCAATACCACGGTCAAAGAGTTCCGGGAGATTTTTGTCACGCTCTCCAGAGGTGCCCGGACGATCAAATTGCCTGCGCTGATTGGCCTCGAGGAGAAAACTGCAGTAGAGAGCCTGACCAAGCTGGAGCTCAAGCCGGGGAGAATCAGCTATGAGTACGCCCGGGGGGTCCCGGCGGGGCAGGTCATCGATCAGGACCCACCAGCGAATCAGCTCCTGGCCAAGGAGGAACCCGTGCATCTGGTAGTGAGTCGGGGCGCACTGAAGAGCGAAGTCCGGATGCCGAAAGTCACCGATCGCCCGCTCTCCGCGGCACTGACTCAACTGTCGGATGCCGGTCTCCAGGTACGAAAAATCGTACGTCGGTACAGCTACGAGGCCACGACCACGACTGTCTCGCTACAAACACCGACACCCGGCGCGATTCTGGAAGAAGGCGACACGGTGAGTCTGACCGTCACCGCACCAGGCGGGCAGGAACCCCTGGGGGACTTCCAGGTGCGGATCAACATCGCCCTCCCGCCCTATGACGGGCAGCGGCAAGTCCGGATCGTGATCCGGGATGGACGGGGGGAGCGTCAGGTCTACAGCAAGGAGCACTCCGGCGGCGACAAAGTCGAGTTGCTGGCGGATGCCTATCAGACCACCCGGGTACTGATTTATGTCAATGGACGACTCCTCCGCGAGGAGCAGTACTGAGTGGCGGGTCTGCTGTAATGCCTCCTGTGCCCGATCCCGCGCCGCTGAGCCAGTTGCCGCATAACCTGCGGCTGGCTAGTCCCCCGACCCCCGAGGATCTGGCGGCTTATCCGATCATCCTGACGCAACTGCGGCGGCAGTTTGGCGAGTTTGTCGCAGTGAACAATATCGATCTGGCTGTCCCTAAAGGCGCGTTTCTGGGCTTTCTGGGACCCAATGGAGCCGGGAAGTCGACCACCATCAACATGATCATAGGGCTGCTGCGCCCTACGCGGGGGGAGATCGTCGTGGCTGGCCATCGCCTCAAAGAGGCCCCCCTGCTATGCAAAGCCGCGCTTGGCGTCATTCCGGAAGAACTGGCGCTGTATGACCGACTGACCGCCAGGGAGCAGATCGAGTTTACGGGTCGGATGTTCGGCATTGCGCCGCTGCTGGTCCGGAGCCGGACCGATGAACTGATCGACTTGCTGGAGCTGGACCCGTCGCGCTTTGTAGGCGACCTGTCGCTGGGGATGCGGAAGAAGGTTGCCCTGGCATCGGCTCTCGTCCATGACCCGCCGGTCCTGGTCCTCGATGAGCCCTTTAACGGCATCGATGCCGTCTCCGCCCGGCTGATCAAGACGATTCTCAAAACTCTGACCCGTCGCGGGACCACCATCATCCTGACCACCCATGTCATGGAGCAGATCGAAGCGCTCTGCGACCATGTGGCGGTCATCAACCACGGCCACATCCTGGTGTCCGACACGATGGCCGGCTTCCGTGCCAGCATGGCCGCCCGGGGCTACGACGATCTGGAGCACGCATTTGTCGCACTTCTGGGTCGGGATGAGCCCGAGAAGCAGCTCTCCTGGATCGGGGAGTCACCCACATGAGCGGACTCCTCGCGCAGGGGTTGACGCTCCTGGGGCTCCGCCTCCGGGTCACCTGGCGGACCTACACCGCGACATTCCAGGCGCGGCTGGAGAGCCTGCTGTTTCTGCCAGCCGTGCTGTTGCTGGCGTATGGGATCCAGGAAGGGCTCTACTTTCTGTTGACCTTCGCCCTGGACCCACACATCTTCTTTCGGAGTCTCAGCATCAGCCTCGTGATGCTGATGCATGTCACGCTGCTCTTTCTCTGGCTGGGATGGAGCGTGGTGCCAGCCCTGGGCTTCCGGACAAACGAGGCACTCGACCTGCGTCGGCTCCAGCTGTTACCCATTAGATTTCCGGGATTGCTGGGAGCCGCCATGGTCGGGTTCGGCGGTGATCTCTCCACGATCCTGCCGATTTCCTTCTGTGTCGGCATTGGGCGCTTTGTCGCGGAGGCCGTACCCCTCACACATATGCGGGTCCTGACGAGCGGGGATATCGGGTGGCTGCTCCTGATCCTCACCCTGTTTCTGCTGTTGATCCTGCAGGGAAGCATGCTGGTGGTGCAGCTGTTTCAGACAATCCTGCCGAAGGTCGATCTCACCCGCATTTTGTTGCTCACGTTTGCGGGGATTCTCGCATTCGTGGTCGCCCTGAATCTGCGGGTGGTGGAGTATCCCGATGGGCTGACGCTCTTCGACGACCGCTTCATTGACCAGTACAACGCGCTCCCCACCGGTCCACTGGCGCTGGCAATACATGAACTGGCGCTGGGGAATATCCCTCTCATCCTCCGCTTCACCGGACAAGCCGCGCTCTGGGTCCTGGGACTGGCCTGCGCAAACGCATTGCTCCTCTGGATTGCCTGGAGCGGACGATTCTTTGGGCTGGAGGCCTGGCTCAATCTGGAGCGCCTGGGGATCGCGGCGGGGCAGCAGGGGTCCCAGCGATCAGCCCGGGGATGGCCCCTCTGGATGGAGCATCCCGCGATCATCACGGCCTGGAAAGATGTCGCGAATCTGGTACGGAATCGACACTTCTTCTTTTACAAGACGCTCCCTGGCATCCTGGCACCAGCGACGATTCTGCTGGCGGGGAAGTACAACCTGGACCTCCTGGGAGGCAAGGAGGACCTGACTGGCTGGTTCGTTCCGCTCTATCTCGCCCTGACCCTCTTCATTTTTGTCACGCAGGCGAATCTGTTCGTGGCGAACTTTTTCGGCTTCGAGCGGGATGAGATCGGGGCGTTGCTGATCACGCCCGTGCCCCGACGTCAGATCATCCTGGGGAAGAATCTCTTTTTCATCGCGATTCTGCTGCCAGACATGCTCTTCATCTCGACCCTGAGTCTGATGCTCCTGCCGCATCCAACTCTGGGGCACTGGCTCCTGAGTATGGGAACGCTCCTCAGTATCGCGCTCCTCCTGTTGGGACTGGGGAGTCTCTCCTCGGTGTTGCTTCCCTACTTCACTCCGCTGGATCGCCCAGTCATCACACTCCAGGGAGCGATGCTGGTGGGGCTGGCGGATACCGCGATCCTGGTCGCCCTGGCGCTGCTCATGATCCCTGCGCTGCTCCTGTTGGCCGGGCCCTGGTTCTGGTGGAAGTCGCCGGTGCTCTATGCCATCACGATTCCGGTTTGGGTGCTGTGGGTCGGCGGACTCTGGTACGGACTTGTGCAATGGGCGAGTCGCCTGATGCCCGACTATGAAGAGTGGATTCAACTCCGTGTCCGGGGTGTCCTCTAGCTAGCCTCAGCGGTCCTCATCGGACCTGGTGCGGCTCCCGGGACGGGGTATCCTGCTGCCATGCCAGCGCATTCCCGTCAACTCCGCCTCCTGGAACTGGTGCACCTGATCAAGGCACATTTTGCGCCGCTAAAAGCCCGGGTGCACTTCCCCGGTGACTACAGCCGCCTCGACAACATCAAAGTGGTAGATGCCACAGATGTCGTGCGGACCCATCTGCATCAGGCGTCCGATCCTACGGTGGATACGTTCCTTGGGGAACTCCTCTTTGGGATTCCACAAGAAGTATTGATGGAGATTTCCGATCCGCAGCCGGACCCGGCGGCGGAGGATGCGTTCTACTGGGAGTTGGTGACGCGCTTCGAGATTCCTCCGGAGCTGGAAGTCGAGGACTGGTTATCACATCCGGCGGGGCGTCGCGCCTGGGGTGAGTGGACCACCTGGCACGACCATACCCGCATCGCTACCTGCTGGCTGGCAGATCGCTAAGTCGCCATAGTGGTGCTTTCAGGCGTCTGCAAAAACCGCACAGGCAGATTGCATCAGCTGCTGAGTTCCCGACGGCCCCGGAGTGCCTGGATAAGCGTGGACTGATCCGCGTAATCGAGGTCACCCCCCATCGGCATCCCCTTGGCGATACGGGTCACCCGTACACCTAGAGGACGGAGTTGCTCAGCCACATAGAGGGCCGTGGCGTCCCCTTCGAGCGTGGTGTTCGTCGCGAGGATCACTTCGGTGATCCCCTCTCGCTGTGTACGGGTGAGGAGCTCCGGGATTTTCAGGGTCTCCGGGTACCGGCCCTCCAGGGGCGCGATGACGCCTCCCAGCACGTGATACCGCCCCCGGTACTCTCCAGCCCGCTCCATCGCCATGACATCCAGGGGGTCTTCAACGACACAAAGGACGCCGGCTTCCCGGCGGTCATCGAGGCAGATCTGGCACAGCGCTCCCCCTTCAGCCAGATTGAAGCACTGGGGACACAGGGTGATCCGTAGTTGCAGAGTGGCGATGGCTTCCGCCAGCTCGTGATTCTGTTGCTGTGGCGCACGCAGGAGATACATCGCCAGCCGTTGAGCGCTCCGGGGTCCGATCCCCGGCAGCTTGCTCAGTTCATTCACAATGCGTGTAAAGGGCGCGAGGACATACACCATGAGCGTGCGTGACTATGCCCCGAATCCCTGGAGATTTTTAAGCAGTTTCGCGGGATTCAGCCCACCGGATGCCTTTTCCATTTCGCTGCTGGCCTGTGCTTGTGCCATCTGGAGGGCCATGTTCATCGCGACCTGCAGATGGTCCTCGATTTCCTTCAAGTTGTACTTGTCTGCGGCAGCTACCGAAATGCTGACCTTCTGTACTTCTAGCAAGCCGTTGATCGTGACCGTGATTTCACCCTCGGCTGCGGAGCCCTGCAGGATCATGCCTCCCAGACGGGTCCGGGCAGCTTCCATGCGTCCCTGCATGGCTTCCGCTTCTTTCATCAGTGTCTGCAGGTCTGGGAGCATGGTCTGGTGCCTCCTGGGTCGTGTGCTATTCCGGACGAACGGTGGCATCCGGGAAGAAGGACTTCAGCGTACTGGCCGCTTCCTCGGTCCAGGAAGGGGGCGCATCGATTCCCGCCAGCAGTTCCTGGTTGCCCTGTGCCGGTGGGAGTGGGGGGCGATCCGCGCTGCCGATCTGCAGCGGCTGTCCGATGGCGGCATGATACGCCGCCTTGAGGTGCGCGATTTGCTGGGCATCCTGGAGCCAGGCGACGGCAATCGGATGGGAAAGCGTTTTATCGATCAGAAGCTGATGCTCGGGTGCCGGGGCACACACCAGACCCTGCAAGAGGACCACCCAAGCGGGATGTTCGGCCCGGACATCCTGCAGGAAAGTCTGCCAGAGTGCAGGGTGTCCCGTCGCGACTGTGACCTGACGACTGGTGACAGGTGTTACGTTGCCGACCGGAGTTTCAGCTGAGGGCCTGGAAGTCGCGGATCCCTTTTGCGAGGGTCGCTCCAGTGCTGCCGCCAGTTCCTCCAGCGACTGCACCTCCAGATCGGATGTTTTCTCAGGCTTTCGCCGCGGGGGGGGAGCCGGCGCAGCTTGGGGTTGTCGCAGGTCGGTGGGAGGACCCGACGGCATCGGGCGGGAGGGCTCAGCCGCAGGTCGAGGTACGGGAGCAGCAGACGCTGTGGCAGGAGCGGTCGGCGATGTCGTGAGCTGATGGCGCAACTGGAGCAGTCCCAGTTCGAACCCGAGTCGCTTATCGACATCGAACCGGAGCTGCTGCTGCAGGGATGCGATGACCTCGACCACGAGATAGAGCCGATCTCGTCCGAGCTCCTGTGCCAGCGCGATGGACGCCTCCTTCTGTCCGGCGGTCATGGGCATTCCCAGCAGGGCCTCATCGACCACCCCCGCCAGCAGGAAAAGGAGCACCCGGCCGTACTCCAGCAAGCTCTTCACCAGTTCCGCCAGGTCGGCCCCCTGGAGGACCGTGGCTTCCAGTGTCTCCATGAAGTGACTGTCAGACTCCCCGGCTGCAGCTTCCAGCAGGCGTAGCACGGTATCGATGTCGCCCAGGCCGAGCAGACGCTGGACGGCCTCGCCAGTAATGTCGCCGGTGCAGTACGCCACCACCCGGTCGAGCACGGAGAGGGCGTCGCGAATCGATCCGTTTCCCGCTTCAGCTACAAGCCGGGCACTGACCGGATCGATGGTGATGGATTCTTCCTCACAGACCCGGGTCACATGGCTCGCGACTTCCGCGGTGGAGACGGTCTGAAAGAGGTAGTGCTGGCACCGGGAGTGAATGGTGCGGGGGACTTTGAACGGCTCGGTGGTCGCAAGGATGAACTTGACATGGGCGGGGGGCTCTTCCAGGGTCTTCAGGAAGGCATTGAACGCCGCATTGGAGAGCATGTGGACTTCATCAATGATGTAGACGTTGTACCGTCCGGACATCGGAACATGAAGTACGGAGTCGAGAAGCCCCCGCATGTCCTCCACGCGGTTATGGCTGGCCCCATCAATCTCGATGAGTCCCCACTGACCTGCCAGAATCGACTTACAGTTCGCGCAGGTATTGCAGGGCTCGCCAGCGGCTGGGGCGAGACAGTTGATCGCCCGGGCGAAAATCCTGGCGGTGGAGGTTTTGCCAGTCCCTCGCGGACCAGAAAAGAGGTAGGCATGGGCCAGCCGGTCACCGGCTACTGCGTGTTGCAGTGCGGTGGTCACGAACTCCTGCCCAATGACTTCGCCAAAAGTCAGTGGCCGGTATTTACGATACAGGGCGAGATACGCCACGACCGGGCCAGCCTCCAGCGGTGATCTGGGGCTTATGGTGCCACAGGCGTCACGCCCCTGCCGGGCGGGACTGTTACACTTGCGAATTTGGGTGTCGGCGCAACCATCACCCGTCCGCGCGAGTCGTACTTATCAGACCGGAGGTACGCATGGACCCCGCCATGACTGTCTCGCTCGACCATACCAGTCTGTCAGCCATGGCCACGGCCAACCAGTATCTGCTGGGGCTGCTGGTGGTAAATGGGGTTGGGCTCCTGGTCCTGTTCGCGATGCTCATCAGCAGTGCCCAGGCACTGCAAAAGATGAACCGTCGGCTGGACGCGACCCTGTCAGACTGGGAACCCCGGCTCCTGCAGATGGAAGCCGACTGGAAAGTCCTGCAGGCGCAACTGCTGGAGCGGTTGGAGCAGTCGGGAGAAAGCATGAGCCAGATGAACGGGCTGGTCCGTCGGGCGGATGCCACTCTCGAGGACCTAACTCCCAAACTCGAGCGGATCGCCTCCGATGCGGAGCAGCTGGTCCTCCAGGTCCGGCACGGCATGGCCGACTTCCAGCAGACGGTAATGCCGAAACTGCGGACAGTCACCAACGTCGCCGGCGCACTGCGCGAAGGGTTTGGTATCTTTCAGCAGCTCCGGAGCAATCGTCCCCCGGAACGCCGCTGACGACTCGTGGCCGCTCCTGCAGTTGGGAGACGGCGAACCTGAAAGGAGCCTACGGATATGAACCAGGTACCGGAGTATGCGGAGTACATCTACGACGAGGGTGGCACCGATGCCATCAAGTGGGTGTCGGTCGGTTTTGGGATCGGCCTGCTGGTGGGTGGCATTGTCGGCCTGCTGATGGCCCCCAAGAGCGGGGCTGAGACCCGCGAGCAGTTGAAGAGTTACGCGGGCGACCTCTCGGACAAGACCCGGGATCTCGCTCACAACCTGCAGGAGCAGGGCAAGACCATCGCATCGGATGTGTCCGAGCGTGTGTCGCATACGGCTGTGGATGTGAAGGACAAGGCGCGTCACGCTGCTGAAGTCGCTCAGGATGCCATCAAAGCTGGCCGCGAAGCGGTCCAGAAGGTCGCTTCTGCATTGCGAGAGAACGAGGGGCCGGGCAATGGCACTCCGTTTTCTACTGGTGAGGGTGGCGGCTACGCGTAGCCACCCGGGTACTTCACTTCGCTGATGAAAACGCCCCCCGGTGTCTCACCAGGGGGCTATTTGTTGTCACTGAGAGGTCAGCCTCGTTCAGCTCGAGGTTCCTACAGCGATGCCGCGGGGCGCCACACCTCGTCCGCTTCGCGCGCCAACTGGCGCACCCGGGCTTCCAGGGATGCCAGCGAGTCCTGCAGGTAGGGGGCATTCGGACTGGTCGCCATGGCTGCCCGGAGACGACGCACATCGGTGGCATCGCCTATCGCTGCCAGGGCACGGGCAGCGATACCAACGACCTGGGGATCTACGTCGCGCAGGGAGTAGCGGAGCGCGCCAATCGCGGCTGGACCTAACGCCCGGATCCCAGCACTCAGGGTATTGATGGCGGCTTCACTACGGGCCGCAGGCGCTTTATCGAGCAGGTAGTAGGTCGCGAGCTCAGCCGCCCGCCGCTCTTCTTCCGGAGTCGCTTTCTCGCTCTCCTGGTCAGATGGAAGCAGTGCGACAGCTGCGGTGATGTCGAAGATGATGCCCCCCTGAGCACCACAACTGGGACACTGGAACGCGAGGAGATGCAGGTGACGCTCTTCAAGCTGCACCATGTGATCGGCAACTTTAGCGAGGGGTTCGCCGCATCGACAGCGGTAGCGGGCATCCAGGACCCGCCGCTCCTCGGGCATCGACCGCACCGTGATTGCGGTGTCGAGGTTCGCCTGGGTCAGCCCCTCCGCCATCTGCTCCGGGGTGACCGGCGGCGGAAGCATTGCGTGATTGGACGTTTCAGAGGGCACGTGAGCCAGCTCCTGCAGAGTGCGAGTGGTTGGGTCGGGATGCAGCAGGCCGTTGCGGGGTCATCCGGTACCGTTTCCGCGGTCCCGCCGATTCCAGCGAACCAGGGCACCGCAGAGCTCGCCCGCACCGCTGCTTCCTTCCGGACCTGACGGGGTTAGGGGGTCGTACGTGCCTGGAGCCAGAACCGACGAGACCGCGCAAACGGTATCCGCCCGCAGCGCTCTCATTGGAGGGCATCTGAGTATACCCGCTCTGCGCCGGCACTCAAGTCCCATTCCCCACTCTAGGGTCGCGATTGGTCGCAGTTCGGCCACAACAGGATGCAAGGCATCCTGGTCGCGCCGTACTGACCCTACTGTTGGATGCAAACTGCAGCCAAAAGTTTCGTGCGGCAGCATTGGGGCTGGAAAAGAAACCGCCCCTCGCGTGGGCATGCGAGGGGCGGTCCCGCTTTGCGACAAGTTTCAGGAAAGCCAGACCTAGCTGGTCAGTCCTCCGCCACCCTGCGGGGCGAGCTTATAGCGCACGAGGTCCGACAGCGCCTGGAGAGTCTCCATCGAGCCCTGATTCAGGTCCGTGCGGTCCGCCAGAGATTCGAGTTCAGACTCGCTGACAGGCTTGCCCTGCATGAAGCGATGGAACAACCGCGCGACTTCCAGGTCCGACGCAACGATCTCGTCGTGATCCGACTTGAAGTCTGGCGCGATGAGCAGCGCTTCATTGATCTTCGCCTCAGCCTCATCGTGGTATGGATTGATGAAGCCATAGAAGAACTGCTGGAGGTTGAACTGCACCGGATCCAGAAGCTTCGACTTGGAATTGAGGGCAGCATAGGCTGCCGCAGCCCCAACCCGCGCGTCGGCGTCAAACTGGTCCGTGTTTGCGGCATCGAGGAAGTCGTTAAGAGCGATCTCCCACTCGAAGCCCTGGTTGTTCGAGAACGAACACATCACCAGGGTGTCGCGGCCACGCTTCACGCGAGTCCAGCCCTTGCCCACCAGATAGCTCGAGCTCTTATTTGTTTCCGCAGCCACGCGACGGGCAGTCCGGGCGGTATCAAACCGGCTGAGGGCCAGGTTGAAGTTCTTGGCGCGGTAGGCATTCCAGCCGAGTTCGATGTACTCGTTGCTCAGGGTGATGACACCAAGATCCAGCGCGCCGGTGGAAGCGAGCCGGACCACTTTGTCCGCTCCGAGGTTATCCCCGCGACCATCGCTCCGATAGTCGATGGAGACCGTGATATCCGTCCCCAGAGGCAGCCCAGCGACAGTGAAACGTCCCACGTCGGGACCTGTGCCGTTGGGGTTGATCGTCGGGCTCAGAGTCGTGCCGGCGCTATCCTTGACCGTGACCGTCACGAATGGTCCGCCAATCGGCTGCCCTTCGGGAACAAATACACGTCCGGTGATGGTACCGCCGGTGCCGATCTGCTGTCCGCCTCCAGGTCCGGGGGTGTTCGGCGTGCTGCTGCCGCCTCCTCCGCAGGAGGTCAGGAAGATCGCGAGGACCGGCAACAGGCAGGCAGTAGCGGTCCAGTGTGCGAAGAAGCTGCGCATTGTGGGTGCGTCCTTTCCTCTCTTAAGAGTTGGCAAAACTGGTGATGGCCAGTGTAGTTGAAGCGCTGATGGTCTTGGGCAGGGTGGCATCGATCAGGAAGTCCTCAGGTACGCCTGTGACCTGCACGATCAGGTTGCCGGTGGGAGGCGGCGGAGGCTGCAGCGACCCGGCCGGACAGCCTGGGGCAGGAGGCGGCCCCTGCACGAAGAAGATGCGACCGGAGTAGGTCGAGTCATCGAGCTGCCCGATGATGATCTCGTTCGGGAAGAACGCGCCATCCAGTCGGAGCAACTCACCATCTTCCAGCGTGTCATTGTTGTTGGTGTCGATGCCGATGCGGTAGCTGAAGGCAGCACCACCGTTGATGAGTTCAGCCTCACCAGCGTCGTTGATGAAGAAGGGAATCTCAGCCGGATCCATCAGGCGGTACTTCGAGAGAATCACGAAGTGGACCACGTTGTGTGCGATGGGATCCGTGAAGGCCCGCACGATGATCGGATCGTTGGTCGGGCGCGGCTCGAAGACCCCTTCCAGGGCGGCCAGCGCATCGACCAGTCCGGCACCGGTGGCGTTATCCGGACCCGGGTCGCCCACGACATCGCTGTCGGCGGTTTCTAGCAGGGTCGGGATCAGCCCGTCCTCGTTGAGCAGGAGCGGATAGTACGACCACATCAGGGCGACCAGTCCGGAGACCTGGGCGGCGGCCACGGACGTCCCGGTTCCGACACCGTAGCGGCCCATGCTCATCGGAGCGGTCCCCAGGATGTTGGCACCCGGCGCAACGACGAATCGCTGACCAGCCAGTGGCACCGTAGTCTTAGGGCGGTTCGAGGTAATCAGCGACTGATTGATCTCGTCGACGGCACCTACCGCGATCACCGGAGCATGGGCTGCCGGATAGCTGCTGGAGAAACCGTCATCGACCGGCTTGCCCTGGTCGCCAGCGGCAGCCACGAGGACCGCACCGTTGTTGACGGCGAAGTTGATCGCATCGCGCTCGAACTGCGGCGCGCCCAGGCTGTTGGGCACTTCCACGCTGTAGCTCATGTTGATCACGAGCCGGGCGAAGTAGGGCTGGGTAAAGATGGAGTTGTTCTGGCCAGTCACGAAAGGAGGAGCCGGCGCGTTGCCGCGGGCGGCGGACCAGGTTTCCACCGCGTGGAGGATGCCGCGGGCGGAGTCGAAGCTGGTGCCAACACCGTTCTCATCCAGCACCTTGACGGGCATGATGCGGGCATTCCAGGAAGCTCCTGCGATGCCCTGAGCGAACCCACCCGGGCCACCGGTATGCGTTCGGGCAGCGGCGATACCAGCGATCAGCGTTCCGTGCCCGTTGTCGTCGGTGGCATCGGAATCGCCGTTCACCAGGTCGATGCCGCCATACACTTTGACGTTATCGCCGCGGGGATCGCCGGTATCCGTAAAGTTTAAGTCTTCATGCGTGAAGTCAAAGCCGGTGTCGAGGACCGCAATCGTGACATCACTGACTGCCGGAATGGTGGGGCCGATCACAGCGTCACGGGGATCCCCCGGATGAATGAACCAGGCTTCCGGCATCCGGATCTGCTTCAGGTAGGTCTGTTCAGCAAATCGGGGGTCGCCGGGGCTAATGCTGATGGCATTGGCCTGAATCACCAGATCCGGTTCGGCGGAGGCCACCAGGGGGGAAGTCCAGAGGACTTCCAGAGCCGCCCGAACGGACCCGTCGCCTGTCATCAGGTACCGGCCATAGCCGAGCTGAGGAATCTCAGCATCGAGCCGCAGACCGACCTTGTCGAGCAGGGCCGTGCGGTCCGTGGTGCTCGCCTCAGGCGTAAACCGGATGATGACGCGTCCTGGAGCGACAACGCCCGCCTCTTCCAGACGTGCCACCTCGCGGGCGACCGTTTCACGGCTCACCGGCCGTGGCTGGGTTGCAGGCAGACTGAGCTGAGCGCCCCGCTGGGGCGTCTGTGGCGTTTGCGCGGGGCTGCCCATGGGGCCCCCGCATCCAGCGAGCAACAGGCTGCCAGCTACGCCGAGGAACAATGCCGTTCGCAAGTCCCCGTGCCTCCTTGATTGCAGGTCAATGACAGGTGCGTGAAGCCGGCGGCTCCACCACTCCCGGATCGGAACGACCGGCAGTATAGGGGTGTCCGGCTAGCGAGTCAAAGGCGAGCGTCGCCTTTTGTCACTTTCTGTGCGTTATTGTAAGCTTGCGGCTGTCCGGCTGTCAAGGCAACCGACATCAGGATTTAGGGGCCGTAGGGGTAATACGTCGCACACTGTACTTCTGTTTCCCAAACGGTCACGCTGTAGAGACCAGCGGGAGTCGCAGTCAGTAGGGGCTCGATGTTCAGGGCGATGTAGCGGGCCAGGTTCTCGCTCGATGGGTTGGCGTGGCCTTCCTGGAAGAACTCGATGTCATTGAGGAGGACATGATCCAGGGTGCCGTCAAGGAAGGCATCGACCTGTTTCTTGAAGGCGGAGAAGTCGACCAGATATTCCGTGTCGTTGAGCACTCCACCCCGAACCACGATGTCGATCCGGTAGTTGTGCCCATGGAGCGCTTCGCACTTCCCGTAGTAATTGCGCAAAAAATGGGCACTTGAGATGCGACGGACGATCCGGTTCTCCCAGGTTGGTTGTCCAGGAGTCCAGGGACGCTGCTGATGCACAGGTGCATCCTGTGTTGTCAGGGAGGTGGTGCCGGGGATGGCGGACATGCCAGAGGCTCCTTCAGTGGACATTGTACGCCTGTCCAGCCCGGCGGAAATGCGGGGAATCCCCTACTCGACCGTCACACTCTTCGCCAGATTGCGCGGCTGATCGACATCGCAGCCGAGGATCACCGCAATGTGATACGCGAGCAACTGGAGGGGGATGGTGAGGACCAATGGGGCGAGTTCGGGCTCCGATGCCGGCACCTCGATGATCTCATCCACGCCGTAGCCATCCAGTTCGGACGCATCCTGGCAGATCACGATGATCTTGCCCCCCCGGGCTTTGACCTCGTTGAGATTCGACAGGGTCTTGTCCATGACATGGTTTCGGGGAGCCAGAACCACCACTGGCATCCGCTCATCGATCAGGGCGATCGGGCCGTGCTTCATCTCACCAGCAGGATATCCTTCGGCGTGGATGTAGCTGATCTCCTTCAGCTTCAGCGCTCCTTCGAGGGCGACGGGATAGCAGAGGGAGCGTCCGAGATACAGGAAATGCTGGACACCCCAATATTTGCCTGCCAGCGCCTGTACGGCGGCTTCGCACTCCAGTGACTTCGTCATGAGTTCCGGCAGTCCCCGGAGCGCAGTGACGAGCCGCAGGGAATCTGACTCGGTGATGGCACCCCGGAGACGCCCGAGCTTGAGCGCCAGGAGCATCAGCGCTGTGAGCTGGGTGGTGAACGCCTTGGTGGAGGCAACGGAGATTTCCGGACCGGCGTGGGTGTAGAGCACCCCTTCCACCGATCGGGTCATCGTGGATCCGACGGCATTACAGATCGCCAGCGTATGGGCCCCTTCGCGACCCGCTCGCTGCAGGGCTGCCAGGGTATCGGCCGTCTCGCCGGACTGGCTCACCGCGAGCACCAGCGTCCGGTCGGTGAGCTGATTGGTGCGATAACGGAACTCCGAGGCGTAGTCCACCTCAACCCGGATGCCCGCAAGGGACTCCAGCAGATACTTCCCGACCAGCCCGGCGTGCCAGGCGGTGCCACAGGCGACGATGACAATCTGCTCCAGGTCGCGGAGGATGTCGTCGGTGAGTGTGCCGAGTTCCTCGAGGGAGACGCCACCAGCGGCGTCATCCAGGCGTCCCATGAGGGTGTCGCGAATCGCGATGGGCTGCTCGTTGATCTCTTTGATCATGAAGTGCTTGTAGCCCAGCTTTTGCGCCTGCATGACATCCCAGGCGATGTGCTGCGGAGCTTTGGTGACGACCTGCCCGGAGAGGGTGCGAAACTGGATGTCGCCAGGTCGGAGAATCGCGATTTCGCCATCATCCAGGAAGAACATGTCTCGGGAGTGCGGCAACAGCGCGGTGAGATCGGACGCGAGGAACACGCCGAGGTCGTTCCCGGAAATCACCAGCGGACTCCCTTTACGGACGGCGATAAGCTGATCTGGCTCTCGCTCACTCATGACTCCAATGGCATAGGAGCCTTCGAGGCGGCACGCGGCGGCCTGAATCGCGGCCAGGAGGTCACCGCTGTAGTTGGCGGCGATCAGATTGGCGATGACCTCGGTGTCAGTCTGGCTGGAGAACGCGACACCCTGGGCTTCGAGTTCACGTCGCAGCGGCAGGTAATTTTCGATGATGCCGTTGTGCACTACCACGATTTCGCCGGATGCTGAGCGCTGGGGGTGGGCATTCACTTCGCTGGGGCGTCCGTGAGTCGCCCAGCGGGTATGCCCCAGTCCGATGCCGCCGGCAAATTTCATCCCATCGAGCTTGGTTTCCAGTTCCCGGACCCGTCCAGCGTGCCGGATGGTCTGGAGCGCGCCATCTTCCATGATCGCGACACCGGCGCTGTCATAGCCGCGGTACTCCATACATTTGAGCGCTTCGATGAGAATCGGGACTGCCACTTCGCTGCCGACGTAACCGATGATGCCGCACATTCGCTGCTCCTTGGTGCTCCTGAGAATGACCCGGTTGGCGTCAGAACACGACCGGGTCGGCAGGACGTGCCAACAGGTAGTCGTAGACCGCGCTGTTCGCTAACACTTGCCTGACAAACTCCCGGCTCTCCTGGTTGGGAATGAGCTCCAAAAAGAGCCATTCCGGGACCTCGGGGCCGCCGTAGCGTTCCCGCCACTTTGCCAGATTGCCAGGTCCCCCATTATGTGCAGCAAGCAGGGGACCAAAAGAAGTCGCCCCGTTCCGGCGCAGGAAGTCCAGATGCCAGGTCGCCAACCGCAGATTTGTCGCCGGATCCTCAAGCGCGGTGAGCTGGATCGTGCCCATCCCGACCTGTTTCGCGGCCCAGGTACCGGTGGCCGGCATAAGCTGCATGAGCCCCCGGGCTCCAGCGGTGCTTTTAGCTTTGGGCTCAAAAAAGCTCTCCTGTCGAATGATGCCCATGAGCAGGGCCGACGGGAAGCTGTACCGCTCGGCTTCGACTTCCACCTGGTCCAGATAGGAGAGCGGGTAGGTCGCGTCCAGCATCAGAGCAGTCCAGCCCGGCGCGACCCCCGACGGGCCGCCCCGGTCGAGAAACGCCTGTGTATCCAGGATCGTGTCCCTGGGGACACCGATCGTGGCGGTCAACAGACTGCGGGTCAGGAGCCGGCACGCCTCCATGTGTCCCGTGGTGGGTGCCATCTCTTCCCACTCCGCCGTGCCGATGTCCCAAAGACCGGCCATCATGGTTGCGCCGAGGACCGAGTTTTCCTGCTCCCGAAGACGGGCGAACGTGAGGTCCGCCGCGCTGGGAGCCCAGTCGCGATAGGAGCGCTGGAGTCTGTTCGCCGTGACATGCCCGTAGTAGGTCAGGGCGTACCGATCAAAAAAGGTGCTCCACTCCTGGTCGGAAGCCCCCTGGAGATATCGAACGTAGTAGGCACCCCGGACATGCCGCCCGGGCCTGACAGCCTCCGCCTCCAGCTGCTTCGCGAGTTCCAGCGCAGTCTGCATTTGTCCATGACGCATCGCATCTGAGAGGAGATGCTCCCGCGCAACATCGGCGTAGACCGATGACGGGTAGCGCTGGAGGATCGTGCGGTAGTTCGAGAGGGCGGCATCCCAGTCGCTCCGCTGTGCTGCGGCCCAGGCAGCCTGGGCCAGAGCATCCGACGCCAGGTCGGCGACACTGGTCTCGGCAGCCCGGAGATACCACGGTCGTGCCTGTCCGGCATTGGCAGCAAGTCGCCAGCTCCGGGCGATTTCATAGTCCAGGAGTGCGACATCGGTCTGGCCCACCAGGAGTCCGCGCGCCTGCTCCAGCCCTTTGCGGGCTTCTTCAAACTTGCGTTGCCCGATGAGCAGTCGCCCGCGGAGCCGGGCCAGCGCGACCCGGTGCTCTGCATCGCCGGCAGCAGTCACGCCCCAGTCTGCGAGGCGAATCGCCCCCTTTTCGACACCTGCTGCGGCCAGGGCTTCTGCCCAACCCAGCGCGGAAGAGGGTGTCAAAAGTCGCCAGATGTCAAGCGGCGGTTGGTCAGGCAGCAGGAGGATGCGGTAGAGCTCCAGCGCCCGACGCTGGACATCCAGAGAGGCGTAAGCCGTCCGGAAGAGATCCCCGTACAGGTCCCATCCAGCCTGATCATCTGGAATGAGCCGGGGATCCAGGCGGGATGTTGCAGCAGAGACAGGTTGGGTCGCCTCCTGAACAGGGGCGGGCATCTCAGCGGAAACGGTCCCGCTCTTGGGTTCGGAGGCATCTCCCTGTTCGGATGGCGCGTCCCCAAGGTCGAACAGATGTTCCGCCGTCGGGGCTTCACTGGTCGATGGTGCTGCAGGCGGTACCACCCCAAAGGTGATATCCAGAGTCGCGAGGAGGGCTACCCGAGCCTGCGGGGAGTCGGGATACCGGGTAATGACCTGCGTGAACCACTCCTCAGCATTCGCCCGGTCGCCCGCCTGCAGGGCCAGGTTGCCCAGTTCATAGGCGGCATAGGCATTGAGCCGCTCGCCCGGATGTCGTTGCAAGTACTCCTGAAAGGCACGTCGTGCCGGAGCGCTGTCAGCTTCCCGCAACCACGTTTTCGCATAGAGATAGGCCGCCAGCCCCTGCAGGGGTCCAGGCTGCTCGCGAAGGGCTGCCAGCAACGGACGAGCTTCCGTCCGTCGCCCTTCCCGCAGCAGGAGATGCGCTTCCAGCAGGTCGAGGTCGGCCCGGACCTTACCGGTCACCTGTTGAGGGGCGGCATCGCCACGCAACTGCTGGATAACGGGATAGATATCCTCGTAAGTGTTCTTTCCATCAGCAAAGCGTCGATTCCTGAGGAGGGCGTCGTATAGCTGTCGCCAGCGAGTCTCGGCAACCCGCACCTGCTTTGTCAGCTCATCGACTTCCGCCCCTGAAGCTCCCAGGGCTTTCGCTTCACGCAGACACCAGCCTGCCCCGAAGGGCGAATTCGCCGCCAGCTCGAATTGGACAGCTTCGAGCCAAACGGCCGGGTCCTTCGGATTCTCCTGCATGGCGCCCAGCAGTTCCTGTTCCCGCTGCTGGTGCTGCTGCAGCTGGTAGGGATCCGGGGGCGCAATCTTCGTCAGCGCTTTTGTCAGCAACCCGCTGACATTGCTGGAGAGCAGCGCGATGATGAGCGCTGCGAGCCCGGCTGAAATGAGCACCATCCAGAGCCATGAAAGCCCGACCCGTCGCGGTGCCCCGGTGACGCCTTCGACTCCGACGCTCACGCCACCTCCGCTGTCACGAGGATCGGCTCCGGCTCCCCGACTGTCCGGTACAGTTCCCGGGCGATAACTGTTCGCTGGATCTCGTTGGAGCCCTCGAAGATTTGTGCACCTTTGACATAGCGCAGCAGCCGCTCGACGGGGTACTCCCGGGTGTAACCGTAGCCACCGAACAACTGGACCGCCTCTGCCGTGATGTGAAAAGCCGCATCGGTGGCATAGCGCTTCGCCATGGAAGCGAGGCGGATGCCCCGTTCGCCGCGGGACCGCTCCCAGGCTGCCTTATAGGTCAGCAGCCGCGCGGCTTCCAGCTCGGTAGCGAGGTCGGCGAACTTCCACTGGATGCCCTGAAACTCAGCGATGGGCTGGCCGAATGCGATGCGTTCATGAGCGTACTTCAGGGCCTCATCGATGGCGCGTCGGGCGACCCCAGTGCAGGTGGCGGCGATCCCGATCCGACCTCCGTTGAGTCCGGCCATGGCGATCTGGAAACCAGCGCCGGGAGCTCCCACGACCGCGGACGCCGGAATCCGGCAGTCTGTCAGGTGGAGCTGCCGGTTCGCGAGTCCGCAGCCACCCATCTTTTTTTCGTCTTCCCCCCACTCCATGCCTGGTGTGTCTGCAGGAAGCAGGAAGGCTGTAATGCCCTTTCCCCGGGGAGCGGCAGCATCGGTGACTGCATAGACCAGATAAACATGGGCATCGCCACCGAAAGTAATCCAGGCTTTGGTGCCATTGAGGACATAGTGATCGCCATCGCGGTCCGCCCGGCATTTCATGCCCGCGACATCCGAGCCGGCATCGGGCTCCGACAGGCAGAACGCGATGAGCTGTTCCCCGCTCGCGAGTCCCGGAAGCCAGGTCGCATGTTGCTCTGGTGTCCCGAACTTCTGGACGGCGGTACCGGCCATCGTATGGACCGACATTGCCAGCCCGGTGTTGAAACAACCGTAAGAGACTTCCTCCAGCAGCAGGATATAGGTCAGGAAATCAAGTCCGCCCCCACCCCACTCTTCGCCGAACAAGGCCCCAAAAACGCCCATCTGCCCCAGCGCTCGCTGCTGATCCCAGGGATGCTTGCCCCCCTCATCAATGGCGATCATGCGGGGGGCGAGTTCCTCCCGCACCCACGACCGCACCATGTCAAGCATGGCTCCCTGGTCGGCTGTCAGGGCAAATTCCACAGTCGTCGGCCTCCCTTGCGCAGCCAGTAATCGAGGTCACATCTGGCTGACTGAAGGGAGTGTACACTCGGAACAAAAGGAGGTGCAGCAATGACCACACACTTGCCGCATCTGCAGTATCACTGGGATCCGGGAAGGAACCAGTATGTCGCAGAGTCCACTGTGTTGCCCGGATTTAGCTACGCCGCCGACAGTGTCGATGCGCTCCAGAGCGACATCCGCGAAGCCCTGAGCGAGTACCTCGATGCCGCACGAGAGCGGGGTGCTGAGATTCCGGCCGCCTTTGCTGCCGAGCTCGACATTCAGCTCATTGCCGCGGAAGGACCGCTGCGATTCGGGGACGCCTTGCCTGGAGACGACATCGAGCCGGAGCTCGGATCAGCGACCGAGGCAGCGTACTAGCCGGCAGCGACGGATGCTGGCTGTACGGCCAGCGATGGCGCTGTCATTTGCGGCGGAATCGGGAGTCCCATGAAGTCCAGCACAGTAGGAGAGACCTGCGCCAGTGCTCCTGGAGCGACGTTCTGTTGTAAATGAATCGCCGGGTCGCAGACGATGAACGGGACCGGTCGGAGGGAATGCTGTGTCGAGATGTCACCCTCAAGCTGCATTTCTTCACAATTCCCGTGATCTGCCGTGATGCAAAGCAGGACATCCCGCTCCTGACATGCTTGGTATAGCGTGAGTAACGACTGATCGATCACGGTCATCGCTGCGACGGCAGCCTCGAAATTGCCAGTATGTCCCACCATGTCGCCATTCGCGTAATTGCAGACCAGCAGGGCATCGGTGTGCTCCAAAATGCGACGCGCCAGGAGATCGGTGACCTCTGGAGCGCTCATCGCTGGCTGAAGATCATAGGTCGCGACTTTGGGCGAAGGGATCAGAACTCGCTCCTCGCCCGGATAGGGTTCCTCGACTCCGCCATTGAAAAAATAGGTCACGTGGGCGTACTTCTCGGTTTCCGCGATCTTGAAAATCCCGAACCCCAGGTCACTCAGATAAGACACCAGCCCCCCGGACGCGTCCTGGGGCGGAAAGAGGACTGTCACTGGAAACGTTGCGTCGTACTGGGTCATGGTCGCGACATGCAGCGAGCCGAAGTGGGGGCGTGCAAACTCGGTGAAGGCGGGATCGATGAGTGTCCGGACCAGTTGTCGCATCCGGTCCGCCCGAAAGTTAAAGCAGAGGACCCCATCCCCCGGCTGGATGCAACCCTCCAGGGGACCCCGCCCTGCCCACTCGAGGCGCGTGGGCGGGATGAACTCGTCGGTGGTCCCTTCGCTGTACGCCATCTGCACGGCGGCACTGGCGCTGGAGGCGACGCGCCCCGCCTCGCCATCGACCAGCACCCGGTACGCTTTTTCTACCCGGTCCCAGCGCTTGTCCCGATCCATGGCGTAATACCGGCCCCCAACATCGGCGATGCGGACACGGTCCTGGCCCGCCAGTGCCGCTTCCAGACGGGTCACAAATCCTGCCCCGCTCGTTGGGTTGGTGTCCCGGCCATCCGTCAGGACATGCAGATAGACCGCTCCCCGGAACAGTTTCGGCAAGAGTGTGAGGAGTGCCAGTAGATGCTCTAAAGAAGCGTGGACTCCCCCATCGGAGCAGAGTCCGATGAGATGCAGGGCTCCGCCGTCAGCCGCGATGGAAGCCAGGAAGTCACCCAGGCCAGGGTTGGAGGCCAGTTCGCCAATAGCAATCGCTTTGTCGATGCGGGTGAGTTCCTGGTAAATCACCCGGCCTGCTCCCAGGTTCAGATGCCCCACTTCGCTGTTCCCCATCTGTCCTGCCGGAAGCCCGACTGCCTCTCCACCGGGTTCCAGCAGGACCCAAGGGAACTCGTTATAGGCGCGGTCCAGAAATGGAGTCTGGGCGGCGGCGACTGCGTTGTGGGAAGTCTCTGTCCGGTACCCGACGCCATCGAGGATGACCAGGCAGACGCGTCGCTTCAGCGGAGGTGTCATGGGGTCCATTCTAAAGGGGTGTGTGCGCTGGCTAAAGCAAAGCGCCCCGCTTTCGCAGGGCGCTGAACGTTTCAATGTCAGCCAGGCAGGTAAGCCAGGGGCTAGATGCCGTAGAACTGCGGCCGGATGCCCTCTTCCTGCATTTCCTTGATGGTCGGGCGGTCAGCGATGGTGATGCGCTTGCTGAGGACCTTCCCGTTGCGAATGATAGTCAGCGTGAAGGACTCATTCTGGCGGAGTTCCAGGACTCGCTTCTCAAGGGCTTTGGTGTCTTTAATCAGCAGGCCGTTCCACTTCAGGATGAGATCGCCGCGCAACAGGCCGGACTGGGAGGCTGGGCTCGCCACAGAGACCGAATTGATGAGCACCCCAACGATGCCATAGGGCTCGTTTGTTTCGGGATTGGTCATCCGAGTAGGTACACCGATGTACACGGCCAGATTTTTGGACGAGTTGTAGGTGGCGAACGGCTCGATCCCGAACCAGGGGTGGAACGCCCGACCCCGGCTGATCATCTGCTCCACGATGGGGCGGACGATATTACTGGGGACGGTGTAGTTGAGGTTCTGCTGCCCGGACTCGCGGCCTGTCCAGCGGTTTACCACACCAACGACCTGCGCCCGGTCGTTGAAGACGGGACCACCGTAGTTGGAGGGGACGATCGCGGCATCGACTTCAATCCCGTCTGGCACCAGGACGCCGGTGGAGAGACCACCTGCGCCGCGCAGACGAACATCGCGACGGTTGGTCACGAAGCCGTAAGTCATCGTTTTGTCCAGCGTCGCCGGCGACCCCATCACGATGACCGGCCGGCCCACCACCATGGCTTCAGAGTCCCCCCACTGGACGGGGACGAATTTCTTGCCACGCGCCTTGGGATCATCGACTTTGAGCAGCGAGAGTTCGTAGAACTCGTCCTCGGCCACGATCTTGGCCTCGTAGGTCTCCCCTTCGATCGTCACATTCACGATCTTGGCGTCACGCACAGTGTACGGGCTCGTGATGATGTGCCCATCGGCCGAGACGATAAATCCCGATCCACCAATCTTGCGGACAGTCCGCTGGAAGGGACTGGCGGTCGATGCCCCGGAGAACGGCAGACCAATGGCCTCGACAGTCACCAGGCTCGGTCGGGCAATCGGACCCACCACTTCCGTCGGGAAAAGCCCGCCACCGGTCATGTCGATGTTCGACGCACGGGTGGGCGCTTTCGGGGCGGGAGCGGCCTGAACTGGCGCGAGTGCGGCCAGGGTCATCAGGAGAGTAAGGCTCAGCAGACGGCAGGACATCGTCCGGGACATGGGGACCTCGCTGTCCAACGTTAAGGGCTCCGGCAACCCTGCCAGAGGCCCTGTACGAGGGATGAAGGGTAGCACAGACCCTGACATCTGCCCAGTCTGACGGGGCCAGGGACGAGAAGGTTTTCAGGGCATGGCCGCAACAAACAAGGCCGCCCGGCGAAACGCCAGGCGGCGTAGGCTCTGTTCCCGGAAGTCCAGCGGCTAGTAGGTCACCTGGTAAATGCGCGATCCACCGGTGCGATTCAGCGTGCTGGAAGTGAGCTTGATTGCGTCGTAGCGATTCTTTTTCTCGGTCAGCTCAATGGTCACCGGCGGGAGGCCGACACCATTCCGCTCCACCTGGATGCTGACGCTGTCGCCAACCTGCTTGTTCAGGATGTGCTTGTAGACGTCAAAGATGTTGGAGTAGCGCTGGCCATCGATGGAGCGAATGATGTCGCCTTTTTTCAGGTACTGCGCTGCGGGGCTGTAGGAGTTCACCAGATGGATGGTCATCTGGTCGGGAGTCGGATCGATCCAGGAGTCGGACGAGTAGTCCGACAGTCCGGCATTCGCCTTCATGAAGTAGCCCGCCGGGGGGTTGGGCAGGTGCAGCGCGACACCAAGCCAGGGGCGCCGCACACGACCGTACTGGAGAATCTCACGGGCAGAGCGGGTCAGCAGGTTCACAGGCACGGAGAAGCCGATGTTTTCAGTCTGGCCGGTGCTGGCGCCGAAGCCCCAGGTGTTGGTGCCGATGGCTTCACCGCGGGCGTTCATGGCCGGTCCACCCGAGTTCCCCTTGTTGATGGCGGAGTCCACGTGGAAGAGGTACTGCACTGCAGTGCCGTAGTCCGCCGCGAAAGGCTCATACCCATAAGCCGCCTGCCACTGGAAGTAGATCATCGAGTGCTCGAACGGCAGAATCTCGGTCAGGGTCCCCAGGTTGAAGTTGAAGAAGTCGAGCCAGCCTTCGCGGAAGTCCGACAGGTTGGTCGCGCCAGCCGATCCGCCCGGGGAGCCACAGGTGGCGACCGTGTCGCCGACCTTCATCTTGTCGGTGTCCCCCAGCTTCATGGGGTGGATCGCCTCCGGGGGCGCTTCCACTTTGAGAAGAGCGAAGTCGAGTGCGGGATCCTCACCGATCAGGACACCCCGATACCGCTTGCCCGTCTTTTCCATGCCGTACATGGCGATCTCGAAGACCTGATTGGGGCTGGTGACGTGGGTGTTGCTGATGGCATACCCCCCCTTGTCAATGATGTAGCCCGAGCCCGCGCCACCGTTGGTGATCTGAATGACGCTGGGGATGATGGTCTTGAAAAGCTCCTCGCCGCCCACGCGCAGGTCAGCTTTCAGTCCGGGAGTGGTATCAGCTGTCGCGGGGGTACTGGCTGTACCGAGGCAGACCAGCGCGCCCACTCCCAGAATGGACATACAAGCGGCCTTGAATGGGGCCTGGAAGAACGGATGCAGCATGCGTTGCCAACCTCCAGCGTGTCGAGTGATGTCAGCAGCCTGGTCATGGCTGTCGTGCTTCCTGCGAAGCGCATCGTGGGCACCGGGCCACGACAGCAGGCGAATCCGCAGGAGCACAAGCTGGTCGCACAACCTGTCAGCGCTTTCCGCTGCCGACAGTTGGCGTCCTGATAGTGAACAGCCGACAGTATTCATAGCACAAATTGGAGCAACAGGGCGGACCAGAGACAGCAAAACCGCCCGGAAGTCCGGGCGGTGACTGCTGTCTTTTCAGACGAAGGGCTAGTAGGTGACCTGGTAGATCCGCGATCCACCGACCCGTCCCATGTTGTAGGGGGTCAGCTTGATGGCGTCATAGCGGTTCTTCTTTTCAGCGAGTTCGATGGTAACGGGCGGCAGCCCGACTCCATTGCGCTCAATCTGAATCGTGACCTTGTCACCGACCTGCTTATTCAGGATGTGCTTGTACACATCGAAGATATTGGAGTAGCGCTGCCCATCGATGGCGCGGATGACATCGCCCTTGCGCAGGTACTGCGCGGCAGGGCTGTAGGAGTTCACGAGGTGCACTGTCATCTGGTCCGGCGTGGGGTTAATCCAGGAATCGGAGGCGAAGTCTGACAGCCCACGATCCGCCTTCATGAAGTACCCCTGCGGTGGGTTCGGCTGATGAAGCGCCATGCCAAGCCAGGGGCGTCGCACCCGGCCGTACTGCAGGATTTCACGGGCGGAACGGGTCAGGAGGTTGACGGGTACGGAATACCCGATGTTTTCCGTCACGCCGGGATTCGCGCCCTGACCCCAGGTGTTAGTGCCGATGGCCTCGCCCCGGGCATTCATCGCCGGACCACCAGAGTTCCCGTGGTTGATGGCGGAGTCCACATGGAAGAGGTACTGCACCGCGGTGCCGTAGTCAGCGGCATAGGCTTCGTAGCCGTAGGCTGCCTGCCACTGGAAGTAGATCATGGAGTGCTCAAACGGCAGAATCTCGGTGAGGGTCCCCATGTTGAAGTTGAAGAAGTCCAGCCAGCCCTCGCGGAAGTCCGAGAGGTTCGTGGCACCGGCGGAACCCCCAGGGGATCCACAGGTGGCGACGGTATCCCCGACTTTCATCTTGTCGGTGTCGGCCAGCTTCATGGGATGAATCCAGTCGGCCGGAGCTTCCACTTTCACCAGAGCGAAGTCGAGGGCCGGATCCTCGCCAATGAGAACACCCCGGAAACGCTTGCCAGAGTTCTCCATGCCATACATGGCAATCTCGAACACCTGGTTCGGGTTGGTGACGTGGGTGTTGGTGATGGCATAGCCACCCTTGTCGATCATGTAGCCCGAACCCGCGCCACCGTTGGTGACCTGGATGATGCTCGGAATGATCGTCTTGAAGAGTTCCTCGCCACCCACCCGCAGGTCAGCTTTGAGTTCGGGAGTTGCGCTTCCCTGAGCACTGGCCGGAGAACCGGCAGATCCTGCCAACAGCAGGGCCCCACATCCCAGAACACCCAGACAGGCGGCTTTGAAGGGGGTATGAAAGAAGACGTTCAGCATCCTGACGGAGGCCTCCGGTTTCGAGTATGTGACTGACCGACCTGGCCGAACTGACGCTACCCCGATGCCTGCAAGCCGTGAAAAGTTCTCTCACGACCCGACCCAACTGCAAGGCAGGATCCCGGGCTAGTAATTCGGATTTGCGCCCGGCAGATTGCGCGGGATCGCTTTTCTCGTTACGGTCTGAACCCGCGGCTTCTCGCGGAGCGTGAAATCCACGCTGAAGCGGTCATAGACGTTGAAGTCCCGACGCAGATAGACCATCGAGGTGGTTTCCCCGATCTTCAGCTTCTCCAGCTCGTTGCGCAGGACATCCAGCGAGTCCACCAGCACGCCGTTGAACTCCACCAGGACATCCCCGGAACGCAGGCCAGCGGCGGCTGCCGGGCTGCCATCCTCCACGTATACGACAAACATGCCCTCAATTTCGTCGGGCACGTCGTACGATAAGCGAATGCTGCTGTTGAGCGAAATCAGGTTGAAGCCGAACCACTTCCGGGGAACATAGCCCAGATTGATGATCTGGTCGACCCGGGAGCGCAGGAGATACGCCGGCACGCCGAAGTGCACCTCATCGACTTCGTTGTAGGGGGCAATCGAGGTGATCATGGCGATCACGTTGCCCTGGAGGTCCACAATCGCCCCGCCGTCATAACCGGCGTTCTTGGGGAAGGCCACCTGAATGAAGTCGTTGGCAGACTCTTCCAGCGAGGGGAACTGGCTCCGCAGGGCGGAGACGACCCCAAACGAGACGTTGATGCGGTCGCGGCTTTGGAAGTTGTATGCCAGTGTCAGCAGGGGCTGGCCGAGACGGAATTCTGATTCGTCGTGAAGCGGCAGCGCTTGCAGGACCCGCTCGCGGACATCTTTCAGTCGCAGCACCGCGATGTCGAGTTCCTTGTCGTAGCCCGCCACTTCAGCCTGATATGCTGCCCGGTCTGAGAAGACGACTTTGATGTAATCCGCAATGTGATCCGGAGCACCGGACCGGGGGTCGCTCGGGCTGATGAAGCTGGAGACTGACCGGGCGATGTTGCTGTACGCCGTGACGATGTAGCCGTTGGAGTCGTAGACGAACCCTGAGCCGACCCCACCTTCGGTGTAGGTTTCGTACAGGGAGCCGCTAAGGGTCCGGTTGGTTCGGGCCCAGCGGGCCTGGACGGAGACCACCATGGGGGCGACGTCGGAGGTCAGCTGACGGAAGGACATATAGTCCTGGCTCGTCAGGGTCCGTGCCTGCACTGGAGTTATTCCGGGCAGTACCACGCACATGAGGGCGCTCAGCAGGCTGCTTAGCCAGAGACGACGCATGCCATCACCTGTTAGTCCTCCGTCATCACGGAGAACAGGAATGCGGAAGGGGCCCGGGAACGGGCTTAGTGCCGGAGTATACCCCTGACAGCCCTTCTTGTTAATAGCGGTTCTCGGGAAGAGCCCCGTCAGGTTTTCTCATTGAGCCAGGCGTTGTACCCGAGGCGTCGCAATTCCTCAGCGACTGCTCCGGCATCTGCCGCATCGGAAAAGCTCCCGATCAGCACCCGGTACTGCGGCGAGGTGGCACCATCCACCGCTTCTTTGGTCTCGACAAAAGGCTCATACCCGTGCAGCAGGAGGTCCTGCACGAGTGCTTGCGCGTTCTCTTCGCTGGCAAAAGTTCCTAATACAATGCGATATGCCTTTTTCTTTTTCGGCTGGGGGTCCTCGACACTGAAGATCGAGTTGGGGTCGCGATTCGCCGAGGCGGTCGGCTCACTCGCCGTTGGCTCAACAGGCGGAGGAGCCTGTGAAATGATCGGCTCTACCGAGATGAGGGGGGCCTCTTCCAGGATTTTGGGATTACTGACCGCCGATGGATCAGTATCGGGCTGTGGTTCTGAGGGGACGTCATCAGCATCCATGTCCCCCCAGGCGGATTTACCAGGTGCGGACTGCCCGGAATGTGCAATGCCGTAGGGTGAGAACGGCGCACTGGCAGCGTCCGCTGGGGCATCACCGGTGGTCGGAACCAGCTGGTCTTTGAGGCCCTGCATCAATTCGCTGCCGAGCTGGTTACCCCAAAGGGCAGCCGCCGGAATGCTCAGGATCAGGAAGCAGATCGTGATTCCCAGCCGCCATCGGACTCCTGCTGACAGGGTTGGCTGTTGCGTGGCCATCCGTTACCCCTTCACCAGCCAGGCTTCAAAGCTCCTGACCGCCATCGCCTGCTGCGCTGCTTCTGCTTCCTGCTTGCTGTTGTACCGCCCGCTGTAGACCCGAAACTGGACGGTACCATCGTCTCTTGTTCGTTCCGTTACGCTGGCAGCGAATCCGGCATCTTTGAGATTTCGCGCCAGCAGATCCGCGTTGGCCCGGCTGTCAAATGTCCCGAGGCTGAGGGTGTATCGCTCCGACGCTTCAGACTCCTGCGGCTTCGGAGAAGGATTGCTCGAAGCGCCCAGATCGAACAGGTCAACCGGAGGGGAGGAGGGAGCAGGCGGCTCTTGTCCGAAAAAGACCTCTTCCGGATCCCCTGAACTGCTGTCTGCCGTTAATGTGCTGCTGTCTCCCCCCAGCAGTTTCACCGGTTCGGAGGCCGGCGTTTCCTGAATCACATCGCCATCGCGCTCTCCATCCCCGGCTGCTGCTTCATCTGAAGGTGGGGGGGGAGTGTATGCGAAGCGATCAGCAGGGAAATTCGACGGGACAAACTCGACTCCCGGGCCAAAAAACTTGACTGCTGGACCTTGTTGAAACCAGGCGAGGGTCCGTTGCTCCTGGTCACTCCCTGCCAATCGTGGCGCAGGGCCTTCGGCTAGTCGCCCTCCCAGCCAAACTCCTAACAACGCAGACAATGTCAACGTCAGTGCTGCCAGCAGCCCGCCCACCACCCACTTTTCGCGCCTGAAAGTGGAGCGCTTGACGGGGGCAGCGATGGGGTCAGGAGAGGTGGTCGTCATCAGGGTTGAGGGCAGCACAGGGCAGGCCAGATGTCGGTAAGGAAGCGCCGGACTCGGTGCTTCTGACGCGTAAGACTTCAGGTCTCCTCGGGAAGTTGGAACGGTGGGACCAGCCAGGGTCCAACTCCCAGCGCGCCTTCCACAATGTAACGCCGAATGTCCCCGCACAGATAGAGGGAACCGATGACCAGGCCAGCAGCGCCTGTTTGCTGCCAGACACGCTCCGCCCAGTATCGGGCTGCCTCCCGGGAATCTGGCTCCACATGAATCGCGACTCCGGGCAGCTGCTCACGAACGATCTGAGCGACTTCGGCTGCTGGTCGAGGCTGCACCTGGTGGGACTCGGTGACGGTGATTGCCGATGGTCGGAGCCGGGCCAGTGTCTGCAATGCGGCGGGCACATCTTTGTCCCACTTGAAGCCGATCAGCAGCTCCAGGGGGCCGGTGAGTCCAAGCAGAAGGAACTCCTCGACAAAGGCTTCCAATGCGGGGGGATTGTGGCCTCCCTCACACCACAGCGGCGGCGACTCGGACAGTAGCTCGAATCTGGCAGGATGCAGGGCCGGTGTTACCCGCCGGAGCGCGTCACGCACCACGGCCTCGTCTGGCAAAGTCGGGAGTGCCCCTTGAGCCACCAGTCCCTGGATCGTCAGGAGCGCCAGAGCGGCATTTTCTGTCTGGTAGCGCCCTTTGAGACCGGTGGAAAGATTCTGAAGCTCCCAGTCCCGCGATCGATAGTCGAACCGGGGCTGGACCGGCGAGGGACCATCGGACAGGGTCAGCGCGACCTCTTCTTCGATGGCAAGCCAGGTTGCTCCCAGGGCGGCCACTTGTGAGGCGATTACTTCCCGCACACCAGGGGTCTGATGGGCGGTCACGACCAGGCCCTGCGGGGGAAAGATCTGCACCTTTTCGGTCGCGATTGCTTCCAGGGTATTGCCCAAAAACTGCATGTGGTCGAACCCGACCGGTGTCAGGAGTGCTGCGACCGGCGTCACCGCCCGGGCAGCGTCATAGCGCCCTCCCATACCGACTTCAAGAATCCCCCACTCGCAGCCTTCAGCGGCGAAGGCTTCGATGGCGGCGGCGGTCCAGAGTTCATGATAGGTCGGCGTCCCTGGCGACTCGCCGGCCGGCCATTCGCGACGCGCCTGCCGCAGACGCTCACACGCCCGAATCAGCACGGGCACCGGGATAAACTCCCCATCCAGATGAATGCGCTCAGTCAGATCGGAGATGTGCGGACTCAGGGTAGCTCCGACACGATGCCCTATCGCCCGGAGGAGCGCAGCAAGGTAAAGGGTGGTGGACCCTTTGGCATTGGTGCCGCCGATCGTGACGAATCGTTGCTGTGGGGTTGGGCGGTCCAGCCGCTGCAGCAGCAGTTCAACACGCTCGGTCCCCCACCGCATCTGCTGCCAGGGGGCGACTTCCCGGAAAAAGCGGCGAACATCATCGCCAGTCAGGATCGGCCGCTCTAACACCGACGGCTGGTCACTCATGCGGAAGCAGCATCCGAGGACCGGGGGGGATATGCAGGACGCCCTTCGGCGATCGCGGCCAGCAGGAAGGTCCAGGCCTCATCCACCCGTTCCTCCAGTTCATCTAATGAACAGTCGCTATCGATGACGACATCCACCAGCGCTTGTTTCTTGCTGTCGGGCCACTGCGACTGCATCCGGGCCTGAACAGCTGTGGGCTCGACCCCATCCCGCCCTATGACGCGCTTTATGCGGACCTCTTCTGGTGCGGTCACCAGCCAAAGTCCATCGCAGCGGTCAGCGGCCCCCGCTTCCAGCAGCAGGGCCGCCATGTGAACACCGACGATTGCATCAGAGTTCGCCAGGAGCGATTCAGAGCGCGCCACGATACGGGGATGCGTCATCGCTTCGAGGGCGGCTCGCTCGGATGGGTCCGCAAAGACGACGGCTGCCAGGGCGGCCCGATTCAGTGAGCCATCGGCCAGGAGCATTCCTGCTCCCCAGCGCTCCACGATTTCCGCGAGGGCCGGTTCACCTGGAGCGACGACTGCCCGGGCCAGCTGGTCCGCATCGATCAGCTGCGCTCCGCGTTGCTCAAGCAGCGCGCCGACCGTGCTTTTGCCGGACCCGATGCCACCCGTCAGACCGAGGCGATAGTGCACCACAGCGCGGGAGGGTACCGCGAACCGGTCCTGAACGAAACGCGACCCCCGAAGGAGTCGCGTCGGTGTAGCTCAGTGGGCCGAGAAGGAGTCGCCTTAGCTGGCGGCTTCCTCTGCGGGAGCTTCGGGCTCCATCGCCGCGATCTCCTGGGCGATGCTGGGGCTGGACATATCAGCTGCCGGAGCTTCGGCAACCGGCTCCGGGGCAGGAGCAGGTTCCGGCGCAGCAGCCACGGGTTCCGGAGCTGGCGCAGCAGCCACAGGCTCCGGGGGAGCGGCAGGCGCTTCAGCGGCAGCCGCACCTTCCAGCAGCAGGGAAGAAAAGTCGAGTTTGGTGGAGAGAGGCTTGTCGCTCTTCCATTCTTTCTCGAGCTCGCGGATCTCGTCCTTGTACTTCTTCTCAGCGGCGCGACGCACGGAGAGCTTGATCCGCTTCTTCTTGGGGTCGACCCCCATGATCACGACATCCACCTGGTCGCCTTCTTTGAAGACGTCCTTCGGATGGTTGATCCGCTGATCCACCAGCTCTGAAATGTGCGCCATCCCCTCGAAGTAGCCATCGGGGAGTTTCACAAAGATGCCGAACTCCTTGAGGCGAATGATGGTCCCGGTAACGACATCGCCTTCCTTGTAGGTGTTCTTCACCGCATCCCAGGGGTCCGACAGGAGAGCCCGGCGCGAAACGGTGATGCGGCGGCGATCCGGATCAATCCGGATGACCTGGACCTCGATCTCCTCGCCAACCTTCAGGTACTGCGCCGGATCCTCCACCCTCTCGTGGGCGATTTCCGAGAGGGGCATCAGCCCGCTGACCGTACCCAAATTGATGAACGCGCCGAAGTCGACCACTTTCTCGATCCGGCCCTTCAGGACCGCACCCCGCTCGACGGCGTTGAACGCCTCGACCTTGGTGCTGTTGAGATCCTCTTCCATCACTTTGCGGCGGGTAACGACGAGTCGATTTTTCTGGGGATCGATCTCGAGCACCTTGACCAGGACTTCCTGACCCACCAGCTCCGCCATCTGCTCATCGGTCAGGCGACGGATATCGGCGTGGGACTGGGGCAGGAACGCCGGTCCGTTGATGTCGACGATCAGCCCCCCCTTCACGGGATGGATGACCTTGGCCGTCAGGCGCTTGCCCTTTTCATGGGCATCTTTCGCCCGTTCCCAGACCTTCTTCTCATCGACCCGCCGCTTGGAGAAGACGTAGGTGTCCTCGGTCTTCTTGATGCACATCACCTGGAGGATGTCGCCGGCCGCAAACTCGCGGGTGGAAGGGCTTTTCGCGAACGAGAGTTCCTCCCGGGGCAAAATCCCTTCGGCTTTGGTACCGGTGTCGAGCAGAATGCGGTCGTCCTCGACGGCCACAACGCGGGCCTCGATGACATCGCCGGTGGAGTAGTCCTGCGCCGCATCAAGCAGCGCGGCCATTTCGTTCTGTTCCGGGGGCGCGATGTCCGCAGGGGGGGTGACGAATTCGACGTTCTCGTTCAAGGTCAGGGTCCTCCATCCCGCCAGACGCACCAGGGCATCTGCCAGGCTTTGTGGTCAGCAGTGTTAGCAGGGGGGCACATTGCCACCCCTTGGCGACAGGACGTGTCAGTATACCTGACGTCAGAGCGCCTGCTCCCGAGGGGTAGCAGAACTCGGCTACTGCAATGTCAAAACTGTCAGGCGAGGGGTGCCGCCATCCAGGCTGGTGATGAAGATGTCCCAGGTTTCCCAGTCCACATCCAGAAACTGCGGAATACCCTGGACTCCTGCAGGCGCGAGCGGGATGCTCTGCATCAGGGTCGGCTCAGTGGCGTAGATGTTGTTCAGCACCTCGATGGTGCCGCCATCGGTGAGGACAATCAGCACGGGAGTCGCCTGGGTCTGGCCGTTGATGGTCCGAGGCTGGCCTGGGACCTGCGGCAGAATCTCGATATCGACCGGGAGTCCATTAGCCAGGGCGATATTCGCCCGGGGACTTCCTTCAGGGCTGCTGCCAGGGAGTCCCCCACTCCCGGGAAATCGAATCGCCACCAGATGATTGGTGGCGAAAGCGAGCCAAACCTCCAGTGTGCCGTTGCCCAGTGCCAGCATATCGGCAGCACGCAGGTGAATCGCGCTGAACTCGGGGAGCGTAAAGTTGAGCTGATTAATGAAACCGGTCGCGTTCAGCCCCCGGGTACTTCCCGGCACGACGCCCCGGCAGCGCAGAATCTGGAACGGGCGATTACCGTTGCCGGCGTTCTGGGAGTTCACCCAGACTCCACCGTAGTAGCTGTCTCCGTCACCGGCATTGCCGGCTTCAAAGACATCGACCGGGATCGGTGCATCGGCAAGGGAGAGCAAAAACTCGTTTTCGGGAGTGGCGGTGTTGTCGTTATAGACTCCCGGCAGAAATGCAAAGGGCTGGCCGGTATTGGAACTGGTGAGGTCTTCGAACCAAAGGACGGGACCGACTCCGGACGGGGGTTTGGTCGAGCGGTAGTAGTTGTAGAGGATCATCGAGCTGGAGAGTGTCCGCTCGCCGGACTGCGTTCCGGGCGGCGACTCGGTGTGACTGAACCGCATCGAGGGGAAGTCGTCAGTACCGACAGCGAAACCGGTGGCGTCCCACCCCAGGTCCAGCCGAGTGATGGGCATCCGTCGGGTGGGATCAAAACCCGGCGGTGGATTGCCCGGATCGGGCACGATGTTCGGTGTATAGAGCGGTGTGATTGCTGGTGCCACCGACGCGCTATTGCTGAAGTCGAGCGCGTAGCGCACCAGGCCATTGTTGCCGGTCGCGGGGAGATAGACGCCATCGGCGGTTGGATCACCCTGTCGCACCACAGCCAGATCCAAGACCACATCCGCCCCGGTCCGGGCCGTAAAGCGCGGGTCGATCAGGTTCACATTCGTACGGTCAGGGTCGGGGCTGTAACTCCCTGCGGTGGCGGGTCCGACCTGGACCAGAATCCCCTGAAAGGTCGTGTAATCCCGGCGCATCAACGGCGAGAGGTCGCGCAGGACTCCCTGGGGTGTCGCAGGCACCCGGTCGGAGAGTTCGTCCCGGACCGCAATCAACCCCGGATAGAGTCCGGTGGCAGCGGAAAGTTCATTGGTGAGAGTGAACTGATAGATGTACGGACTGGCTGCGTCCCCGGTGCCGGTCGCCGGCGCGATCTGGCTTTTCACGCCGTTCATGACTCCCGGAACCACCAGATCGACCCGGCTGACATCGCTCGGCCAGGGGATGGTTCCTGCGGGGTCCGTGAGTTCCAGTGGCTGGCCCTTCGCCGGCAAACTTCCCTGCCAGTCAATGACCGTCACATCGAGGGGGATCGAGCTCCCGGGGTCCTGAGCTCCGAGGGCTCCGGCGAGAGTCGCACTGACCCGCACTGGCTCTGCGCGGTGAAACGCCGGCAGGAAGTACTTTGGCTTCGAGCGACTCCCCACCTGATTCGGGTTTTGGACCGATAGCCCGAAAGTCGCCGACGCCCCATACGCAGCCGTCACCATGAAGTAGAAGTTGACCTTACCGTTGATCGTCTGGAGACGGAAGGTCTGGCTCGCCCCGGTGTCGGTATACGTTGCGCCCTGTGGAAAGACATTGTGGCCGGTGGGTTGACGGACGTCGGTAAAGCCGGTGCTGGAGGTCCCACTGAAGTTTCCGGCCACGGGGTTCCAGAAATAGTCCCGGAACGGATGGACTGTCCCAGGAACTTCCCCCAGAAATGGCTCTGCGAACAATTCAAACTCGACTCCATAGCCATGCGGATTCAGGAGATGCCCCGCGACCGCACTGGCGATTTCGTTCGGCGTCCCATCGCCCGTAGTGTCCAGGCTGATGCCAGCAAAGTCGATCGGTTCGGGTCCATTGCTCTGCGGCACCATGTAGCCCCGGACATCAAAGACATGGAGGTCATTGCGGGCTTTGGGAGTCCCCTGCCCCGGTAGTGGCCCGAGCGGAAAGGGATGGCGCAGGGCAATGGTGACTTCCAGCCGCGTGCCGTCGATGCCGAAGTTCGTGAGCCGAACGCAATCGCCACAGGGCTGCCCCTCACTGAGGATGCTGGTCAGGTCTACGGTGTAGGAGTCGCCGATCGCCCCTGCATGACGTACCCTGGCTTGCTGAAACTGCAGCTGACCATCCGAGTCGAGTGCCCCCTCATACAAGAACATCATCCCGACTCCGGTAGTCGGGTCATAAGGAAGGACCGCAGCTGGCTGGGGAATCACTTCTGCATCAGGAGATGGAGCGGAAAGCTCTGTCATCCGGCTACAGGCGACAAGCCCAGCCCAAAGGCCGAGTACACAACACGCGAAGAGGAGGCGGGAGAGCGACAGCGGCATAGGCGTAGAGATGAGTATACCCGCCGGGAAGCGCCTGGCAGCGTCTTACTCGGAAGCTCGGAACTCATCGTAGGAAATGATTTTTCCCCGGAGCCTGGCTTCCTGCTCCGCCAAACGGCGTGCAACTGCTTCGGGCATCGGCAGCCCCTGAAAGAGCCAGGTCAACGTCGCCTCCTCATTCAGGGGCGTCCCTTTGTCGTAGGCCTCCCAGTCAATGGCGAACACCGTCATACCCCGCCCATCGCGATAGAGCTCCTGAAGGATGGGCTGCATGGCCGCGAGATGTCCCTGCATCAACGGGAGTCGATTCCCCCGATTCATCATGCGGATCCAGTCCGGTCGCACCACTGCTCCTGGTGAGTTTCGTCCATCCGCGTTGGGCAGGATGTCGACCCGGCTGATGTCCATGTACCGCCGGGTTTGCGCTTCTGACATATACGGGCGTACCGTGCCATCGGCATCCAGCCAGACTCCACTCCATTCCGATGCCTGTTGCGGTGTCTGGACCACCAGGCCATCCTGCTCGACATGCCAGAGCAACTGATAGAGGTAACGTCCCTCCGGCCGCGAAAAGGGCGTCTCATTCAGCAGGATGTGGGTGATGCCCAGGGCCCGGAGATGCTCCATCACATGGTGGGTATTGTTCAGGGTCCACGGAGGGGCAAGATGGGATTCATTCCCGGGGTCCGCTACGATCGCATCACGATGCAGAAAGTAGATGCGCGGATCTATGCACAGCACCTTCGCATCAGTGGGAAGTTCGGCATTGGCAAAAACAAATGCGCCGTATCCGGGGAAGTTTGCGCTCAGGACGGTCTCGCGTCGCGTCTCATCCCGCCAGGTGGGGAGGATTTCGACAACATCCTTCACCAGTATAAGTGTCAATAGCAGCACTGGTGCTCCGATGAGCAGGGGCACGAGTCGCAGACGCCAGAGCGGGCGCAAGACCAGTTCACCGGCCACTATCCCAGTGAGCCAACACAGGATCCCCCAGGCAGGGAGGGCGTAGCGGGTGTTGCCGGGCGCCAGCACCACAGCGCAAGCGGCATAGAGCCCTGCGATGAGCCAGAAGAAGAGCAGGGGCCGACGAGTTCTGGCCTCCCGCAGCCACACCGGGAGCGGCAGCAGCGCCAGTGGGAGGGGCATCAGGGCGAAGTACCAGGCACCGATGAGATTAAAGTCAGTGACAAATCGCCACGGCCAGGTCAGGAGCAGTCCTACCGATCGGTGGAGAGTCGGCTGCGACCAGTTCGCGACCGACACGGGGTTAGTGACAACGTAATTGGGGTTAAAGAGTGCCGGGAGGAAGGGATCGATGGGATTCCCGGAATTGATCCAGGAGCGCAGGTACCAGGGGAGTCCCAGGGCAAACGCAACACCAGCAACTGCCCCGACTTCCTGCCAGGAAGTCCGACGCGACCGGTCGGCCAGGAGCCGGGCTAACCCGATGCAGCCGCAGTACACCAGCGCCAGATGCTTGGTCCCCAGTGCGCATCCCAGCAGCACCCCTGCTAGCCAGGGGAATCGCGGTCGCCCCTCAGCAACCTCTGTCGACTCAGCCTCCCTGCGATGCAGCTCCCAGGCGACGACCCCAGCCAGCAGATACAGCACGAGGTAGAGATCGACGTACCCGCCAGTAGTAATCCAGCGCATGGTCGGCGCTGCCATAAAGGTCACCGCTGTGATGAGCCCAGCGGTCCGGGAATGGAGCGTCCGTCCATAGGAATAAAGCAACAGGGTGACCAGCAGGGCGACATACCAGTTCAACAAACCGGTGCAGGCGACCCCGCTGAGCGCGAAGGTCCACGCATAGAGGTAATGGACCAGTGCTGGGTAGTTGCCGAAGATGATCTCGGGGACAGGCACGACCCGTCCGGCGGTGAGGAAGCGCTGTGGCAGGACGTAGTGATGCGTGGTGGCATCCCAGCCGATGACCGGGCTCAGGGCGATCAGGAAAAAGAGCCCAAAGAGCACCCCCAGACTGACCAGCAGCGCACGGTCCAACCGGGTGAGTTGCCCAGTCCAGTACTTCCAGCGCTCCAGCAGGACCGGCACCTTCATCCGATATCGCAGCAGTCTCCCGCGGGCGAGGCCGGGCGCTGCCAGGGCAAGCAAGAGCAGCCAGGCGACGAGCGGAGTCCAGATGATCCAGCCGATGGCCAGGACGAGGAAGCTCAGACAGGCGAAGCCCAGGGCCTGAGCGATGACGAAGCGCTGCAGTCCATGGAGTCCTGGCTCCAGACGTCGCAGTAGCGCATCGCCCCAGGCGAGAGCGACCAATGCCAGGAGCAGCAGCGCGACAACAGGCACGGTCAATTCTCCGGCGTCAGAACCGATCCAGCAGTGCCTGCAATGCAGGCTGTTGCAGGGCGATGTGGCGTACCAGGTGGAGGTAATAGCTGCTGTAGACGAGGGCGACCCAGACCAGCGCGAGCAGGAGGCGAGCAGTGGGCGAGAACGCGCGCATACGAGTGGTAGGGTCTCCCAGGAGCTAGGGGCAATCTGTGCAGGCAAGGTTGCTCAGCGCCTGTGGAGAAGCGTAGCACGCGCATCACGGGGCAATTTTTGGCAGACTCCCCCCTATGCCACGTCCTGCTCCCTCGGCGACACCATCCACCGACTCCGGCTTCCCGATCGCCCCAAGAGCGGCGCGTCAACGTCCGCTGTTGCTATTGGTCGATGGCTATTCGCTGGTCTTCAGGTCGTACTTTGTCCTCGTCGCGCAGGGACGGGAAATGAAAGCGCCGGATGGGCTCTCCACCACCGCGCTCTACTCATTCACAACGATGCTCCTGAATGCCGTGGAGCGGTTCGATCCCAATCAGCTGGTCATCGCCCTGGATGCCCACGGACCAAGCTTTCGGGATGAGATTTACGGGGACTACAAGGGGAATCGGGAGGATGCCCCGGAGGATCTCAAAGAACAATTGGAGGTACTCCGCCCCTATCTGTCCGGGGTCGGCCTCCCCTGGCTCGAAGCGGACGGCTTTGAGGCCGATGATGTTTTGGGGACCCTGGCACATCAGGGAACGGAGGCGGGATTCGATGTCGCCATCATCAGCGGCGATCGCGATGTCCTGCAGCTGGTGTCTGAGCGGGTGACGGTCTATCTGACCAAAATCGGTACCAGCGACATGGCGGCCTACGACCCAACGGCTGTCCAGGCGCGTTTCGGCGTGACGGTCGAGCAATTCGTCGACTACAAAGCCCTCCTGGGCGATACCAGCGACAACATTCCAGGTGTCCGCGGGATCGGTGAAAAAACCGCTGCCAAGCTGCTGGCGGACTTCCCCGACATCGAGAGCATGCTGGCGCAAATCGATGCCATTGAGCCCAAAGGGGTCCAGGCTAAACTCCGCGATGGCGCAGAGATGGCGCGGTTGTCGCGGCAGTTGTCGGCGATTCGGATTGATGTCCCTCTCGCCTGGGACCTCAAGGGTCAGCCGGAGTATCAGTTCGAACCAACCAACTTTCGGGAATGGTTTCACCGCTTTGGCTTTCGGACCATTGCCCGTCGCTACGGGGTCGAACCCGGTGCGGGGCCAACACAGGCGTCAGCTACCATAACTGAGGCAACTGCGGCTGAGTCCGGCACTGCTGTACCCACGTCCGTATCTGGAGAGCTCAGTGCACCTCCGGAGATTCAGATCGTCCAGTCCATGGACGAGCTGCAGGCATTGCTGGAGCCGTTGCAGAACGCAGGACGTTTCGCCATCGATTTCGAAACCGATTCCTTGAACGCGAGGACCGCGAACCTGGTGGGGATCGCCCTCGCCTGGACCGGCACCGGAGGCTTTTACATCCCAGTCGGGCATTTCCCGACGACCACCCTTTTAAGTGAACAGTCCACCGATCCCCATCAGAATCTGCCGCTGGCTGAGGTGCTGACGCTGCTGAAGCCACTCCTCGAAGACCCCGCCATCAGGAAGGTAGTCCAGAACGGCAAGTATGAACATGCAGTTTGCCGCCGCTATGACATCCGGTTGCAGGGACTGGAGTTCGATACGTTCGTCGCGTCGTACCTCCTGAATCCGGATGAGCGTCATGGGCTGAAAGATTTGGCTGAACAGCATCTGCATCTGACCTGGGGGCGGATCGAAGACCTCATCGGCAGCGGCAAAAAGCAGATCAGCATGTCGGAACTCCCCATCGGTCCGGTCGCGACCTATGCGGTCCATGATGCGGTCGCGACCTGGCGGCTGTATCAGGTCTTCGCGCCGAAAGTGCTCGCCGAGGGACTCGGTCACCTCTTCGCTGATGTTGAGATGCCCCTGGTACCGGTCCTGGCAAACATGGAATCCGAAGGGATCCGGGTAGACCCAGGAGTCCTGGAATCGCTGGGTCTGCAACTGGAGCAGCGCCTGGGCGAACTGGAGATGGCAGCGTCGGAGGCGACTGGCGGACGGGGTCTCAATCTCAGCAGCCCGAAGCAACTGTCAGAGTACCTCTTCGGGGACCTCCGACTTCCCAACCCGAAAAAGGGCTCGACAGACATCGAAGTGCTGGAGGAGCTGCGGGGACAGCATCCGCTCATTGAGATCGTAATCGAGTACCGCGAACTGACCAAGCTTCGGGGAACATACATCCAGGGACTGCTCCCGCTCGTTCAGGATGATGGGCGGATCCACACGAGCTACAACCAGGGGATCGCGGCGACTGGTCGGCTCTCCAGCACGAATCCGAATCTGCAGAACATTCCGATCCGGACCGAACTCGGCCGCCGCATCCGCAAAGCGTTCGTACCCCGAAGCGCCGACTATGTCCTGCTCGCGGCGGACTACTCTCAGATCGAACTGCGGCTGCTGGCGCACTACAGCAAAGACGAAGCCCTGATGGAGGTCTACCGGACCGGCGGCGACATCCATACGGAAACGGCAGTCTCGGTGTTGGGTATGGATCCATCACAGCCCGACCCGGAGAAGCGTCGCCAGGCCAAGGCCATCAACTTCGGCATCATTTACGGTATGGGCGCATTTTCACTCGCGAAGTCCCTCGGCATCTCTCAAAAAGACGCCCAGACGTTTATCAATGGCTACTTCGCCCGCTTTCCCCGAGTGCGGAACTTTTTCGATCAGGTGAAAGCCTCCGGGCGCGAGCAGGGATATGTCGAGACTTTTCTTGGGCGTCGGCGCTACTTCCCGGACCTGAAATCTGCCAACAGTATGCGGCGGTCGATAGCCGAACGGGCCGCCATGAACATGCCCCTTCAGGGGGGAGCGTCGGACCTCATCAAACTGGCGATGGTGCAGGTTGCCCGGGCCCTGGAGGACCAGCCGGCCTATATGCTGCTCCAGGTCCACGACGAACTGGTGTTTGAGGTCCCGGTGGACTCTTTGCTGGAGTATCAGGGCCTCATCGGCCCGATTATGGCCAACGCGTTTCCCTTCGACGTCCCCATCGAGGTCGAGATGAAAGCTGGTCCCAGCTGGTACGACCTGTCGCCAGTCGGGACCGCCGCATCGGGTCAGAGTGGCTGATATCGGGACAAACTCTCCATCAAAGGGTTGCGACTGGCACAGAAGCTGATACGCTCTTAGCCGCACTTCTGGACGCGCTAGCGGACAGCGGCGCACATTGACTAACGACTCGCTGACGGCAACCGGCATGGTGAGTCGCCTGTTGCAGGCGATTCGGGTGCGCCCGTCAGGACGGTCCCTGGAGGACTGCGCGTGAAAACCACGCTTGTGACTGCACTGATGCTGGCAACTCTGCTCGCCCTGGGTTGCGGCCCGGGTGCGCCGAAGGATGCTGGCACGACGGAGGGCGGCGACGCTGCCCAGACAGCAGATACGCATTCGGCGGATGATGGCCACGGCCATGACGCCGCGACCGACGCCGCCGCGGATGCGTCGGCTGACATGGCTGGCAGTGAGGAAGCTGCGACTGACACCGAAGCTGGCACGGAGGCGGCTGGCGACGCGACTGCTGATGCGGCTGGCGGAACCACCACCGATGGCACCACCAGTGCAAGCCCAGTTTGGAGCGCTGACGAAGAGAAGAACGCGACGGTTTCCGAGAGCGGTCTGAAGAAGGTGGTTATCACCCAGGGTGAAGGCACCGGCGCGACTGTGGACAACACCGTACGTGTGAATTACACCGGTTGGCTGGTGAACGGCACCATGTTCGACTCCAGCGTCACCCCGCAGGGCCGTCAGCCCGCGCCGTTCGATGTCGCTCCGCCGTGGCGTGTCATCGAAGGCTGGAAGGAAGCCCTCGTGGGCATGAAGAAGGGGGAGAAAGTGAAGCTCTACATCCCGGCCAACCTGGCTTACGGTCCGCAGAGCCCCTCCCCCCTGATTCCCGCCAACTCCGATCTGATCTTCGAGGTCGAAGTCCTCGAGATCATGTAAGGGATCCCGGTCTCCTGGGTTCAGCAACACGACGGCTCCCCCGGTTGGGGGAGCCGTTCTTGTTGAAGTTGAGCTCCGTAGGTTTCCGGAACTGCACGTGTCAAGATTAGTCGGGGATGATGATGGGTCCAAAGGCGGGCTGTGGATACTGGGGATTCAGTTCTTCCAGCCGATCCACCAGCAGTTGCGTTACAGCCCAGTTGCGATACCACTTGCGGTCTGCCGGGATGACATACCAGGGGGCGTGTTCGGTGCTGCAACGTTGCAGGACAGCCTCGTAGGCTTCCTGGTAGTCGTCCCAGTGCTCCCGTTCCGACAGGTCGCCGGGATTGAACTTCCAGCGCTTTTGCGAATCGGCCAGCCGTGCCGCCAGTCGCTCCTTTTGTTCGCCCTTACTTATGTGGAGCATCACTTTGATGATGATGGTCCCCGATGCCACCAGATGCGACTCGAAGGCATTGATATGGTCGTAGCGCTTCTCCCAGACCGCGTGCGGCACGAAGCCACGCACACGGACGATCAGGACATCCTCATAGTGCGACCGGTTAAAGATGCCAATCTGCCCTTTCGCGGGCACTTCTTTGTGGATCCGCCAGAGGAAATCCCGGCTGAGTTCCTCGGATGTGGGCGCTTTGAAGTTCGCCAGCCGAACTCCCTGCGGGTCCACCGCATCGACTACCTTTTTGATGGTGCCGTCTTTACCGGAAGTGTCCATCCCCTGCAGAATCAGCAGCAGCGAATTCGTTGAAGAAGCATAGAAGCGCTCCTGGAGCTCCCGTAGCCGTGTCTGAAGCTCGAGATAGCGGGCTTCCGCTTCTTCCCGCTGCATACCGTAAGTTTCAGCAGGACTGATTGCTGCCAGACGTGTCTTGTGAGTGACCGGCTGCAGTGCGGGATGATGCTTCATGAAGTTCGCCTTTCGTCCTGAACTGTCCGGATTATTGCGAGACCAGATCGCCGACTTCACGCTCAGCGACATAGATGGCATCTGCTGTATGACCCAGCACCCGGATTCGCTCGTACTCTTCCCGTCCGACCGCATGCAACTGGCCGATGACCAGTCCCGGCGGAGTCCGATTTTCGTCGAAATCAATCCGGGTCAGGCGGGTGAGATTGGAGGTCCGGAGGACATCGACACCGACCACCGAGGGATGCGCCACGAAAACCCGCTGCCGGCTGCCTCCCTCTGTAAGCGTGACGGGGGGGGTCGTGCTGTACCGACGCGGGGAGCCGCCCAGTGCTCCCAACACCCAGCTGGTTCCGGTGAACAACAATGCTTCCGGGTCTTCCGGGCAGTTGTACTTGTGCTCCGTGATGGTGACCAGCGACACCCGGCCGGAGTTCCGGCGGGATGTGACCCAGCGATCGCGATACTCGAACGAATCGCGATCAGGACAGGGCTCGATGGTCGGTGGTCCGATGAACTGTGACTCGGCGGGTCGGGGGGCAGCGAACAGGTTGCTGGTACCGAGTGGCGGGGTGAGTCCGGTGCCATCCCACTGGACTGCGGCCGGGGTCGCGAGGGGCTCACCATTCCCGGCATCCAGGCGTCCGAGGATCCACGCGGGGGCGTTGGTACTGGCATCAAGCCAGGCGCCGGTGAGCTGCCCATCCCAGGAACTGACACTGTCGAGCATCAGGGGAGCTGCGGCGGTGCTTAACGGGCTGGTGTACTCGTTCCCGATCACCGGTGGTCCACTGGTGACGTTGTTGATGCGTCGGATCTGGAAGCGGACCTCTTCCCCTACCTCGGGGGTCCCTCCGGGGAACTCGGTCCAGCCGATCCAGGCGGTGTTGACATCCTGATGGGCCAGCAGTCGGAACTGGCCGACTGCACCACCCGCACCGTCCGTCAGGACTTCCCAGTCACTCACAAGAAACTGCGGAAGCGTGCTTGGCAGGATGGTCACGACCTGGAGCTGCAGTACGTTCCCGGAGCGGACAGCGATGAGAATCCAGCGCGTGCCGATGGTCGCCATCTGCACTTCCAGCTGGTCGAAGTCGAAACGCCCCTCCAGGAACCCGCTCCCTACTGCACCGGCCCCAGCGGCTGCCTCGATGAGCCAGGCGAGCTTCCGGGTGCCGCTGTCGGTGTAGGAGAACACCGTGCAGGTCGATGCGCCGATTGAGATCGCGCTGTGGACGGCATTGATGGTCTGTCCAGCAGAGGCCTTAAAGACCTGCTTGAACTGGAGATTCTGCTGCCCGATGAATGGTTTGCGGGATGACTCCGCGCACCCACCGATCAGAAAAATGGACAACAACAGCAGCCAGCCCCAGCAATGACGGCGTAGTGCCATGGGGGTTCCTCCCTGAACAGAAAGCGGTGCGTGTGTGAAGTGACTACTCGGCGCTGGTTTCGAGGGTGGTGGTCGAGGTCCGGGAGCCCTGAGACTGTGCGCGGACCACCGCAGCTTTCACGAAGGCCTGGAAAAGCGGATGTGGCCGGTTGGGCCGGGACTGAAACTCCGGGTGGAACTGTGTTGCGAGGAAGAAGGGATGTCCGGGAACTTCCACGATTTCCACGAGCTGCCCATCCGGGGAGAGTCCGGAGAAAACCATGCCGTGGTGACTCAGCGTTTCACGGTAGGCGTTGTTGACTTCATAGCGATGACGGTGTCGCTCCTGGACCTCGATTTGCCCGTAGGAACGGGCCGCCAGGGTGCCGGGAGTCAGGACGCAGGGGTAGGCACCCAGACGCATGGTGCCCCCCTTGAGGGTCGTTTGTTTCTGGTCGGGCATGAGGTCAATGAGCGGCTCATGCGTCATGGGATTCAGTTCCGTGGAGTCGGCATCAGCGATACCAGCGACATGTCGCGCAAACTCGATGACCGCCAGTTGCAGACCGAGGCAGAGCCCCAGGAAGGGGACCCCATGCTCACGGGCGTAGCGAATCGCCTCGATCTTGCCGCTGGTCCCACGGTCGCCAAAGCCACCGGGAACCAGGATGCCATCGGCGTGGCGCAGGTACTTGTCAGCGTTTTCAGGCTCGATGGTTTCCGAATGAACGAGGTCAGTGAGGACTTCCACCTCATTGCCGATGCCAGCATGAGTCAGCGACTCCAGGACGCTGATGTAGGCATCCTTGAGCTGGGTGTACTTCCCCACAAGGGCGATCCGGACAGTCCGCTTCGGATGTCGCAGCGTGTGGTTGATCGCTTCCCATTCGGCAAGATCCGGCGTCGTGTTTTCCAGTCCCAGCAGCTCCAGGATGGCGTCGGCGATGCCCTCCCGCTCGAGGTCCAGCGGCACAGCGTAGAGGTGATCGGAGTCCTGGCCGACTATGACATTCCGCTCCGCAACATCACAGAAGAGGCTGATTTTGCGTCGCATTTCCCTGGTCAGCGGACGCCGGGTTCGGGCGACAATGACATCGGCGAGGATCCCGATGGCCCGAAGTTCCTTGACCGAGTGCTGGGTCAGCTTGGTCTTGAGCTCGCCATCGGGACCGACTCCTGGGACCAGTGTAAGGTGCATGTTGACGCAGTTATTGCGTCCGACCTGGTTGCGGAACTGACGAATCGCTTCCAGATAGGGCAGGCCCTCGATATCGCCGACCGTGCCGCCGACTTCCACGAGGACCACATCCGCGCGGGTGGCCCGGGCGACCCGGTGAATCCGGTCTTTGATCTCGTCAGTGAGGTGCGGAATGATCTGCACACAGGCGCCGAGGTAGTCACCGCGGCGTTCCTTTTCAATGACACTCTGGTAGACCTTGCCAGTGGTCATGGAGTTGTCTTCGGCGAGTTCGACATCCATGAATCGCTCGTAGTGACCCAGGTCGAGGTCGGTTTCCGACCCATCGTTGGTGACAAACACTTCGCCATGCTGGTAGGGAGACATAGTGCCGGCATCGACATTGAGATAGGGGTCAATCTTGATGGCGGTGACCGAATAGCCCCGCGCCTTGAGGAGGCGTCCCAGACTCGCGCTGGCAATCCCTTTGCCGAGACTGGAGACATTTCCCCCGGTGACGAAGACAAATTTTTGCGGCGTGCTGCTCATGGCCTGTCAGGCCCCCTGTCGGAAGCGTCAGCAAAAGTGCGAGTGAGGACCGGAGGAGCCACGAAGCTGGCGGGTACGTGACGCATCGAGGGAGGATCCGGTGTCACGTAGGGGAATCCTAACACAGCGGCGAGGTCCCCAACAGACCAGCATCGAAGCGGCTGTCAGCTGGTACGGCGATAGTTCGCGACCAAAAACTCCATCCAGGTGCCGTCGGCTTTCTGCATCATGCTCCGGAGCACCCGGCGACCGTCGGGATGAAGTTCGATGATGTCCTGGTACGCCGCTTGTCCGATCTGACCTTCTTCCCAGGTGGGACCCGTGGTGTTCAGCGTCAGAATCTGACCGGTGGCATCCAGTTCGCCTTCGTAAACCCACTGGTTGGTCATCATGGAGCCGATCCAATGCCCGACAAACCTGCCAATAGCGGGATCGAATCCGAGGGTCATCTGCATCTGCCCTTTCGGGCCGCCGACAATCTCCGTCGTCCCATCCATGATGACCCAGAGGTCGCCCAGGCTCCGGACCGTCTCCGAGCCTACGGTTTTCATGTTCTCATCGCCCCCCTCGAACTCCCAGGAACCTATGAGCTGGCGGAGCCATTCGTGCTGGGGGGTTGGCTGCGGGAATTCCATCTCAGGGACCTCGTGGCGGGAAGGACGTATGAGCTACCGGTATTCTAGCGATTGGGGGGGCGTTGGACAACGAGCAGCTCATCCGACGTGAGCGCCTGTGCCAGATCGGACAGCGCGTCGAAGATGAACGTGGGGCGTCCATTCCCCCGACGGACTTCCGCCTCTTCACGGCTGGACACGCCTGTCAGCAGCAGGGCGGTTCGGCATCCGGCGAGATTGCCCGCCAGGATATCCGTGGCGAGCTGGTCGCCGATGACGAGACTTTCCTTTGGCGCACGGCCGTAGTGCGACATGCAGGCTTCAATAAGGGGCGTAGCGGGTTTGCCCGCCAGGAGCGGCTCGACCCCAGCGGCGGCCTGGATCGCTGCCACGAGGCTGCCCGCTCCCGGCAGGAAGCGCCCCTCCTCCACCGGGTACCGAGGATCGAGGTTTGTTGCGATGAAAGTCGCACCAGCCAGCAGAGCATGCTGGGCGCGTCCCAGCGTGGCATAGGTGAAGTCCCAGTCGATGCCAGCGATCACGACATCCACAGGCGCTTCCGGCTCAGCGGGAGTCGTAACAGTCAACCCGGCTTCCGTAGCCGCCTGCCGCAATCCCGGACCTCCCACCACCAGTGCAGTGCCCCCCGGATACCGGGTCGCTGCCAGCCGGGCTGCGGCTTGTCCGCTGGTGAAGACTTCGTTCGCGGCAGCCGCGATGCCCATCCGCTCCAGCCGCGCCGCGACCTCGCTGGGTGGAAACCAGCTGTTGTTGGTGCAGAAGGCAATCAAAAAGCCCGCTTCCCGGAGCCGTTGCAGTACCGCCGGTGCATCGGGGAGGACTTCATCCCGACGATAGAGGACTCCATCGAGGTCGAAGATCAGCAGAAACGGCGGGAGGGCGTCGTGCATAGCCTGATTGTAGGGGGGTCGCCCCGAGTCCAGCGTTTGGGGTAAGGTACTTCCTCAGACATGATCGTCGTCCCGGAGGCCTGACCCATGCCCCTCAGTGTTCTGATCCTGCTACCCGTCATCGCCTTGCTGGTGAGTTGCGGTGGCAATCCCCCGGCAAGCAAAGGCGCGGAACCATCAACGAAATCGAGCAATGCCCCATCCCAGCAGGCAGCAGCATCGGATGAGCCTGCAGCCGATGTGCCGGACATTGCAGCCCTGAACTCCCAGAGTCGGCAGAATTTCGAGGAGATGCTGGTCCTCCTCGAAGGAGCAGGTCAGGCGGGCAAGCCCTTCCCGGCGCATGTCATGTTTATCGAGAACGAGATCATGAATGGGCAGGTCCCGACGAATCCGTTCACGCAGACGCCCATGAAGCCGGAACCGAGCTTCGTCGGCAGCGATCCGGGAGACTACTCTTATTCGGCCATTGTGATGCCGGATGGGACTCAGGCGGGCTTTGTGTTCCTCGGCTACGGCGACACTGGCGCTGATGGGCCATCGGAAGAAGATACGGACACCTTTTTCGAAGCCCGCAACTGGGTGGAGTACAACGGAGCCTCGACTGATCCGCGGCTGCCCAACGATGTGCCCGCCCGCACGATCGCGGCTCGACTGGTCATCAAAGAGGGCATCGGGAAGACTCCACCAGCGGATTACGAAGCGCCTCCCCAGGAGTCACTGGTCGACCGCCAGCTCGATTAATCCTGCGGTTGTGACGCCTCTGCAACTCGCAGAGTGTCCTGAAAGAAAGTACGATGCCTCCGCTGTGAACGACCCTGTCCATAGACATCGCCTGAAGGAGGCCTGTGGTGCCGCAGTCACGCGACCTGCTGATCGACCCCAGCGCCTCCCCCGAGGTGCTGCGTGAACTCTGGCCAGCCATGGGCTCTGCGGAGCGGCTGGAAGGGTTTGAGGAACTTTCGACTACTGATGCGCTGAAGTTTTTTCTTGACCTGGATGCCAGGGACCAGGCGGACCTGATCCACACACTTGACCCCACTCGACGGCGTCTCTGGATGCGGATGCTCGCACCCGACGATGCCGCGGACCTGCTGCAGGAATCGAGTCCCGATGAGCGGGAGGAGTTGCTGCAACTCCTCGATGAGGCGCACCGCAAAGAGGTTACGGCCCTGATGGCGTACGCCGAGGACGATGCCGGTGGACTCATGAATCCCCGGTTCGCCCGACTGCGGCCAGAGATGACAGCGGACCAGGCCATCGCTTATCTGCGACGGCAGGCGATTGAATCCATCGAAACTCTGTACTACCTGTATGTCCTGGATCAGCATCAGGTCCTCCTCGGTGTCCTCTCGATTCGGGAACTCCTGGTCGCTCCGCCCCAAAAACAGATGCAGGAACTGATGCACCGGGATCCGGTGGTCGTGCGGGAAGAGACCGACCAGGAAGAGGTGGGCCGGCTTTTTCAGGAGCACGAGCTGGCAGCTATCCCGGTGGTCGATGGTGCGGGGGTGATGAAAGGGATCATCACGGTCGACGACGTGGTGAATGTGGTGGCCGAAGAGGTCACGGAAGACATTCACAAGCTCGGCGGTATGGAGTACATCGAAGCCCCGTATCTGCAGATCTCCCTTGGGGAAATGATCCGTAAGCGGGCACCCTGGCTGGTCATCCTGTTTTTGGGGGAAATGATGACCGCCACAGCGCTGGCGAACTATGAGGAGGCCCTTTCCCGGGCAATTGTCCTGAGCACGTTCATTCCCCTGATCATCGCCAGTGGCGGCAACAGCGGGTCACAGGCCTCGACCTTGCTCATTCGCGCCATGGTGCTTGGGGAGGTCCGCGGACGTAACTGGCTCATGGTGCTCCGCCGGGAAGTCCTCACCGGCTTCATGATCGGACTCATCCTGGGTGCGATTGGTTTCTTACGGGTCTATCTCTGGGAGAAGCTCTGGGGCATCTACGGTCCGCACTGGGCAGCGATCGGCCTGACAATTGGCATCAGCCTGATCGGCGTGGTCATCTGGGGCACGATCGCTGGCTCCATGCTGCCGCTGCTGCTGCGCAGGGTGGGGCTGGATCCTGCCAGCGCTTCCGCGCCCTTTGTCGCGACCATTGTCGACGTCACCGGCATCATTCTCTTCTTCTCGGTCGCCATGATTATGCTGCAGGGCACCCTGCTCTAGTCGTCATCGCCCTCAGTGTCATCTTCCTCGACCCCCGCCAGGTCCTGGCGTGCCTGATCCGCCAGACGCTGCAGCGCTGCCAGTTCTCCCGGTGCCAGCTTTTTGAACTGTCCTGGCTTCATGTGCCCGAGGCGGATCGGCCCGAAGCGTTCCCGCAGCAGACTCCGCACATGGCTGTGAACCAGCTCCGCCATCCGCTTGATCTGATTCTTTCGCCCTTCGGTGAGGACGACCCTGATGCTTCCCTGTTGTCCGCCATCGAGCCGTTCAAGCAGTTCCCAGGTAGACGGTTTGGTCATCCGGCCATCCAGTTCGACTCCCGCTTCCAGACGTCGCAGTTGCCCCCGGCTGGGACAGGGCTTCAGGCGGACCTGATACTCCTTTTCGACGTGATAGCGGGGATGCAGGAGCAGATTTGACAGGTCGCCGTCGTTCATCAGAAGCAGGAGCCCCTCGGCATCAAAGTCGAGTCGGCCGACCGGAAAGACCCTGGTCATGTCGGGTGGGAGCAGACTGCTGATGGTGGGACCGTCATCCCCCATGGCCGAGAGAAACTGTGGCGGCTTGTAGAACTTGTAGTAGACCGGGCGGGCTGGCCGGAGGAGCACCCCTTCACTCCGGACTTCATCTACTCCCAGGAGCAGGCGGAAGTAGGGCTCCCGGACCACTTGCCCGTTGACCTGGATACCTCCAGCGGCGATGAGGTCGGCGCATTTGCGACGAGAGAGCCCACCCGCACGGGCGAGGTACTTCTGGAGGCGGATCGGGGTCCCCGTAGTCATGGATCCGATTGTAAGCACGGCAGCATCAACTGAGGATGAATCAGGAGTTCAGGCCGCTTCGATGACCCGACTTCAGGTCCAGCGCAGTCCCCGGCCGTAGCCTGGCTCTTCGCCAGGGTCCGGGATGCTTTTCTCACGATGCTGAAACGGTGCGAGAGGCAGACGAGCACTCAGGAGCATCGCTGAGACCCCCTGCCCGCCAGACGGGGGCATCAGCGTGACCGGACTCACTTCGGCGAAGCCCATGGCTCTTAACAGGGCAATGGCGGTGACATGCGCCTGCTCCACCTGGATGCCGAGTCGCTCTTCCCCGAAGCGGGCGTGGACGACATGCCCCAGTCGCTCGATGAGGGTCCAGCCGTAGCCCTGCCCGCGGACCCGGGGGTCGACCATGACATGCTGGGCGACCATCCCGGCCATGTGGCGTGGATAGAGCAATTCCCCGTAGCCAACCGGGTCGCTTTGCGGACTTGGGAGGAGCATGAAGGGGTAATCCGCCCGCTCCATCCAGCGCAGGATGAGGTCGGCGGTGATGGCGCTGTCGGCCAGGGGGTCGACCTGCCGAAGTGCCTGAGAGTCGGGCAGCCAGGACGCAACCAGCGGAGCGAAGCGGGGATTAAAGGGCTGCAGTTCCATGCGGGGGTTACTGGATGACCGTCGATGCCGAGGCCATGACCGGTGCAGGCGGTGCCTCAAAGGGATAGACCTGCGGCTCCAGCGAGAACTTCCGGTAGATCCAGTAGTCGTCCGCCAGCACGTTCAGGCCGTAGTCGAAGAGACGGACCATGTCTGGCCGAATCGTTGCTTTTTCAGCGCCGAGGATCACGCCGATGACTTCCCGGTCCCGGAAGCGGGCACTGGCGACCAGGCAATGCCGCGCCAGGTCAGTGTAACCAGTCTTGATACCAGTGGTCAGGGGGAACTCTTCGAGGAGGCGATTGGTGTTGGTGAACTCCACCGCCGAGCGGATGCCGAACGTGGGATAGACCACCTTTGACTTTTGGACTATGCTGCAGAAACGAGGCGAGTCCAGGGCGGCTTGCGCCAGCTTCGCCAGATCCCGGGCGGTCGACAGATTACCGCCTCCAGTCATGGGCATCCCATGGGGATTCTGAAAGCGTGTATTGGTCATCCCAAGTTCGGCAGCCCGGATGTTCATCATCTCGATGAAGTGCGCCTGATCGCCGCCGATGGTCTCCGCGATCGCCGCCGCCGCATCGTTGCCGGAACGGATCATCATCGCCTCGATCATGTCTGCCATCGGGATTTCTTCCCCGGCGGAGATATGCAGACGGGAACCACCGGTCTGGGTGGCCAGGGGACTCACCACGACCGGTGTCGCCGGATCGCTGTTCTCGAGCGCCAGAAGGGCAGTCATGATTTTGGTGGTGGAGGCCGGGACGCGCTGTTCATCGGGCTTGAGCTCAAACAGCACTTCGCCGGTGACCCGGTCAATCAGGATCGCGCTGGCAGCCGCGATGTGTGGCGGCTGCATGGCATAGCGGACAGTTGCTCTGGCCGCAGGACGTGCTGCAACGGGAGTCGCGGTCGACTCAGCAAAAGCAGGCGTGATAGGTGGCTGCCCATAGGCGACAAGCGCCCAGAGAAGTCCGGCGACAAACCAGCCGGAATGCAGCGGTGCAGAAGGTGGTCGTGCAGACATCAGCCGTGGAATCCTCCGCGGAAGTCTGGTGTCGGCCGCCCGGTGAGCCGTGAACTGGTGCGAGGCGAAGCTGGGGGCTCCGGTGGACTCTGGCTGCAACAAAGTCCACTCCCGAGAGTCTCGTCCGTGAGACTCCCGGTGGCCCAGGATTGTAACAAAGGCTCCGGGAAATCCAAGAGGCTAAACCGCTCTGTCAGGTTATGAATCTGCCGCTGTGTCGAGACTCCCGACCGGCTCCACTTCGGGGCTGGCTTCCGCGGGCGATGCCTGCAATGGGAGGAGGGTCTGACGGGGCAGGCTCCCCCACTCCACGGGCAGCAACGCTTGCAGGTCGCCAGCGTCGGCAAGGCCGAAATGCCGCAGGAAATCCTCAGTGATGCCGTAGAGCAACGGACGCCCCGGGGTTTCCTTCTGGCCCACCACCTCGATGAAGTCGAGTTCCAGACAGCGGGCCACGACCCCATCGCTGTTGACCTGGCGGACATCCTCGATTTCCGCCCGGGTGACCGGTCCCTGACAGGCAATGATGGCGAGGGTTTCGAGCATGGCACGACTCAGCTTGCGACGTCGTGAGCGCTTGTAGTACCGCTCAATCGCGGTCGCGAGTTCCGGATGGGTCCCGAGCCGCCAGACTCCCCCCCCCTCCAGCAGGACAATCCCTTGGTCAGCGAGGGAGGTCCGGAGTTCCTGTAGTGCCGTTTCCACATAGCTCACTTCGATGCCGAGTCCAGAGGCCAGCCTGGAAGCAGTCACCGCATCCGGCTCAAGAAAAAGCAAAGCCTGGAGGGTCCGCTGGAGGAGTACCGGCTGCTCAATGAGTTGCTGCTCAAAGGGAATGGGTGTCAGTTCCGGCGCTTCAGCCAGCTCTTCGGAAGAATCATCCGACTGATCAACGGCCTCCGGAACGGGCTGCTCGTCGCAATCCTGTTCCTCTGCATGACGCGCTTCAGCGACGGTCATATCGTGCTCCTGCTCCTCCTGCTTCATGCGGCGACTCCGGAGGGCTGATCCTCCCAGGCGGCGGCGATGTCACCATCGGGCTCTTCCTGTTCCAGCCGTAGCCGCCCCTGACGTGCCAGTTCGAGCAGCGCCAGGAACACGGCCACGATACGGTAGCCCCGGGGCTCTTCCCGGATCAGGTCCCGGAAGGTAAACGCCAGATGCCCCTGCTGCCGCAGATGCCGGATTTCACGCATAACATCTCCGACGGAAAGGCGCGCTGCCATGACTGTCATGGCGGGATCCCGCTCCCGGGTCAGGACACGCTCGAAGGCAGTCAGCAGCCGATTAATGGTGAGTCCGGAGAGGTCGATTTCTAACTCCCCATCGAAGCCTTCGAGGGACCGCTCAAAGTCGGGAAAGTAGATACACCGGGCCTGCTCATCGCGCCGTCCCAGTTCCGCAGCGGCAGTGTCCACTGCCTGACGCGAAAGCAACGCCTGGACCAGCTCGAAGCGGGGGTCTTCCGGGGCCAGCGACTTACGGTATTCCGCATCAGTCATCAGCGACCGGAGGAACTGACTGGGGAGGAGCATCTGGCTCTTGATGTGGACCAGGGTCGCGGCCATCACCAGGAACTCAGATGAGACCGTCACATCCAGTTCTTCGAGCAGCTGCAGATGCCGCAGGTACTCCGAGGTGATGAAGTGAATCGGGATGTCGAAGAGGTCGATTTCGTGCTTCCGGATCAGGTGCAGCAGCAGGTCCAGTGGCCCCTCGAATGCCGGCAGGCGGACCGTAAAGCCATCGAAGCCGGCATCCTCGGCGGCGACAACGGACTCCGCCCCAGGGTCGGCGTCAGGCTCAGGCATTCGCAGGGTTTCAGTCACGTCGGGGAGCGTAGCACGAGGACACACTGCTATTGGCGTCGGGTCCAGTCAGGACGACCGATGCCGAAGTTGGCCGGGTCTTCATAGAGCGCGATGGGCTCGTAGTCATACTCAAAGACCATATTGAGGCCATCAGAGCGGAGCAGTCGCATCATCCCCCGCTCATACATTTCCGTCATCGCGCCCATGACGTTGTAATGCGCCCGCTGGACCGGAGTAGAGAGGAGCCGGTCGTGGGGGATGCTGAAGACTTCAATGCCGAATTCGTCCGTACTCACCGTAAAGCCAGCCCGCTGCAAGAATCGACGTACAGTCGACCAGGCGACCCAGTGGCGATTCGCCGGGATGAGTTCCCCTTTGAGGTTCCGCATCACCTGCGCCATTCGGAAATGCGTGATTCCCTGCTCATCTGGCGGGAGATCGACGATGTTCTTCAGCACCTGAGCCTGAATGATGGTCCCATCCCCGAGGTAGAGATGAGTCACACCCTGGCGGAAGCAGAAGGTGTAGCTCTCTTCGGCGGTTTGCGGGAAGTCCTCGGTGGCAGCGTAGTAGTTGGTCCAGTCCGGAGCGAGGCGATAGGTCCGGTCCTCCAGGCAAAAGACGAAGGCATCCTCCGGGAGGTTGTTGTTCATCCAGTTGATGAACGCCGTGACCGGGGTCGCCCGGGCGATGTACTTCGCCCGACTCTCCTGCTTCGCAACCACTCGCCAGCGCTGAATGATGTCCTCACGCAGCCCCCCCTGCCTCAAGCTGATCGGTGCCAGCAGGAGGAGCAACAGCAAGAGATGCCGGAGTGGCGCAGGGCGGAGGAGCTCTAGCAGATGGTGGACTCCCCCACCGCTGAGCAGCGCCAGCCAGGGGACCGCGAAGAGCATGTAGCGGGTCTCTTTGGGAGCCACGACAAACATCAGCAGGAGGGTCCCGACCCACAGGCCCGTGAACCAGGTCACCACCGGGACCCGCCAGCTGCGCCAGAGCAGGAGCGGCAACAGGAGGGTCCACTGCGGTGGGAAACGTCCCTGGAATCCCTCCAGCAGCGACGGACTAAAAGTCAGCATTACGGGATAGCTCAGCAGCGCCATCAGATTCCGGCGATAGCTGAGGTCGATCCAGGAACTCTCAGCGTAGACCGGCAGCTCCGGACCGGGGAAGAGGCCGAAGAGCGTCAGGGGATAGACGGGCGATCCGGTGTAGTGCAGGGACCTGATGTACCAGCAGAGGGGTGGCAGGAGCGCGACTCCTATGAAGAGCGCAACGGCGGTCGCAACTCCTTTCCACGACACTGGAGGAGCGGATTCCAGCAATCGGGGTCGCAACAGCGGCCAGAGGCCCATGCCGAGGAGCATCAGGGTCATGGGGAGGAGGGCATTGTGTTTGCTGGAGGCGAGGGCTCCCCCCATCGCGAGCGCGCCGGTCAGAAGCCAGGCGCGATCCTGGGACTGCATCCAGCGGATGAGCCCCCAGCTCGCGAGCAAGACAAAGAGCGCGACCCCGGAGTCGGCCCAGCCCCCCTGGAGCTGCTTGGAGTAGAGCTCCTGGGTGAGCATGATGATCGCGCCGGCGATACCCGCTTCCAGTTGCCAGCAGGTGCGACCAATGACCAGCACTCCGATTAGCACCAGCACCGACCACCACCATCCCAGCAAACTGGCAGTCTGTTCCCCCCCGATGCTCATTCCCAGGGCATAGAGCATTTGTAAATGCGACGGAAAGTACGACTGCTGGACCTGCTGGAAATCGTAGATGCCTCCCCAGCGGAGATACATCTCGGGGACGAGGAAATGGTGCGCCATCGTGTCCCATTGGGTGTTGGGGGCCAGGGCGAGCAGCCCATGCAGCAGGCAAAGCAACCCAGTAATGGCGCTGACCACCCACCAGATCCAGTGGAGTGCTTTCCATTCGGTGGAGACCGGTTGCCACAGGTCCCGGCGGAGGAACCAGCGCAGGTCCCGCCATCCGAGGACAAGCAAGCTGCCACTCCCCAGCCAGAGCCAGAGGGGGCTCAGCAGTTGCAGGAATCCCAGGGCTGTGGAGAGCAACCCCAGCACGAGAAGCCCCAGCACGGAGGCGATCCAGCCATGCTCGAGGGGATGGGACGGGGTAAGGCGTAGCCGCTCGGTGAGCCAGAGTCCGGCAGCGAGCATGGCGAGCACCAGGACCGGGAATGCCAGGAGAAACATTAGCCGGGCCGGTGCTCCCGCAGATCGGTGCCGGGTGGTCCCCAGGACGCTGGGTACCGGACTTCCCACACAGGGCAGGCCGGGTTGTCCAGTACTTTCACGAGGGCACCATCGCGGATCAGCGATTGCCAGGTCAGGATGATGCGGACATCGATGTCGGACCAGCGCTGCTGGAGCGGTTTGACCGTAAGGAGATAGTTCGGTTCTTCTGCAGGGGGTGTCGTCACACGTGGATTACTGACCGGTACCAGTTCCGAGGTGGTGAAGCCTCCCAGCTCCATCACTCGGGGGGAGAGGGGTCCGAGGGGCGACTCTGGCAGCGGTCCGACCGGTTCCCAGGTACCTTCACTCCCCTGGCGAAACAACATGGGCGGTTGGTCATCGAAGGCCGAGCGAATGCCCAGCCGTCCTGATGGTCCAGCCGGATTCGCCTTCTGGGCCTCCAGGAGGGTCGCACGGGTCAGACCCATGTAATGTGCGCCGGCTGAGAGCGTGACGAACCGGACTTTGCGCTCGTGCCACTGCTTCAGGATGCGCCGGGGCTCGCGACTAAAGCTGGGGACCCCTGGATGATCCATCGGATACACGATATCCACCACGGAAGGATCCTGATAGAGATAGACCCGGGGGTCGCCGTGGAGGACCCGTTCTCCGGGCTGAAGATGAGCCTCGACATAGGCAATCGCCGGCGCAGTTTCTACCCGTCGGGCATAGGACTCCCAGCGGGTTTCCTCTCCCAGGATGAACGGGAGGCGATCCCGCGACTCCATCTGCAGATGCGCCAGTGTCCAGGCCATCGGACCAAGGGCCATCAGGCCGAGCACTAAAGGCCCAAACCGGAGTCGGGTCCATCCTGCAATCTCAGCCCCATGCAGGAGCAGCATCCCCAGGAGCGCCCAGGCCGGCATCATGTACCGGGGCTCGCCCGGAGCCTGGAAAAGTAGCGCACCGATCTGGAAGGCGCAGAATGCCAGTAACGGCCGGTGGGGTCCAGGAGCTCGAAGGAGATACCAGGCCGCCGGGAGCAGCCCTAAAAAGAAGGGCGTGATCAGGCGGAAGCGATACTGTGTCAGATCAACCCGGGTCGTGACATCCCACCACCAGGTCACCAGGTCCCAGGGCTCCCTGGTGAAATTCGGATTCGACCAGTAGAGGATGTCGGCGAAGTGCTTCGGTGTGCCGTTGAACAGATGATCCGCAAAGGGCCAGACGGGATTCCCCATCTCCGTGTAGCTCTTCAGATACCAGGGGAGTCCGAAACTGAACACCATGAGCCCGAGTCCGATGGCGCGTTCCAGGCCGCGACCGAGTGTTTCGCGTCGCTGCAGGGCATCCACCAACAGGAATCCAAAAAGGAAGAACGCGATCATCCAGCCTGAATGCTTGATGCCGACCGCCATGCCCGCACAAAGTCCCAGCATCAGGAAGTAACGAAGTTCCCGGGAGTCCCGCCACCGAAGGACCAGCCAGAGGGCGAGCAGCATGAATGTCCCGAGGGCGCAGTCGATGACCCCCCCCTGAGCCTGCTCGGTGTAGACCAAAGGCAGCGCCGCGACTCCCAGGAGTCCGACAACCGCCGCTTGCCGGGAGCAGTACCGGATCCCGATTGCTGCCGCAGATAGCAGGAATGTCAGGATGGTGAGGATGGTGTACTGGTTAGCCGCCAGGTCGCTGTGCAACGCCATCAGCCAGCCAAAGTGCAGTTCGGTCGATGATGGAAACTGGTGATACACGATCCCGGACTGCTGGAAAAAGTGACCGTTGGCGAGCCAGCGACGGGGAAGTTCGTAGTGGTAGTCGAGGGGATCCCAGGTGGTGGTCGGGGCCAAGGCATAGAAGGCGCACAGTCCGAGAAAGAGGAGCAGGGCTGGCATGGCAGCCCGCTCGAGCGGCGTCCAGTGTTCGTCGGAGAGTCGCAGCAGTCCACCAGCGATCCAGGTGACCAGGCTACGGCCCTCGCGCCAGAGGACCAGCAGTAGCAGCAGCCAGAAGAGCGGAACCAGCAGCCCTGGGCGATACCACCCTGTCAGTGCACAACAAAAGAGCAGCACGGTCGTGAGCGCAAAGCCGACCGCCCCCTGTAACAGATGGCGCTCCAGCCAGGAGTCGTCGTCCAGCGGCCAGCGGAGGACCATACGCCCCACACCCCACTGGAGCAGGAGGAGTCCAAGGGCCAGGAACGGGGCGGTCCAGAGCACTAGCGGTGTGTGAGGAAAGCCTTCAGATAGGCAAACGCCACGATACCGAACCAGAGAACCGTCAGCCAGAACGCAAGAACGTCCCGCCCCGGCATGTCCGCCGGAACGGGACGTCGGACCTCTGGAGTGGAATCGTTGGGCGGGGTCATCAGCGCGGCCTCCGGGCGTCAGGCTGCCCGGAGTCTACCGGCTCCACGCCGTGTCGTACCACCGGGCAGATGGACCCATGCTGGAGACGACTCAAGCTTTCCGAGGGATGTCAGATCCCAGGGAAGTAGTCGGGCTCGCGGGTCGATCGGCCGGTGCCGCTGGCATCGGTGTAGATCACGCCAGGAACGCCGTACTCGTAGACATCCTCGGATGTCTGACGGCTGGGACCTTCCAGAGCATCCACGATGCCCCGCAGGTAGCAGAGGGCATGGTCGCGGATGGGGCCATTCAGCCTGGCGACATTCACCGTGACTTCATTACCGGCTTTCAGGTCGGCGGCCGCCAGCAGGATGTCTTCCCAGGTCTTGGGGAAGTAGAAGATGGAATGCAGGATTGGCTCCGGTTCGGGAGAGTTGTTCCGCAGGACTCGTATCTCGCGGGGCTGCTGTCGCCCTGCCGTGGCATGGGGCTGAGCCGATGCCTGCGAAGGCGTTCCTGGCTGGTCGTCCAGGAACATCTTGCCCAGGGCATGAATCATCTGGGAGAAGAGAGTCGGTTTGATGGATTCTGAGGGATGCGCCGCCATAGCTGGCCTCCAGAGGGATCTGCCAGCGCCCGGCTATTGATTCCTGAGCTGCAGGGGGCATAGTAGGAGCTATGGTCAACCGATGTCAATCCACTCTTAAAGAAAAATCATAGAAAGGTCTGGGACTCCAGAGCCATTGGGGTCCACACTCCTCCCGCAGTACGCAGATGGTGAGTTCATCCGGTCAGATTTGTAGGAAAGCTCACGGGTTCTGTATCATAGGGAGCACCAGCTCTCGTCCGCCCTTACTGGATTGCCGCCCATTCGGGGGGCCCTCACGAAGGAGGCGCCATGCGTCGCGCGATTCGTCTTACCTGTAGCCTGCCCGTAGCCGTCAGTCTGTTGTTCCTGGCGAGTTGTCAGGGGGGCAGTTCCAGCCCCACCGCTCCTGCGGGATCGCATCAGACAGCTGACGTCGTGCTGCCACTGATCCCCACGTCTGAGCCAGGTGACGGTGGTTCGTTCCAGCTGGTCAGCGGGGTGTACACCCTGGATCTGACCCTCGGCGAGACACCAGCTGTGGAACTGATGCCGGTCCGGACCGCAACCGCCAAGGGTGATGCCTACGAGTTGGACGCGACCAACTTCCTGCGCGTCTCCCCCTGCGCCGACTGCCTGCAGGTGACGGCGTTACGACGCGGCGGGAGCCCGGACGAAGTCGAAGTCGATTTCTCCATGCGCCACCCATTCCCCCTGCCGACCCAGCCGTATACGCTGGCAAGTCGCCTCGATCTCCACGCCTTCGATGTTATGGGCTACCTGCTGAGCAACAGTGATACACCGATTGCGCTGGGTGATGGCGACACCGCAGCTCCGCTGTTCCTGATGAACGCTGATGGCTATTCCGATCTGCTGGATGAAGCGACCGCAGCTGTCTTCCCGACTCCCAATGTCACGGAGCATCCGTATCGGGTCTTCTTCAATGACCCCAACGCCGGCAACTTCGATGGGAGCGCGGCCAACGGCTTTGCGGATCCTGCGAATCCCCAGGGTCACAACGTGATGTCGATGGGCGCGGACTTCGATACCGTGACCTACACCGTGAAAGTTCCGCCGAGTGGTCAGGTGCGCCTGGGCTTCGCGGTCGGTCTTTCCTGGGGTCAGCCGGCCCAGGGACGTGGCAACCTCCCCGGGCAGCGACAGAACCCGGTCTACTACCTGCCAGAGTTCCATCACAAGGCTCCCTGGACTGTCACGGCGTCTGTTTCCAACAACACCCTGGCCCCGAACACCCCGTCATCCTCTGCCGAGTTGGAAATCCGGCTCCGGGACTGGCAACTTGGCGCGACCGTTGATCCTGCCTGGGAGTTTGATGTCACTCCCCGGGATCAGATCAAGGGGGCGTCCAGTCTGGCCTCGCTGCGGGTCTATGCCCCCGGCCTGCTGGCGACGCCCCTGACTATCGATCCGGGTTCTGGTGCCGGGACCGGGGTGTTCGATGACCTCGTCTTTAACACGCTGGTGACAAACACCGCCAGTGCGGGCGAGGGAACGTACTACCTGTATGTGAAGGCAGTCGACAGTCGGTCACCTGGTGGAGCGGTGCTCGACCGGAACATCCAGCCTGTCAACATCACTGATTTCCACACCGGGACCGTGATCCCCGTCGAAGTCATTGATCAGACTCCGAACACCCCACCGACCGCTGCCTTCGCCGGTACGGAACTGCTGCTGACCTGCAAGAACTGTACGGCGACGGTCGATGCGACACCGTCGACAGACCTGGAAGATCCGGGCGACCTGGACTTCGAGTTCGACTTCGATGTCCCTGGCGGGGATCCGTCAAACTTCAGCCCGGACACTCCGATGCAGTCCACCCCGACCATCAGCCATCAGTTCCCGACTGAGCCGGCTCCGGGCTTCGTGGGGGTTCGCGTGACGGATCCCGATGGGGCCAGCGATATCGCGATCCTGCCGGTGGTCTTTGACCCCATCACGTTGGGGCCGGTCGTGAGCGTTGCCCCATGGGTGAATCCGCTGGTGCAGTACTTCAACCACGACACGGCTTCGGCGGCTATGACGCTTTCCGCCAATCAGGACTATGTGTTCGTGGCTGTCGAGCGCCACAACGGCTCAGGTGCAACTGCCGGAGCGAGCTCGGAGGTCCGGGTCTGGCGGACGGCGGATGGGTCCGGCTGGACTCCGCTGCCGACGGTGAGCGCGGTGAATCCCTACGGTCCTATCTGGGCCGATCAGGCGCTCGCTGCTGGCACGGATGGCACGGTGTATCTGACCTTCGCGGTACAGGATGGCGGGAGCTACGGCTCTGACTGGGAAACACGCATCTACAGCATTACAGGCAATGGTAGCGGCAGCTGGAACCTCGCGATGGCCGATACGAGCGTCGCCGCCCAGCCGAACTCCAGGACGTTTTTTGTGGACCCGGTGACTCCCAACCTGGTAATCCTCCAGAACCGGATGAACAGCGGGGTGCGTCAATGGCGGTCCACCAACGGAGCCGCTGGCCCCTGGACCCTCACCTCGCCTATCGGCGGCAGCCCAAATGGACTGACTCTGCTGCGAAAACCCAACGGGCACCTGGTGTCGACCTACATCGATGCGTCGGGTGATGCCATCCGCGCGCAGACCTCTACTGATGCCGGCGCTTCTTTCACCCTGACCGGTTCTCTGCTCCTCGACCCCGCCAACAACTGGATGGGCGGTAGTGGCGCGATCGACCCCTCCGATGCGACTGGCAATACGATGGTCTACGCGTTCCGGGCCTGGGTGTCTGCAGGTGGGGCTGGTACGCCGGGGATCAATCTGGCACGCACTACCAACGGCGGCGCATCCTGGACCAATGTCAACAACTCGGTGGAAACCACCTCGGAGTACCTGCCCGGTGACCCCGCGATTCTGCGAGCGATGTACGACGCGCAGGGTGGCCTGTATGTCACCTACTTCAAGGCCCTGTGGGGGGCAGATAACCGGGGCTTCGTGGCTTACTCGGGTGACAACGGCACGACCTTCCTGCCAGATGAGCAGGTATACGACACCAACCCGAATCCCTCATGGCCCGGGATGCAGCTGGTCATGATGCCGAACGGCTGCGACATGATGAGCGTCTACTCCAGGATGCAGAACATCGAGTCCCGCGTCTTCTAGTCCCCGGTCCTGCAGGACAAAAGCACCACGCGCCCCGGAACTCCGGGGCGCGTTTTGGCGTCTAGGTTCTCAGGGCATCACAGAGGGCTCACCGTCCATGGCTGTTCGGTACAATCTCCCAATGCGGGTGGGCCCATAGCTCAGTGGTTAGAGCCGGGGACTCATAATCCCTTGGTCGCTGGTTCGAATCCAGCTGGGCCCACGCTCAGCTGACTTGTCTGACACGACATCACCCTGATTCCAGGAGCCCTGGCATGGATTCTCCACTCAAGTGGCTGGCGCTGTTCGCCATCGTGGTGGGCATAGGGGTCGGCGCAGTGTCGCAGCAGGCGACGCTCTACGCGCTCTATAAGACCCATATCAATCCTGATCCACCGCCGCCCCCACCACCAGACATGAGTGATTACATCGAGCTAAAGCCGATTGTCGAGGAAGCACCGGAGCCGGGCACCTTCCAGGTCGGCAGCGTCGTGTATGTCGCGGGGAAGCAGGATGTTCTGGGCTGGGATGAGACTGAAATCCAGCTCCACTACACTTGGGAAGGAAGCGGTGAGACAGATCGGCAGAGCGAAACCTGGACTGTCACCCACGGCACAAAAGTCAAAGTTCTCGACATCAAGAAGGGTCGGGGGGGCACTTGGTATCGGGTCGAAACCCAGGCGCAGTTCCGTCATAGAGGATGGCTGCTTGGGCATTACCTCAGAGCCTCCAAGCCCGCCGCCTCTGATGAGTCCAAGGAGTGGGGGCAGGCTAAGGAAGATGTCGCGAAGCGTCGAGAAGAACAGAAGAAAGAAGCGGAGCGGCAGCGCAAACTGCTGGAAGAAGCCCGCAAGCGAAGGGAAGGCTCTTAGGAGACAGTCTCCAGTCTTTCCGCTCAGCAACACCTCCTGTACGGGAGGTGTTTGCATTGTTAGTCCTGACGTCAACCCGATTGGCTTGGCGTCCGAACCCGCCTACTTCAAAGAGAGTCTCAGAGGTAGTCAGGCTTGGCGATCCCAGAATTTCCAGATGACACGTCTTGACAGCTTCTGTAACGTCCTGTAAGTTTCTGGTAGCTGCTCAGGGTCGCCAGTACTGGGCAGCAGGGAGGCCGCGATGAACCGCGTCAAGGATTGCCGTCTGAAGTCCCACATGAGCCAGGAAGAGCTGGCACAGGCCAGTGGATTGGCTCGTCCGACGATCAGCAAGATCGAACGGAACGACTGCGAGCCCAGCGATCTGTCGAAGCAGAAGATTGCCGATGCCCTGGGATTCCCGCTGGGCGAGGTGTTTCCGGAGACGGTCGCCAGCCCGGCGTTCGCGCTGCCAGCAGTCACAGCCCTGGGAATTGTGATCTCCAATGGCAACCTGGCCGTGGCCGGGGTCCGGTCCGGGGGCGAAGCCGGGACCGTGGAAGTCCGGGAAAACCGTATCGAAGGCTTCCTGACCGATCCGGGGGGGAGTCGGCGACCCTACACGCCGGTGCATCTGATCCGGGATGGGGAGAAGATCGACTCGACGGTTTCTGGTCGCGAAGGCCGGTTTGTCTTCAAGGACCTCGAAGCCGGGGAATACATCATTTTCGGCGGCGAGCGGGTGGTCCCGGTCGATGTCCGCCCAGGTCGGGACAAGTTCGCTTTCGACCTCTAGGTTTCGCTGCCCCGCACCAGTCCTGTTCGCATAGCCAGGGAGCGCGCCGATGCGCTCAGCTATGCTTGTCTATCCGGATGACGCGATCGTCAGATCGCGGGAGGGGCGCTCCTCATGCATCCGCCAGCCACCATGGTCTCCATTCCCTGGCACGCCGGCTCCTATGACGAGTGGCTCCCCCGGCTTGCCGGGCTGGATGCGGCTGGTCGGGCGACATTGATCCAGGAAGCCACCTTGCTGCGGGACCCGGGCGACATTGCGGGAGCCTGTCACGGGGTCCTGGCACTCGCGATTCTCGGCGAGGGCGACCTCGCGCAGCGACTCTGGTCCACCCTCCATCAGGTCACAGAAAATCATGCGGAGCTCCGGGCAGCAAGCTGCATCACCGGGGCGCGTCTGTTGCTGATGTCGCTGCAGGCTGATCCAACAGCACTGGCGGGAGCTGAAGATCTTTTGCTGGAAGCCCAGTCACTCGAGATTCCCGGGAAGTCAGCCCCGATTGCAGGGTATTTGGGTCTCATTGCGCGGCTGCGGGGCGACTATCCAGCAGCGATGGCCGCTTTCGAGGCGGCCCAGACAGCGCTGGCGCAGTATGGGGGCACGGACGAAGAGGTCGCGACGATCTGGAACAACCAGGGGCTGACCGAACTGGAACTGGGGCTCGATGTCGCGGCGGCGGAATCTTTTCAGCAGGCGCTCCAGCGCTTCAAACGCTTAGGGCGGGTCCGTCATCTGGCGAGTGTCGCGCAGAACATCGGTTTCATTTACCTCGAGCTCAAACGCTACGAAGAGGCCTGGCAATTCACCAACAAGGCCCTGGAGTGGTACGCCGAGCTGGGAGAGACCTCCCTGAACCGCCTGTTGACCTGTTCCAACATGGCCGCGATCTGCCAGGCAATGTCCCGCTTCGATGAAGCTGACAAGATCCTGCAGACAGCCAGCGACTTACTGGTGGGACATCCCTATCCAGTGGCAGAGCAATACCTTTGCTCTAATCGTGGCTCGCTGGCGGAAACCCGTCTCGAAAAGGCACAGGCTGCTGGCGACGAGATCGCAGCTGATCGATGGCGGCAGGAAGCCCTGGAACAGTATCAGCAAGCGTTGGATCTGGCGGAGTCGCACCGGCTGCCCCAGCGTCTTTGGAAAGCCCAGATGCGACTCGGCATTTTTCTCACTGAACATGCGCGGGGAGCGATGGACCGGGCCTGGCGACTGCTGGAACAGGCGCGCAATAGTTTTCTGACTCAGCAGGGGTCGCTAACGGGCGAAAAGGAACGCCGGAGCTTTCTTGTCCAGCAGCGCGGGCTCTACGGGGCACTCATTGAGAATGCGCTGAGTCGGCAGGACACAGCGCTTGCCTGGAGTCTGGCCCAGGAAGCCAAGCAGGCAGGATGGATCGCGGGACTCCCCGGCGACTTCCCGACTGAGCCGTTGCCGAGCCTCCCCTACACCCACAACCTGGGACTCGAACTGCTCAATGTTCTGTGGGAGAACGACATCCTGGGCACCCAGGAAGGACTCCTGGACTACTTCGTCGCTGAGAAGCGCATCTTCCGCTTCGCCTATCACCCCAGTCGGGGCGTGGTGGTCGACACGATGCGGCTCTCCCCCCCAGCGCTCACTTCATTGCTGAGTCAGTGGAACGATCAACTCAACCAGTATGAGCAGACACCGGTCGCGGAGCAGTCGACCCTTTCGCTGCCAGTCCTCGACTGGCTGGTGCCTTTAAGCGACGGTCTGCTGGAAGGATTGCCGGCGTACTGGAGCGATCTGAGTACGTGGATCATTTCTCCGCATGGACCGTTGCTGGAGGTCCCCTGGCTGGCGCTGCTGGGTCCGGATCAAGCCCCGGTCATCGAACAGCGTGCCATCCAGCTGGTCCCCTACTTCGCACATCTGGAGCCACGTCGGCTGGAACGGGACCAGCCAGATGCTCCATCGCGTGCGGTCCTCCTGACGGGAAACGCTGCTGATCTGGTCCATTTGCAGGGCGAACTCGAAGTTCTGAGCCATGTTCTGCAGCCGCTGGGAGTCGTGAGCGGTCCGCCTGCGGGAGTCGAGGTGCACGCGTGGCTCCAGGAAGTCCTCCCATCCGCCCGGATCCTGCATTTTGCAGGGCACGGCACTTTTGACCCTACTGACCCACTGGCCAGCACCATTGAAACAGGCACTGAGCAGATCACAGTCAATGACTTTCTGGCTGGTCGGCTGCAGGGCGACCACCTGGAACTCGTCACCCTGGCGGCGTGCGAAACGGCTCGTCTGCAACAGGGAGCAGCATCGCTGGTGGAGGGCTTCCTGCGGGCGTTGCTGACTACCGGGACGCGATCCATGCTCGCTGGAGGCTGGAAAGTCCGCGACGATGCCACCGCGCTCTTTATGGCATCGTGCTATCAAACCCTGCTGCTGGAGGGTTCCCTGGCCGAAGGGGTCCGGGCAGGGTGCCTTGAGCTGCGGAGCGCAGGCTTCGCTCGGCATCCCTATCTCTGGGCTGGCTTTCAGCCCTGGGGAACTCCCAGACTTCGGCTGACCATACAGTCGCACTCCTCGCCACACCCAACCGGTCCGATGCCGGAAGTCAGAGGTTTGTCATGACATATCTACCCATCCGGACCTTCCTCTGCTGGCTGACGCTGGCGTTGTGCCTCGGCTGTACGACTGGTCAACCAGGCGAAGGGGCGGGAGCAGCCATCGTGGGGCAACCGATTGGTGGCGACGTCAACGCGGTGCCGTATGCCCGGGTCTCCCTGAACGCCTCAGACTTGTTTGCTGTCAGCGACAAAGCTGGACGCTACACCATTCCTGGCATCCTCCCCGGGACCTACACGATCCGGGTAGCGAAATGGAACACGCCGCTGGTGACACTGCCCATCACAGTGAAACCGGACGAGCAGCCGGACATCGACCTGGGACGCATCGGTGCAGCGAATCTGCCGGATGTCACGGTCTCCTGGCCGCTCCTGGGAAGCGGGCCATACGCGCTTGAAGGGCGTGTGAAAGATGTCGAGGGTCGCGGGCTGAATGAGTGCGAAATCCTACTCATCTACGCCGATGGAGCGCTGGCGCGGGCAGTCACCGCTCCGGCAGGGTCGCCGGAAGAGGACGGTTTCTTCCGACTGACTGGGCTTCCGGCGAATCCGGTCCGGCTCATCGTGGGGCAGGAAGGGTTCCGGCCCTTCGTGGTGGAATCCCCATTCGATGAGCTGCCGCAGATCGGTGATGACTTCACAGTCGGCGATGTGGAGCTGCGATCACTCCTTCCCACGGGCGCGACAGCCGGCACGGTGACCGTGGAAGTCCGCTCGACGGATGGGCGGCTGCTGGCTGGCGTCCCGGTCCACCTGGCGGTGAGCGATCCTGAACGACCCCTGATCGATCGCTTCGGCATCGGCGGGGTGACAGGTAGCGATGGACGCTGGACCTTCCCGGCGGTCCCTGCCGGTGTGAGCTACTCGGTCTGGGCCGGGGCAGGATCCTGGTTCCCGGAGATGTCGTCAGTCACGGCAACGTCCGGGGAGGAACTGGTGGTGAGCCTGCGTCTGACTGCGGCCGGATCGGCATCGCATCCATACCTCCACCGGTAGCAATCAACGACACGGCCGGTTGAAGTCGCTCTTGCGCGAGGCGCATAATGCTCCGGGCGCCTCAGAACTGTCACGGCTGTGGCAGACGGGCTGGGCTGGCCGCCCATCACTTCGCGCAAGAAGGAGCGCTCATGTCACCTCTCTTTAAGTGTATGGACAAGCCGCTGGCGGAAGCCCGCGCTGATGTCGCGGTCGGGTTCGTCTGGCAGGACGCGGGTCTCGCCCCGGCGACCAAGGAGATCGACAAAGCGGCGGGCGGGGTCGCGGCGAAACTGCTGCGCAACGGGATGTACCTGGGGAAGGAAGGCGAGATTCTCCTTCTCCCGCTGGGCAAGGAGTCCAAAGCCAAGTTTCTGCTGCTCATCGGACTGGGGAAGCAGGCCGATGCCAAGCTGAACACGCTCCGGAACGCGGGCGGCAATCTCGTGCTCGCCGCGACTCGTCATCGCTTTGCGAAGGCGTCGATTCAGCCCGGAGACTTTCATTTCACTGGCGTCCTCGACCAGGATGATCTGACCCAGAGCACGCAGGCGTTTGTCGAAGGTGTCATTCTGCGGGACTACGAATTCGCCGACTATCGCACGGAAAAAGAACCGGTCTTTCATCTGGAAGAACTGACGCTCCATTGTGCAAAGGGGAGCAAGGCCGCGCTGGAAGCCGGGATCGAACTCGGCAGCATTTTCGCCGGAGCCTCGAACTTCGCCCGGACCCTGGTCACTCATCCCCCGAACACGAAGACCCCCACCTTTCTCGCTGAACGCGCGCAGGAGCTGGCGAAGGCTTCTGATGGTCACATGACCTGCAAAGTCCTCGATCGGGCCCAGTGCGCCAAGCTCGGGATGGGGTCATTCCTCTCCGTGGCTCAGGGGACCGACACCGAGCCCCGGTTCATCATCCTGGAGTACAAGCCGAAGGGGAAGAAGGGGGATCTGCCGACGATCGCATTGGTGGGCAAGGCGATCACCTTCGACACTGGTGGCATCAGCCTGAAGCCAGCGGCGGGCATGGAGTCGATGAAGTACGACATGGCCGGCGGTGCTGGGGTCCTGGGAGCGATGAAAGCGGTCTCGGAACTGCGACCCGACAAGCATGTCATCGGGATTGTTCCCGCGACAGACAACATGCCGTCGGGCAAAGCCCTGCATCCGTCGGACATCGTCCGGTCGCAGTCGGGCAAGTCCATCGAGATCATCTCCACCGACGCTGAGGGACGGCTGATCCTGGCGGATGGCCTGGAGTACGCCCAGCAGTACAAGCCGGATGCCTGCGTGGACATGGCGACGCTCACGGGCGCAGTTGTGATCGCCCTGGGATCGGTGAACGCCGGCCTGATGACGAACAACGCGCATCTGGGGCGACAGCTGAGTCGCGCGGGACGGGTCACTAACGAGCGACTGTGGGAGCTCCCCCTCGACAAAGAGTACGCCGAGCAGATCAAGACTCCGGTGGCAGACATGAAGAACACCGGCGGGCGCGAAGCGGGTTCCATCACGGCTGGTGTCTTCCTGCAGCAGTTTGTCGGCGAGATGAACTGGGCGCATCTGGACATCGCCGGCATGGCCTGGGAGGAGAAGGGCAAGGCGTACATGGATAAGGGAGCCACCGGCTTCGGGGCCCGACTCCTGGCACAGTTTGTCCTGGACTTCGAGAAGCCCAGCGCCAGCTAACTCGGTCCTCGGGCCACTCAATGCCTCGAGCGGGCCTTTCCCACCAGGAAGGCCCGCTTTCGCTTTCAGATGCCTCGCATGTGATGAAGCGACCGCGGGCTATACTGCTAAGTTACTCGCGCCCCGATTTCGCCTCTTCAAAGGCGCCTGAGCCGTGCCCGAACTCACTGCACAGCTGTTAACGGTCCGGCTGGTGACCCTGGTCGCCGAGTTGCTGTTGCTGGGGCTCGCGCTACTGCTGGTCTGGGCGGAGTACCGTCGCGGACGTCGCTTTCATCTGCGTCCTTTGGCCACATCGCTTGCCCTGCTGATTCTGGTGCTGGGCGTCCAGGGGACCCTCAGCGCCTCGCAGGAAACGCAAGGTGTCCTGTTCAGTCCCTTCATCGCAGCGCTGCTCGGCGTGTTTCGGTCCTTAGCATTCCTCACGCTCTTTATGCACTGTCATTCGCTGTTGGAAGCTGAAGATACGGGCGACGGGGCGATCTTTGCGCGGGCGGTCCTCTGGATCGCCCTGGGCGCGGGCCTGGTCATTGGTATCGTCTATCAGATGCCGGACATCTACGGCATCCCCACCGGAGCGCAGACTGCGCGCATCCTCTTTAGTCTGCTGCTGATGGGATTTGCGGCGGTTGGTACACGCCTGCTCTGGCAGACCGAGCATCCCTTCCGGGATCTGATGCGTCTGGCAGTCGTGAGCTTTGGCTTCTGGGGACTTTTCGACTTGCTGGCGCAGGTGTGGGTGCCGTTTATCTTCGTTGGTGAAGTCCTGGTATCGGCAGCGTTAGTGACCCTGGCGGTACGGCTGGTGACGGTCGAGTTGACCTCGATTGCAGGGGAGTTGTCAGAGACTGCCGAGCAACTGGAAGTCTCGGCCAGGGGGATGCGGCAGCTCCATGCGGCGGCCGGGACACTCCTGCGGGCAGGGAGCATCCGGGCTTGTGTGACTGCGCTCATTGACTTGCTCACGATTTCCTTTGGGCTCAAACAGGGCGTCGTCTTTTTGCTCAATCCCAGCAGCGGGATGTGGGAGCTCTGGCGACAGAGTCCCGTGTCAGGACAGGCGCTGGTCACCGACGAGATTCCCCTTGAGCGCCGTCAGTTCCTCACCGAAATTGTGCTGGCCGGGCATCCGTATCACGCAGGGCAGTCGGCGATTCGGCTGGACCAGGACTTCCTGAATCTCACCGGCTTCTCGAAGCAGGTGGTACTGATCCCACTGGTAGCCCCCCGGGTGAGTTATACCCCTGGGGGAGATACCAGCAAACTGGCGCTCCAGCGGGGAAGCGCCTGGAAGAGCGATCCCTGCTGGCAGGCGGACCGGGTCTGCCAACAGGGGCTCGGTAATTTCCCTCAGCGCCTAAAGACCTGTCAGCGATGCCCGGCGTTTGAACCACTCGGTGCCATCGCCGTGGATCTGCGGTCGCTACCTGGCGGTCGACAGCCTGGCTTTGAAGTGATGGAAGCGCTGGGGCAGCAGGCCAGCCTGGCGCTGCGTGATCTGATGCAGATCGAAGAACTGGTCACGGACATCCGGTTCCGGACAGCGGCCCTCGATCCCCTCCCTCTGGGCATCGTGCTCCTCGGTCCGGATGGGCGGATCACCGCCATCAATCGGCTGGTGCGGCAACTGGCAGGACCCAAAGCCGCTTCGTGGCTCGGGAGCCATCTGGGTGAAGTCCCCCTGACCACGCGCCCGGAACAACTGCAGCGCATCATTCGGGAGATGCTCACCAAGCCCTCGGAGGAAGGGGTCGAGCTGGCTGCGGAAGTGGTCGGTCCGCAGGGGAAGCGGGAGTGTCTGCTGCGACTCCAGCCGCTACTGCGCAATCATGTACTGACTGGTGTGCTGGTGACGGTCGAGGACCGGACCGAAACCCGGGAGTTACAGCGGACAGTCATGCAGCAGGAGCGATTCGCCGCGATGGGCCAGCTCGCGATGGGGATTGCCCACGAAGTGAACAATCCCATCGCCGGGGTGTCCGGGTTGCTCCAGATGCTGACAAAGCGTCTTCCAGCCGAGGCTGCTGAACAGCGTCCGATTCAGACAGCCATCAAGGACCTGCGGCGCGCATCGGACACGATCCGGAGTCTGCTGCAGTTTGCCCGGCCGCGACCGACCACCCTCCAGCCGCTGGACATCAATGCGCTGGTGACCGAGATCATTGATCTGCAGGCGTTTCATCCGCAGGCAAAGGACGTAGCGTTTCACACTGACCTCGCCCCCGCGCTGAGTCTCGCGCAAACTGACAGGGAGAGTCTGGCCCAGGTCCTGACCAATCTGATCATTAATGCCCTGCAAGCGATGGGCGGGACCGGATCGATCACGCTGGGGACTTTTGAGACGGCTCAGCGGGTGCTGATCTCGGTCCGGGACACCGGCCCGGGCATCCCGGCGGACATCCTGCCCCGCATCTTCGAACCCTTCTTCACTACAAAGAAGCCGGGCCAGGGGACTGGGCTGGGCTTAAGCCTGTGCGAGATGATCCTGGGTGGTCTGGGTGCTTCACTGGCTGTGGTGAGTACTCCAGAGGGAACGGAGTTTCTGATTTTATTGCCGAAAGTGAAACGTCCGAGTGAACCGCTGATGCCAGAGAACGCCGTCGCGGACACCCCGCTCATGGTGCTGCCTCCGGGCTAACTCGCACGTCACCGCAAGCCGTATACTCACTCGCCGTATGTACACTGGCGTCCCCCACATCCTGATCTGCGACGACGAGGAACTCCTGCGCTGGACCATCCAGGAGGCCCTCTCGGAAGTGGGATACCGCGTGACGGCTACCAGTTCCGGGACCGAGGCGCTGGCGTCGTATCACGAGGATGCCCCGGATCTCGTGCTGCTGGATATCGGCCTCCCGGACATCAGCGGTCTCGATGTCCTAGCGTCGATCATGCAAACACCGGATCCGCCGCCAGTGTTAATGCTGACGGCTTACAACTCGGCGGAAACTGGGATCAAGGCGATCCGCCTCGGAGCCCGGGAATACCTGCTCAAGCCATTCGAAGTCGAAGAGTTAGTGACCAAGATCCGAAACACGGTCGAGGTCATCAGCCTGCGGAGCCAGGTCGCCCAGCAGAAGGCGGCCATCGATCATCTGCTCACTTTCGGCGATCTGGTCGCGCAGGACCCGCGCATGGAACGGGTCTTCGACATCGCCCGCAAGGTGGCGAGTTCCTCCAGCGCCCGGATTCTCATTACCGGGGAGTCCGGAACCGGCAAGGGTCAGCTGGCGAAAGCCATCCATGTGGCGTCGGGCAATGCCCCCGAGAAGTTTGTCGCCATCAACTGTGCCGCCATTCCGGGCGAGCTGTTGGAAAGCGAGCTGATGGGGCATGAAAAGGGAGCCTTTACGGACGCCCATCAGAAGAAGCTGGGGCTGATCCCTCTGGCGCATCAGGGGACCCTCTTTTTGGATGAAATCGGCGACATGCCGCCGCTGCTGCAGTCGAAAATTCTGAAAGTCATAGAGGAAAAGGAATTCACCCCACTGGGAGCCACCCGGTCGCAGCATGTGGAATTCCGGCTGATCACCGCCACAAACAAGCACCTGGAATCGGAGGTGCGGGCTGGCAGGTTCCGGGAGGACCTCTACTACCGCATTAATCTGATCCCCATCGAGATGCCGCCGTTGCGGGAGCGGGTGGAAGACATCATTCCGCTGGCGCATCACTTCATGAAGCTCTTCAACGGCGAGTTGGGTCGTGACTTTCAGGGGCTGGCCCCGGAGGTCGTCCGGGCGTTCCGGGCGCACTCCTGGCCGGGGAATGTGCGGGAACTCCGGAATACCATCGAGCGCGTGATGATCCTGGAAGATGGCCGGATCATCAAACCAGAGTATCTGCCTGATGCCCTCCGCAAACTGGCTACAGGCGGGGCGACCACCGCTTCAGCCGCCAGCCGCCTTGAAATGGCGGCCGGCATTACGGTCTTCCCGACTCTCGATGCCGTGGAGAAGGCACACATCATGCGTGCACTGGAGATGACGAATCAGAATGTCTCCCGGGCGGCGAAGCTGCTGGGTATCAGTCGGCATACGGTCCTGCGCAAGCTCGCCCAGTACGGACTCACCGATCATGGTCGGGAGCGACTGGCTGAAGAGAAGCCTGATGGCTCTCCCTCCGCGAGTACCAACTGAATTTGACAGCAGCTGGGGCTAACCCGGAGGCCACGCGAGGTGGCGTCCGCCCAGCAGATGCAGATGCAGATGATGGACCGACTGCCCTGCCGCATCGCCGGTGTTGATGACCAGCCGATACCCCTCGCTTATGGAGCCGAAGCCCGCTTCCTGGGCAAGCTGGGTCGCGACTGTCACCAGCTGTCCGACCAGTGGCGCATCATCCCCCGAGAGGTCGAGGGTAGAGGCGACATGCCTCCGCGGAATCAGGAGCAGATGCGTCGGGGCCTGCGGCGCGATGTCGCGGAAAGCCACGACCGACTCATCCTGATAGAGGATGTCCGCCGGAATCTCCCCGGCGGCGATGCGACAGAACAGGCACGATAGATCCACGGTCGCTCTCACTGAGTGTTTGGGTATGGGGAACTGCCATGAGCGTAGCAAAACTCCCCCGTAGTGACAGGGGAGCGATCTGCGATTTTGCAACGGCGGCATGAGGAATCAGACAAGCCCCTTGGACTTCGCCACGGCTTCTTTCCCCACAACTTTCGTGCCTGCACGCTGCAACTTCTTGACCCGCTTCGGAGTCGGGGAATGGGTCGCGAAAATGGCAGCGACACCTTTTGAGCCCAGGGGATTGACCACCCAGAGAGGCGAAGAGGAATAGTCGATCCGCTCCAGTCCATACTTGAAGAGGACCTTATCCGCCTGGTTCAGGGCCGATCCCAGCGCCAGATGACCGCCATGGCCATGGCTCGCGCCAGCCAGCTGGTCGATTTCGTACGCCTGCGACCGCATCCCGCTCGCCTGCAGATACAGGGCTCCCAGCCATCCGAAGATAATCGTCAGTACCACGCGCAGTGGCTCACTGTCTGTGATGTCGGCGATTTTCAATGGCAACAGGGCAACCCAGGCAGCAGCGCAACCGAAAGTCATCGGTGCCATGTGCCCTTTCGCGAACTGCACGAGGATGAAATTGAGATACGCCTGGAACTGATCTGGCTCCAGCCCATCGAAGAGTCCCCGGGTGACAATGATCTTCCCGCCAGCGGCGGAGAGCCCGACACCCATCGCAATCGGCGCACCATCGTTGATGATCAGGAGTTCTGGTGCGCTGATCTTCAACTTCTCACAACTCTGGGCATATGCGCGCAAATGGTTCTGGTACTGACTCCCGGAGATCTTCTTGGCCTCGTAGTACTTCGCATACAGCCGGGGTAACTGACTCGCCACGATCCAGGTCGCGAGGAAGTAAGCGCCACCGACTCCCAGACCGATCATGCGTGACAGACTTTCATCGCGCACAAACAACCAGGCGAGCTGGGAGATCAGCAGAAAAGGTGCGCCGAAGGTCAGGGCGAGCAGTACGATCCAGCGCAGGGGGGCAGGCATGGATTACGACCTCGAGAGTAGAGTCTGCGGCAGCCAGCGTATGCCTGTTCGGGGTTAACCGAACTGCATACGTCTTTAATGTCCTGCAGAAGCGCGGAACTGGACCACTCCATTTTACGAGACCAGGTGACATATCAGGAGTGTCAGGGTGGGTTAGCGCAGAAATTTTCAGCTACAGCCACTGACCGCACGTAACGCAAGTCTGGCTTCCCACCGGGTTCTGCGTACCACAGACCAGACATGCGACCGTCCCCACCCTGGGACTCTCCTCACCGGAAGCTACGGGCTGGCCACAGTGCACGCAGGACGTCAGGTCGGCGGGGGTGTCCTGCCCACACTTCATGCAGAGCAGCGTCAGAGCGGTCTCAGTCTGGGCATCCTCGATGAGAGCACCGGTCTTGACTCCCATCCGGGATCGCAGCAGGACATACAGCGGAAAACATGGAAAGAAACAGAAGAGGGTCCCGACACTCCAGAAGGTGGTCGCAACCGGCCCATACCCCCGTTGGATGCAGTCGTTCTGCACGCGCCAGGCGACCCAGCCGATGGCGTAGAACGCGAGGACCGCGATCAGGAAGAGCCACTTTGTGCTGCCGAGGATGATGTCGAGGATTTGCACGTCGCTGGGTGGGGCAATTGCGGGATGGCGAGGGGGTCGAGCCTCGAATTCCCCTAGTCTACCCCGTCTTCCTCCTGTGGCGTCTCCTCAGGTGGCGGCAGCGCGCGCAAGACGACCGCCAGGATGTCGATGTCCTGATCTGGCACCTCCAGATCCGGATAGGCTGGATTGGATGCCCGCAGCAGGACCCCTGCCGGCGTGCGATACACATGCTTGAGGGTCAGATCCGCGCCATAGAGACGGCAAACTCCGACCTGGCCCGAGGTGAGGTCCGGGACCAGCCGGGGCGAGCAGAGGACCAGGTCGCCTGGGCGAATGTTGTCCCCCAGCAAGGAGTCTCCATCGACTTCCAGTGCGAAGAGATCCGGGTCTGCCGGTAATCCAGCGGACTGGATCGTGAGAGTCCCGACCGCCTCAGCGTCTTCTACCCGCAGCGGCAGACCTGCTGCAATGCGCCCCAGGATCGGCACCGTACGACGTCCCTTGCCCTGCGTGGCTGCCAGCGGGAGCAGCCGGGGCCAGGAGTCGGCGAGTTGCTGTCGGAGCGCGGCCTTCTGTTCCCGTTCGCTGAGCACTTCGGCAAAAATCAGGGTGTCGGCGTCCGCCTCAGGAGTTATCAAAGCTGTGGCATCGAGTGACAGCGGTTTGCCCGCCTCGATGGCGGCTTCTACCTGGAACAGCCGACTGAGAAACGCCTGTGGCGACATCCCCAGCCCAATGGCGATACGTCGGACCACGCTCAGAGAGGGGTCCTGCTTCTCTCCCCGCTCAAGCCGCCAGAGGTAGGCCGGATCCACCCCGGCCAGGCGTCCGAGGGCATTGAGCGACAACTCCTGCTGTTGACGGAGGAGCTGCAGGGTGAGACCGAAGGGGCTGAGGTCTGCGGGACCCATAGGGGGAAAGCGTACTCGTTTTCATTGTCGCAGGACAATAGGCAGAGGACGACGAGATGAGCGGGTTAGAATGCACCGATGCGCAGCGAGTCCGATCTCCCCGGCATCGTCTCGATCTATTACGGCTCCCCGCCGGAGACCTCATTCGCTGGGATTGGACAGTGTGTCCGGCTAGCCGGCCGACGCATGAAGGTCCTGGCGGTCTGGTTCCTGAAATCGCCGGACTACCAGGGCGAGGAGTTCGGGCTGGCGGGCCTGGAGGAGTTTATCGATCTCTTTCCCATGCGCCCGGCGGTGGACTACGGTGTCCAGCCTCCTGCAGACGAAATCCAGCACAAAGTCGAGCGTGGACTGAAGCTGACCCGGGAGAGCTGGCAGTCGCGGGAGTACGACCTGATCGTCCTCGATGAGATCCTCACCTGCTGCGACCGGGGGATGCTCTCCTGGGAAGACCTCGAGCAGCTGCTCATAGAGCGGCCTGATTACATGCATGTCACGCTCACCGGGACTGCCTGCCCGGAGCAGATCCAGGCATTCGCCCACACGCTGATTCGTTTCGACTGTCCGCGGCATCACCTCCAGACGCAGGAGCCCCGTAAGGGATTTGACCGCTAGTGCCCGAGTCGGCCCCCCTGCCCGGATCGCTGTTGCTGCTGCTGGAAGGGGCGCGCGAAGGGGACCCCCGGTCGCTGGGCCGTCTCTGCTCGGTGGTGGAGGCTGGTGGAGGGGCAGCCCGACAGCTGCTGCAACATCTGGACCCTGCGGGTGGCCGGAGTCAGCGCATCGGATTCACGGGTCCGCCGGGATCTGGCAAATCGAGCCTGTTGCATCACGCCCTCACCCACTTTCGCGCGTCGACACAGCAACGGACTGCCCTGGTGGCAGTGGATCCCACGTCGCCGCTGACCGGTGGTGCGATCCTCGGCGACCGGATTCGCTGGTCGGTGCATCAGACGGCGGACAATCTGTTTCTCCGAAGCATGGCTAGCCGGGGGAGCCTCGGGGGACTCGCCGCCGGAACCCGCGATTGTGTGAGCCTCCTCGATGCCGTCGGCTTTGATCGGGTGCTGGTAGAAACTGTCGGGGTGGGACAGATTGGGACGGACATCGCGGATACGGTCGATTGCCTCGTGGTGGTGCTGAATCCGGAGTCAGGGGATGCGGTGCAGATGCTGAAGGCGGGGCTGCTGGAAATGGCTGATCTGTATGTCATCAACAAAGCGGATCGTCCGGGTGCCCTGGCGCTCAGGGATCACCTCGAGGGGGCCCTGGAAATCGCGACAGCAGCGGGGCGTGATGCGAGCCGTCCGGTCCCGCCCATCCTGCTCACGTCCGCCAGCGAGTCGACCGGGCTGGAAGCGCTCTGGTCCAGCCTGGAGTCCTGGTTTGCCGTCGCGGCTTCCACCGGCAGCCTGGAGCAGCTCCGTGCAACCCAGCGCCAGCGATTAGTACGGCAACTCGCGGAAGCCGAGCTACGGGTCTCGTTCGGCGCACGGCTCGATAGTGCCGCCCCCGGAGCAGACCGTTGGAGCGCACTGGCGACGCGGCAGATCGATCCCTATACAATCGCGACCGAATGGCTCGCCGCCGTTCTGCCTGACAGTCACTGATCCCGCCTCCTGAGAGGTCCACGCTATGTCACTCGTGCACCGGTTCCGACTCACCGTACTGACCTGCCTGCTCCCCCTGGTGCTGCTCCTGGTTTCAGGATGTGGCGGTGGTGGCAATGTCGGGATCGAGGGAGCCTGGCGAGGCAATCTTGTCTGGGCATCTGATGCCGGGACCCAGACCATGTTCTGGTCTGTCTTCCAGAATCCGGCTTCTCCGGGACGTCCGGATGCAGTGCGCTGGACCCTCAGGCTGGAGACGGCGGAAGGCTGTGTCATTGATCTGGATTACGGGCTGCTGGCCCCCGCCGATGATGGGACGGTCCCATTCCCGGCGAAGCGGTTGAACTCGGCAGCCTGCTACCCGGAAGTCTCTGCTGAGCAACTGTCGGCTGGCAACCGGCTGGAAATCCTCATCGAGGGAGCCTTCACCGACGATCCGGATGCCGCCAATGGGACCGCGACCCTGCGGGTCGTCAATGGCAGCGGGAGCGTGGTGGAAACCGTCCGGACCGGCACCTGGGAGTGCACGCTCGACCAGTAGCGTGCAGGCAAAAGCCCGTCATTGCCTCTTGGAAGGGCGGGCGGGTAACGGTACACTCACCCCTTGTGCCGATGTAGCTCAGCTGGTAGAGCAACGCACTCGTAATGCGTAGGTCAGCGGTTCAAATCCGCTCATCGGCTCCAGGATTCACGAACCCCCCGTGCAGTGCACGGGGGGTTTTGTGTTCGCGGTAGCCCGGTCAGTGTCCCCTACTCCGGGGTCGCGGATTCATCTGTCGTAGTCTCGTCGGGAGCAACCTCCGCCGGATCCGCAGTGGCAGGAGGCGCTGCCGACTCGGCCTGGAAGTCCGCGGCAGTCGCGGAGAGCCGGCGCAAGTCGGACTCCTTGACGTGGAAGATGATCCCCTCCCCGACCCGGGCGAGATTCTTCGCTCCAATCCGCTCCATGTCGGCGGTCGTGATTCGCAGCGTCGGAATCGGATCAGTCGCTCCCACCGGCAGGACCGAAATCGTGTACTCCGCGGCATCCCAGTTGGGAGGATTCTGCTGCAGCTCGAACTGCATGTACTGCTCGAGCCAGCTGTCGACTTCCAGGCCAGCCACGGCATCCATCCAGTCCGCGAGCTTCGCGCTGTCGGCGGTCCAGCCGGCGGGCTCTGCGAGACGCCAGCCGGTGGCGGCCTTCTCCACCACGAGGCGGGGCTGTCCGGGTCTGGTAACCGTGATGCGCTGGATGCTCTCGGGCTTCATGGCGAAGAGCTTGCGATCCCACCAGTCCAGCACCGACTTCTTCTTAAAGGTCGGCTCCAGGTATCCGGGGACCTTGTAGACCGCGAAGTTCTCGCTCTGCTCTGGCGGACGAACCTGGACGTAGGTACCGGTGAAGTCATCGGTGTTCTTGCCCACGACGAACTTCGCGACCAGTCGGCCCTTGGAGTCGAACATGCGGTACTCCGAACCGATGCGTCCAACATAGGCCTGCACCGCGTTGACATCATTGCGGGTGATCAGCACCCCGGTCTGCATCTGCTCGGTTCCGGTCAGGACGGCTTCAATGGCGCGGGAGTCGGCGAGGGCAAAGTCGGTGGGCATTGCCGCGCCCCGCTCCTCCTCCGACTTGTCGGGGGTGTACCCGACATGGCCGATCATCCAGTTATCACCACTCTTTTGGATGACGTACTTGCCGAGAATCTCCCAGATTTCGATCTTCTCGATGTCGGACTTCGCGAAGTCGGGGAAGAGGGCTGAGGCCTCTTCGCCCAGAATCGCTTCCCGCTGACTCCGCTCGGTTTTCAGCTGCCACATGACCAGGCCGAGAATCCCGGCAAAGGCGAGCAACAGCGCAGCCACGGAACCGAGGGGCAGCCTGAAGCCGCCACGATCTTCGGCAGAGAGTGCCATTTCAGCCCGTTCGGCTGCGGTCAGCTGGCTGTCCAGGGCGAGTTCGGAGCGCATACGGGACTCATAGGACTGCTTGCGGCGGGCCTTCAGCGTAAAGGCGCTCATGGCGAACAGCACCAACAGGCCCGGCATGAGCAGGATGTTCAGCAGCGTGATGGTGTTCTCATCCTGCGGGGTCAGCCGACGCTCCTTCACCTGATTCTCAGGAACCCACTGCTTTTCCAGGGGACGGACTTTGATCTGGCGACTCCGGAGCCCGAGGAGCTCATCGCCCAGATTCAGGTAGTCCATGAGGTTGTACATGAAGATCTGGTTGGTGCGGAACTGCGCCCACCAGCCGACCTGTTCCGGTCCGGTGAGCCATTTCCCGGTTCCGATCACGATGATGCGCCCGGGCTTTTCCGATTGATCCAGGCGGGGGCGATCCTGCGAGACCGTTCGCTCGCCCACCGGATCAGGCTTTCCGGCAAAGAAGCTCTTAAACGTACCGGTGAGTTCCACCGCCAGCGGGTACTGCACGTTGTCCGGACGAATGGAGGCGAAGTCTTTGTAGTCCCAGGGACCGAGGCCCCGGAACTCATCATCATCAGGCGCGACCGCCCAGGCGGCAGGGGTCGACTGCGCCAGGATGTCGACCTCGACATCCGGATGTTGCTTGATGTTGTCATCGATGAGCCGCAGAGGATTGGCCCAGGGGAATCCCACCGCTTCCAGCTTACTGACGGCGGGGTTTTTGTCAGAAAGATTGTTCTGATTCACCCGGATCCAGAGGGGATATGGATGGTTGTTGATGATGCGTCCAGTCTGGTACTGCGCTGCCTCCGAAGAGGGGTCGCCGATGACCTTGGCTTCTGCCCGGACGCCGTAGAACTCCAGCAGGTCTGCCGCGGCGAAATTGCGAATGGTCGGCTTCCCGTTGAGTTCCGGCTGTCCCTGTTCGTTGCGAGGCAGTTCCCAGCGATCAATCGTGACGACCAGATTGCCCCCTCGCAAGAGGAACTGATCGATCTGGTACTTGTCGAAGTCAGTCAGTTTGGTCGGCGACTGCACCAGCAGGGTTCGGGCCGTGCTGGGGATTTCGGTTTTGTCATCAAGCGTCGTGGGATAGACCGTGTACTTGGCGGCTCGCAGGTCTTTTACGAACTGCTGCACACCCTCCGGGGACTCCATATCCGGCTCGCCATTCCCCTGCGTGATGGAGATTTTTCCGGTGTCGGATTCTTTCTTGGAGAGCCGGACGATGGCCGAAATGAGGTCGTATTCCAGGCTTTCGGTGGAGAGGACCACAGGCAGGGCATCGGTCTTATTCACCCGCTCCAGGAAAATCCCCATGAAGCCGCGCTTCTCAGTGGACTCCCCTTCCTTGCGGACGGTGAAGTTGATCGGCTGGATACCCTTGATGTCGAGCATCTCTTTCGCGGGATCGATTTTCTCAACGATGGTGAGCCGGAAGTTGTCGTTCGCCAGTTCCTCGAAAGTCCGGAGCTGGTCGTAGATTTCGGTCCGCAGGGGCAGATAGTCCGCCGGAAGATCATCGGAGAGATAGGCCCGGACATTGACGATCTCATCGAGGCTGCTGAGGACCTTGCGAGTCGCGGGTGAGACGGTGTACTCGCGGTTCTCCGTGAGGTCGAAGCGGACCGTGTTATTGCACGCCAGCGCATTGAGAACAATGAGGACGGCGAGCAGCACACCGATTTCGATGAAGGTGAAGGCTCCGAGGCCAACGCGTCTGGCGTTCATGGGGGGTGCCTCCAGTTACGCCCAGCGGCGGCTCTGCACCGCGCGGACGGTCATAAAGAGAAAGAACACGATGATAGAGACGTAGTAAAGGACATCCCGGAGGTCCACGACCCCTTTACCGATGTTGGCGAAGTGGTACCCCATGCCGAAGTACTGGCTGAATCGGCGGATGCTCTCCGGCAGATGCTGGGTCAGGAACTCGGCACTCACCAGCATGAAGAGTGCGGAGACCACCAGCGCACCCAGAAAGGCCATCATTTGGTTGGAGTTCACAGCACTCATGTAGATGCCGATGGAGAGGAAGGCCGACCCCATGAGTACCGCCCCAAGGTAGCCACCGATGATGGGACCCCAGTCGGGACGTCCGATAAAGCTCAGGGTCACGGGGAGGGAGAGCGAAAGCACCAGCGCCACCCCGATAAAGGCCACCGCTGCCAGGAACTTACCAACGATGACTTCCAGATCCGTAACCGGGAGTGTTAGCAGAATTTCCTGGGTGCCCCGGGCCCGCTCCTCCGCCCAAAGCCGCATCGCCACTGCGGGGATAAAGAAGAGGAACATGGTCGGCAGGAAGAGGAAGTACCCCCGCATGCTTGCCTGATTCCGGGTGAAGAAGTCCTGGCCCCCGAAAAAGAAGCCCATGGAGATGACGAGAAAGAGGAAGAGGTAGATGTAGCCCGCCGGCGTACTGAAATACCCCCCAAACTCTTTGCGGAAAATGGCCCCGGTTCTACGCAGCATGGCTGGTGGTCTCCTTGATGGTGAGCTTTTGGAAGACCTGCTCCAGCGAGACTTCCTTGCGGGTCAGTTCTGAGAGGCGCCAGCCATGGCGGACGGCCATTTCGAACAGGTCCATCCCGATGTCATCCGTACCACTGGCGATGATTTCGTACCGCTGCCGGTCTGATGGGCCTGCCACGGCCAGGGCTCCCCCCGATGCGGGCTGCGACACCGGGACCAGCGGAGCCGACTCATCTGCGGTGTGGGTGTCCGGATCGGACTCCCCGTTAGCGGCAGCGAGCTCGGCTTCTTCCCCCGCCAGCGCGGGGGCCTCGCCAGTCGTCGCAGCAGCCGCTTTGGCCGCCTCTGGTACCGGAAGCTCGAGGAGGCGATACGAGGCGATCAGGGGATGCTCCGCCAGTGCGCGGTCGACTGCGTCCCCATCCGGGGTCACGAACGTGACGGTGTAGATCTGCTCGCCCTTCGCGCGATCAATCAGATCTTCCGGAGTGCCTTCATCAACGACCCGTCCCTCGGCAATGATGATGATGCGGGAACAGGTGACCCGGACTTCCGGCAGGATGTGCGTGGACAAAATGACGCTTTTTTCCTGCCCCAGCTCGCGAATCAGTGCCCGGATTTCCACAATCTGGTTGGGGTCGAGGCCGGTCGTGGGCTCATCCAGAATCAGGACCGGCGGGTCGGCGACCATCGCCTGCGCGAGCCCCACCCGCTGCTTGTATCCCTTGGAGAGCTCGCCGATGTCCTTGTGTCGCATCCGGGTCAGTCCGACCCGGTCGATGATGCTCTCGATGCGGCGCTTTCGTTCGTTGACCGGCACATCGTGCACGTCGGCGACAAATCCCAGGTAGTCGGTGACGCCCATCTCATAATAGAGGGGGTTGGACTCCGGGAGGTAGCCGATCTGCCGCCGGACCTGCAGCGGCTGCTTAAAGACATCGAAGCCGTTGACTTTGATGGTTCCCTGGTCCGGCGCGAGGTAGCAGGTAATACATTTCATCGTCGTGGATTTCCCGGCCCCGTTGGGACCAAGAAAGCCGACGACCTCCCCGCTCGCCACGCTGAAGGTGACGTTGTTCACGGCGACGGCGGGGCCGAAGCGCTTGGTGATATGACGGACGTCGATCATCGCGACCTCCGGACGGGAGCCGGTGCGGTCAGCACCGGCGCGAGTCGTGCAAAGTTGAGAGTCGAGAGGCTTCCGTTGGGACAGGACGCCTGTCGCCCAGTCCCCCGTGAAGCGCGGGTCGCACAAAAGGCCACCGCCTGAGAGCGGAAGCCTAACCCTAGGATAGTAGCCAGCGAGAAAGGTTCAGGCAAGGCGACATAACTGGGATTGACCTGCCAGTCAGACAGGAGGCAGGGTATCCAGGACCGGTTGCTCGGCGAGATCTGGTTTCAGTCCCCGGGCCTGCGCCTGCTGTTGCGCCGCCACCTGCGCTCCCCGGGCCAGACAGAGGACACCACAAATGATCAGGCACAGCGCGGCGATCTTCCAGATGTTCAGGTGCTCATCAAAGAGGTAGTAGCTGCCGATCACGGTGATGACATACGCCAGGGCAATGAACGGATAGGCGAACGACAGTTCTGCCTTCAGAAGCACCGCAAACCAGACAAAGGTCCCGATGACATACATAGTGAGCCCAGCCAGCACGAAGGGCTGGGTGAAAATGTGGGGAAGCTTCTGCAGGTAGGTCAGTTCGGCAAGATGCTGTTTGCTCGCGAGGATCGAGAAGCCGTTCTTCATGGTCAGCTGTCCCAGGGCTCCCAGCACCACCGACATCAGGATGAGGGGGATGGCTGACAGGTTCGAAACGGCTTGTTGGGCGGCGGTCATGGCGGTGGGATTCTACCGGCTCTACGGGAGGTCGGAAAAGGGCTACCGGCCGACATAGAGCCGCTGGGCGAGAAACTCGGGAAGGCCGGCGGCGAGAATTTTCTGCGCGGTGTCATCGATGTCATACACCACGCGAATGATCTCGATGGTTCCCTCCTCCGAGTCATATAAGCAGCAACTGGACCGGGCATCCCCGTCCCGGGGCTGGCCGGTGGAGCCGATATTGACGAAGTACTGCCTGGCCTCTTCTAGGAAGAGGAAGCCGGAGCTGTACAGACCGGTATGTCGCGCCTGACGGGACTCCGGATCGAAGAGGTAAATCTCGGGGTAGTGGGTGTGTCCGACAAAGACGAGCTTCGTCTGGAGTTCTTCAAAGCTCTTCTTCGCCTGCGGGACTTCCTGAACATACTCCTCGAAGTTGCCCCCATTACGGAGCGACCCATGGACCAGGGTCACCTCATCCCGCATCTGGACGGTTTCGAGACTGCCGAGAAACGCCAGATTCTCTTCGGAGAGTTCCCCGGCGGTCCACTGGGCAGCAGCTTTGGCGTAGGGGTTGAAGTGCTCAGCATATTCCAGATGCAGGACCGCGTAGTCGTGGTTGCCCATCACGACCGCACTCGCCCGCTCCCGGATCACTTCCAGACAGTAGTTTGGCTCCGGACCGTAACCCACGATGTCGCCCATGCAATAGAGCGTGTCAATGCCGTAGCTGTCGAGCTCCGCGAGGGCGGCATCGAGAGCGGCGCGATTGCTGTGGATGTCGGAGACGAAGCCGATCCGCATGCGGCAGTATTCCGGACGTGCGCATGGATTCCGGCATGGAAGCTGGGAGCGCGAAGCGAGTATATCACCAGCCTTTGTGTGGGCTTTATGCCTGACGCGAGGTGTCCGGCGAGGCCGGACCAGGGGGCATACCGTAGCGGCCCACCACCAGTTCCATCAGAGATCCCAACTGCTGAACCCGTTCCCGGAGCGCTGCGGTCTGGCGTTCCTGGAGCGGTCGACGCGCTTCTGCGGCAGCTTCGAGAGCCGCCGCAGCTTCCCGGGCCGCTTCCGCCCGGGCGTCGGCTTCACGCGCTTCACTCTCAATCGCCTCGCTCAAGGCACGGCTGATTTCTTTGGCAGCGGCCGTGTCGTCCATTTCGCTGGGTCGACGGAACGGGATTTCCGGAGAATCCTCCTGCGCGGCTGCCTGCCGACTCCGTCGCAAAGCCTGCGCCGGGTCCGCTTCCTGATAGCCCCCGAACGGAATCTGGACATACGGGAAGGGGTCCGGATTGGACGGTACACTCTGCGGAGGCGCGCTGCTCGCTGCGGGCGCAACGGGCTGCGGAGCCTGCGCCAAATCCGACGCACCTGCCCGCCAGCGGTCGAGGCGTGCCTGCTGTTCCTGACGGGGTGTCAGGGGGCGCGGATTCAGACCGGTGGAGATGCGGATATCCATAGCGACTGGTGGCGGCAGAGACTCTCCGGATGAGAGTTCCCCCCCGGTAATAATATCCGGGTTTCACCGGGGACTGAACGCCCGCTGTGTGAATCGAAGGCCGGGTAAGATGCCAGTATGTCAACTGCAGGGAGCCCGCACATCCATGGATAACCTCGGTGCCCACATGTCCGCTGCTGGCGGTCCTCAAAATGCCATCACGGAGGCCACAGCGGTCGGGGCGCAGGTGCTCCAGCTGTTCAGCAAGAACAACAACCAATGGAACGCGCGTCCGCTGGAAGACACCACCATTAAGAAGTGGCTTGATGCCTGGGAGAAGTCAGATGTCTGGCAGGCGGTAATTCACGATTCCTACCTCATCAACCTGGGATCGCCCAAAGATGAGTTGTGGGAAAAGAGCATCGCGGCGTTTGTCGAGGAGATGCACCGGGCGGAGCAACTGCGCATCCCCTACCTCGTGATGCACCCCGGCGCGCATGTGGGCGAAGGTGAAGATTTCGGCATCCAGCGGATCATTGCTGCGTTCAATCGCATTTTAGAGGCGACCGAGGGAAATCCGACCCAGATCCTGATCGAGAACACCGCCGGGCAGGGCTCGAATCTGGGGTATCGCTTCGAGCACATCGGTGCGATTCTCGAGGGGGTGAAGGAGCCGGAGCGATTCGGTTGTTGCTTCGATACCTGTCACGCATTGGCGGGTGGCTACGACTTCCGTACGGCTGAGGGGTATGCCACCACGATGGCGGACTTCGACCGGCTGATCGGTATCAACAGGATCCGGGTCTTTCACATGAACGACTCCAAGAAGGATTGCTGCTCCCGGGTGGATCGCCACGAGCATATCGGTCAGGGATTTGTTGGCCTGGAGGCGTTTCGCTTTTTGGTGAACGATGCCCGGTTTTTTGACGTCCCGATGTGTCTGGAGACCCCTAAAGTCGACAACATGGACGTCACCAACCTGGCGACCCTGCGGGGCCTGCGGACTAAAAGGAGCACTGCCGCGGTCGCGAAAGCGGTCCAAGCCGCGAGCGCGATGGCCCGGGGAACCCGGACGACTCAGGCGGCAGCAGCGTAGAGCCTCGCCGGGTCGTGCACCAGGTCCAGATGGCAGATACACTATCCTTATGACATCTCTTGTCCGAACTCCTGGACCACTGGTCATCGCCCGGGGCATCATCCTGCTCTGGGCTGCCTGGTGGAGCTTCTTCGCCATCGCCAGCAGTATGAATCCGGTCCCGCCTCTGGAGCAATTGATCTACCCCGCGGCAGTTGTTGCGGGTGTGGTCGTGCAGGCCTGGCTCCTGTGGCGCTGGCCGACCGCTGGGGCACTGAGCGCGCTGATCCTGGGATTGGGGTTGGCAGGCTGGTATCTGGCGGCCAACAACCCAAGCTTTCCGGTGTCGACTGTGGTCTTTGTCCTCGCGACGCTGCCTTTGCCATTGCTCGTAGCGGCGTCACTGGTCTGGTGGAGTCGCCGTTCGCCCAGCCCTGCTGTCCACCCGGGGCAGTAATTCTTCGGGGGCATGCAGGACTTCCCGCATCGCTGGGGGTAGCAGATCGCGCAGCATCTGCCCGTTCTCCACAGCCTGTCCTTTGTAGTGGTTATTCATCACGACAATCGTCTGATCGGTCTCCCGCAGGAGGCGTTCCAGTCGTGGCAGCCAGCCTGTCAGTTCTTCTTCTGAGTAGCGGTAGTCATACCGTTGCCAGGCCTGTTCATGGTCGTACCACTGCGCCGCGTTGCGTCCGTGGAATCTGACATAGCCTGTCGGCCCGGTGACCGCCGCGAGCGGGGGCATAAGTCCAGGCAGATCGGGTTCATCCACCGCGCACCAGCTGATGCCCAGGTCGCGCAAATGCGTGGGCACGTCCTTGCGAATCCATTCCCGGCTCCGGAACTCGGCCACCAACGGCAGTGCCGGGAGTCCGGCACGGAGTGACTCGAGCCAGCGGAGGGCGGGGGGACCAAAGTGAAAGCTGTGGGGGAACTGCAGGAGGCAGACGAGGAGCTGCCCGGTTTCCAGCAACGGCTCCAGCGCTGCTTCAAAGCTGGCAAACGCTCCGGCATCGGCATCCCGACTATGGGTCATGGACTGATGTGCCTTGACCGCGAAACAGAGATCCGGCGCACGCTCTGCGATCCGGGCGATAGATTCGGTCGTGGGCATCCGGTAGTAGGTGAAATTGAGCTCCAGAAACGAAAAGTAGTGGGCATAGAGTTCCAGCATCTCAGACTTTTTAGTCCCCGGGGGGTAGACCGTCCCGATCCAGTCGTCGTACTGGAATCCCGCGCAGCCGATAAAGAGTTCACCGTAGTCTGGCACACTGTCCACAAGGTGGAAGAGTACCCGACCTCACAAAAATCGGACATCCAGCGTTTGCAATGCTCCCGAAAATGCCGTAGAACCCTCGCAAGACCAACAGGAGGCGCAACGTGAAACCACGGCGCACGATCGATCAGTTCACCGCTCGCTGGGAACCCATGACCGGTATTCCCCTCTCTGACCTCCAGCGCTGGCCGGAAGATGAGTACGCCCGGCTGTCCACCTCGGATGCCAAGCGTCTGAACTGCTATGTGGGGGCGTATGTCTACGGCGCATTGCTCTACTGCGCCTGCCCGGTACAGGACCTCTCGGCGCTCCTGGGCTTCGGCTCGCACAAGCTACTGACTAAGCTGTCGATGTTCATCGGCTATGCCCACAAGTCGCGCACGTCATCACCGACGTCGTATCCCGACTTTTTGGCCCTGCTGAAGGAAGCGGGGACGCTCTTCGACAAGCTGAATGAGCTGTGTGGGGTCGGCCCCGCAGTCGCGAGCACCCGGACCGCTCCTGGTGCCGCTGCTGAGGATGATGACGGCTGGGGTTAACAGCGCCACTCGCATGAACGACAACAGAAACGACCCCCGGGTACGCCGGGGGTCGTGTGCTTTCGTCGCAGACGCTGCTGTTGCTTAGCTGGGGCTGGGTGCCAGCCCCCCGATGCCGGGTTCCCGTCGCGGGGTCTCCCGCCCGGGCTCCTCCACCGGAGTCAGGGTCCCGCTGGAGGGCGGCTGGGGTCGGGAGACCGACTCCGGCGGCAGTTCCTGCCCCTCCATGAGGAGCCGGACTTCTTCGGCGTCGAGGGTCTCGCGCTCCAACAGGGCAGTCGCCAGGGCGTGGAGCCGGTCGATGTGGGTCGACATGATGCTCTTTACATCTTCGTAGGCTGAGGTGACGATGGCATCGACTTCCTTGTCGATCTCATACGCAATCTCCTCAGAGTAGTTGCGCTCTTCCATCATGTCGCGCCCCAGGAAGACCGATCCCCCATGCCGGTTGCCGAAGGTGATGGGACCGAGCTTGGTGCTCATGCCGAAGTCCATAACCATGCGACGCGCCAGGTCGGTGACCCGTTGCAGGTCATCGGATGCGCCGGTGGTCTGCTCCTGGAAGATGACTTCCTCCGCGACCCGGCCACCGAGGGCGGCCTTGATCTTCTGAAGCAATTCGCTGCGGGTGGTGAGGTAGCGATCCTCACCGGGCAGCTGCATGGTGTAGCCCAGGGCCATGCCGCGGGGAATGATGGTGATCTTGTGGATCGGGTCGAGGTCGCCGGAGTAGTACATCGCCATGGCGTGTCCCGACTCGTGGTAGGCGATGACCTTCTTTTCCTTCTCGGAGATCACGCGGCTGCGACGGGTCGGACCTGCCATGACCCGCTCCGTGGCCTCCTCGAAGTGATGCATCGTGACCTTTTTCCCGTTTTCGCGGGCTGCCAGAATCGCGGCTTCGTTCACCAGGTTGCGCAGATCGGCACCGGAAAACCCGGGAGTGCGACGCGCCAGCAGGCGGAGGTCGACATCGTCATCCAGCGGCGTCTCCCGACTATGGATGATGAGGATTTCTTCGCGGCCCTTGTAGTCCGGCTTATCGACCACCACGCGGCGATCAAAGCGACCAGGGCGCAGGAGGGCCGGGTCCAGGACATCAGGCCGGTTTGTGGCGGCAATGAGGATGACACCGGAGTTTGTGTCGAAGCCGTCCATCTCGACCAGCAGCTGGTTCAGCGTCTGCTCGCGCTCATCGTGACCGCCACCCAGGCCGGTCCCACGCTGCCGTCCTACGGCATCGATTTCGTCGATGAAGACGATTGCCGGGGCATGTCGTTTCGCCTGCTCGAAGAGGTCGCGGACGCGGCTCGCGCCGACGCCAACGAACATCTCTACGAAGTCCGACCCGGACATGTGGAAGAACGGGACTCCGGCCTCGCCGGCAATCGCCCGGGCCAGGAGAGTCTTGCCGCAGCCGGGAGGTCCGACCAGGAGCACACCCTTGGGGATCTTGGCCCCCAGGCTGATGAACTTCTTTTTCTCTTTGAGGAACTCCACAATTTCGTGCAGTTCCTCGACGGCTTCGGACACGCCAGCGACATCTTTGAACGAGACGTTGGGCTTATCGGTCAGGAGCTTCGCACGGGATTTCCCGAACGACAGAGCCTGGCCACCGGAGGCCTGCGCCTGCTTCACCATAAAGAAGTAGAAGAACCCAAAGAGGAGGACCGGCAGGATGAAGACCATCATTGGTCCCACCAGCGACAGGAAGAGCGGGGTTGGTTTGACTTTCGGCAGGGGGATCCCGGCCGGTTCTTCCTGCAGGTTGATGCCGGCGCGCTCATAGAGGCGCATGACATCTTCCATCGAGATGGGCTTGGGCAAGTCGACCCGGTAGGGTTGCGGCTCACTGCCGGGCGGGAGGAGCAATTCGCCGCTGATGTAGCCCTCATCGGGATGGACTTCGACGGACTTGATGATAGTGTCGCCCTGTCCCAGGCGATGCACCAGTTCAGGAGCCGTCAGAGGGGTCGTCTTCTTGTTTGCGATGATGAAGCTGTAAAGCAGGGCAAACAGGAGGAGGACGATGAGGATGAAGATGCTGTTCCAGCTT